>NZ_JAWOTI010000016.1:0-119473 GCF_033338775.1 Vibrio sp. Vb1018
TCAGAAGTGAAACGAAATAGCGCCGATGGTAGTGTGGGGCTTCCCCATGTGAGAGTAGGACATCGCCAGGCTTTAAATTTAAGAAGCCCGCTCGAAAGAGCGGGCTTTTTTGCATCTATAGAGTTTTAAAATTAGCTCACTTTATACCTAAAAAGTGTTCATCTAAGGTGCGATATACTTGCTCTCTGCAACCTTCCAAAAGGCTTTAACAAGCGGATTCTCCAGCTGAGTTTTGTTGCAGCAAACACCAAGTTTAAAAGGTTTAATTGGTAAGACTTTTAAACGATTTATCTTTTCTCTTACCGGACTGTTGTTGATTACAACATCAGGTGCGATACCTACTCCACACCCCAATGCAACCATACTTACGATGGCTTCATGTCCGGAGGTTTGTGCGTAGATCTTTGGCTTTATTTTCATTTGTTTGAGCCAAGTATTGGCCCTGTCCCTTGCCGTTCCTGCTTCTGGGAGTATGAATGGAATGACCGACCAGTCTGGTTTTTCTTTTTGTAGCTCTTCAGCAAACGCACTAACCCCAACAGGTACGATGACAGAAAGTGGGATTTCACTGATCGTTTCAAATGCGATTTTATTTGGCATCTGTTCTGACTTGGCTGATATGGCAATATCGGCTTCATCTGCTAGTATTTTGTCGATCGCTTGAGCTGGATCGCCGGTTGATAGTTTGAATTCAATGAAAGGGTTCTGAATACGAAAGTCAGATATTAGCTCCGGCAGATGGCTGTAGCTTGCAGTAACAGAACAAAAGAGACGGATTTCTCCTTTCAATTCATCCTCGGTTCCCTTCAGGTGACTCTGATACTGCTGCCATTCGCCAAGAATCTTTAAGGCGACTGGGACTAGCTTTTTACCTTGGATAGTTAAATCAACGCTACGGTTGTCGCGTAAAAACAATTGTTGGCTGGTTTCCTCCTCTAATTTTTGTATCTGTCGGCTTAAGGCTGAAGGGCTAATATGCATTGCCGCTGCGGTCTTGGCGAAACTTTTACTCTCACAGAGATGAATGAAAAGTTGCAGGCTTTTGATATTCATTAAATTTTCATTTCCATGTTGCATAAATTGCAATAACTAATTGTGAATATATCACTTTAAGCAATCTCATGTCTGTTTTAGTATGAAGTTATTCGGTAAGGCAATTACTGACCTCAATGGAAGAATCTCAAAGGAGCACCCAGATGGCTAATTATTTCAATACCCTAAACTTGCGCGAGCAGTTGGACCAATTAGGTCGTTGTCGTTTTATGGACCGCAGTGAGTTCGCTTCAGAAGCGGATTATCTGAAAGGTAAGAAAGTAGTCATTGTAGGTTGTGGTGCTCAAGGTCTTAACCAAGGTCTGAACATGCGCGACTCTGGTCTAGACGTTGCTTATGCGCTTCGCCAAGCCGCGATTGATGAGCAACGCCAGTCATTCAAAAACGCAAAAGACAACGGTTTTGAGGTAGGTAGCTACGAAACGCTAATTCCACAAGCTGATCTAGTAGTAAACCTTACTCCAGATAAGCAGCACACAAACGTTGTTGAGACGGTAATGCCGTTAATGAAAGAAGGCGCAGCACTAGGTTACTCTCACGGTTTCAACGTTGTTGAAGAAGGCATGCAAATCCGTAAAGACCTAACGGTAGTAATGGTTGCACCTAAATGTCCAGGTACGGAAGTTCGTGAAGAATACAAGCGCGGTTTCGGTGTACCGACTCTTATCGCTGTTCACCCAGAGAACGACCCAAAAGGTGAAGGTTGGGATATCGCGAAAGCTTGGGCTGCTGCAACCGGTGGTCACCGTGCTGGCTGTCTAGAGTCTTCTTTTGTTGCTGAGGTGAAATCTGACCTAATGGGTGAGCAAACTATCCTTTGTGGCATGCTACAGGCTGGCTCTATCGTGTGTTACGAGAAGATGATTGCTGATGGTATCGATCCTGGCTACGCTGGTAAGCTTCTTCAATACGGTTGGGAAACCATCACTGAAGCACTGAAGTTTGGTGGTATCACTCACATGATGGATCGCCTAACTAACCCTGCAAAAGTGAAAGCATTTGAGCTTTCTGAAGAGCTAAAAGAACTTATGCGTCCGCTATACAACAAGCACATGGATGACATCATCACCGGTCACTTCTCTAGCACTATGATGGCTGACTGGGCAAACGACGATGCAAATCTACTAGGCTGGCGTGCAGAAACAGGTGAAACTGCTTTCGAAAACTACCCAGAAACTGACGTAGAAATCTCTGAGCAAGAGTACTTCGATAACGGTATCTTGATGGTTGCTATGGTTCGTGCGGGTGTTGAGCTAGCATTCGAAGCGATGACGGCATCTGGCATCATCGATGAGTCTGCTTACTACGAGTCTCTACACGAGCTGCCACTTATCGCAAACACTATCGCACGTAAGCGTTTATACGAGATGAACGTGGTTATCTCAGACACTGCGGAATACGGTAACTACCTGTTCGCTAACGTAGCAACGCCGCTTCTACGTGAGAAGTTTATGCCAGCCGTAAATACTGACGTAATTGGTAAAGGTTTAGGTGAAACGTCTAACCAAGTGGATAACGCGACTCTTATCGCTGTGAATGAAACAATCCGTAACCACCCTGTAGAGTACATCGGTGAAGAGCTACGTGGTTACATGACTGATATGAAGCGTATCGCGGTGGGCGGCTAAATGACTGGCCTTAAGGCTCCATTTCGGTGTCGAAGGTGCTCGTTTACTATCGTAAAGTCCGCGCCTTCTCCTAGAAATGAAACCTTAATACAGCGTAATTTACTTAGTCTCAAGTAACGCAGTAGATAAACTCCAGGCAGACTGGAGTGATAAATACAAAATAAAACACAACATCTAATCAAAAGGCTTGGTCGCCGTTGACCAAGCCTTTTTGTTTTTAGCCGATTTATCTGCGCGCCGATAAGAAAAACGCTCCTTTGTGAGGAGCGCTTTGATACTTATTTTTCAGCAAGCTTTTCTTCAAGTTGTGCCAACTTCTGTTCCATTTCTGTTAGCTTTTGACGTGTACGTAGTAAAACTTGAGTTTGAACATCAAACTCTTCGCGACTTACAACATCTAGCTTGTTTAGCTGGCCTTGGATTACTTGACGAACTTTCTGATCGACATCAGAGCCCAACTCTTTTACAGGTTGAGGCATTGAGTCGTGAATCTGTTTAGCAATTTGCTCTAATTTCTTTGGGTCAAACATAGTGGCTAAAACTCCTTTTGATTTGTCCTCATTTTAAGTAAATGATACGTGAAAGTCGCCATTTAGATGGCAAAAAAGAGAGCGGCAATAAAAAAGGCCACCGAAGTGACCTTTTTGAATGCCTTAATAGCTTATCTGTTATCCGCTAATTCACGATGAGCTGCTTTCGCTTCGTCAACTCGCGCTAACTTCTCCAAGTCTTTGTCTTCAACAAATACTGGCAGAGGTTTGTGTTTTTCAGCTAGGTAGCTGTAAATCACAGGTAGTACGAATAGTGTGAACAGTGTACCGATTGCAAGGCCAGCAACGATGACGATACCGATACTGAAACGTTGCGCGGCACCTGCACCTGTTGCGTACATCAGTGGGATAAGACCTGCGATCATCGCTGCAGTGGTCATTAGGATAGGGCGAAGACGCACTTTCGCAGCTTCCATCACCGCATCAATACGAGACAGTTTATTATGTAACTGCTCTTCTTTGGCGACTTCACAGATCAAGATACCGTGCTTGGTTATTAGGCCGACCAGCGTTATCAAACCAACCTGCGAGTAGATGTTCATCGAGGCCGTACCCCAGGCCAATGCGATCAAGGCACCACATATTGCCAGAGGTACAGATACCATGATGACAATAGGATCGCGGAGTGATTCAAATTGAATCGCCAGAACGAGGAAGATGATCGCAAGTGCAAGACCGAAGGTTGCATACAAGGCACTACCTTCCGTTACAAACTGACGAGATTCGCCCATGTAATCGTGGTTATATCCTGCAGGCAGTTTGGTTTGTGCAATATTTTCAAACCAGTCGATTGCGTCACCCATAGCAACACTAGGTGATGGTACTGCACCCACAGTCGCTGAGTTTAGCTGGTTGAAGTGTGGCAAAGAGCGAGGCTCAGCCACCACATCGATAGTAATCAGACTGCCTAATGGAACCGCTTTACCATCCACAGAGCGTACATAGTAGTTCTTCATCGATTCTGGGTTTAGACGCCATTTACGCTCAACTTGAGGTATCACCTCATACGAGCGACCATTCAGGTCGATTCGGTTTACATAACCATCTGCCATCATGGTGCTGAGAGTGATGCCAATGTCTTGCATAGTCACACCGTAGGCACCCGCTTTGTCTTTATCGATCTTGATCTTCATCGTTGCTGAATCGTAGTTCAAATCCAGGTCGGAATAGACAAACATTGGGCTACTTGCAACATCGGTTAGAATATCGCTAGCGATAGTAAACAAGCTCTCGAAGCTATTTGGTGTTGTAATTACAAACTGAACAGGTAGACCTGAGCCTGCACCTGGAAGCTCTGGCATTTGGAATGCAGTGACAGACATACCAGGCACACTTGATACTAGGCCACCCACACGTTTCGTGATTTCAGATTGGCTTGCCTCTCGTTCACTCCAAGGCTTCAATGTTGCTAGGCCAAACGCTTGGTTTGAGTTTGGTACACCATTAAAGACCTGTGCGTATTCCACCTCCGGTTGATCTGAGAGTATTTGGTTTACGTCATCCATGGTATTTTGGATATAGTCCAAGTTCGCGTTTGATGGGGCAGTACCCATCAGCATGACCACACCTTTATCTTCAGATGGTGCTAGTTCGCTAGGAATAAACTTGAACAAGACCGGTAAGCTTGCAAATACAATGATTGCAAACGCAATAACAACCGGACGATGAGCCATTACCGCTTTCAACATGCCTTCGTAACGAGTGGTCATGCCATCAAGGATATGGTGAACTTTTTGCTCAAACTTGCTTGGCTTCTCGTTCGCCTTCAGCATCTTCGAACACATCATTGGTGATAGTGTCAAAGCGATGATGCCGGATACGAATACTGAACCTGCCAGTGTCAAAGCGAACTCTTTGAACAATGAACCGGTGATACCACCCATCAATGCGATCGGCGCGTACACTGCACCTAGCGTCAATGTCATCGCGATAACTGGAACCGCAATTTCACGCGTACCAATAATTGCAGCTCGGAATGGCGATTCCCCTTCTTTGATGTGACGGTCAACGTTTTCTAGTACAACGATCGCGTCATCCACCACCAGACCGATGGCAAGCACCATCGCCAGTAGCGTCATCAAGTTCCAAGAGAACCCCATTGCCTGCATCACCATTGCCACACCAATCAATGAAAGTGGAATGGTCACGATAGGAATGATTACCGCGCGGAATGAGCCCAGGAACAGTGTGATAACCACAAGTACGATTACTGCTGCTTCAAGAATCGTTTTCACTACTTCGTGAATCGATTCGTTGATGGCGATAGTTGAGTCGTACATTACGTTCATTTTGATGTTACTTGGTAGGTTGCGCTCAAGCTGAGGCAACAGTTCAAGTACGTCTGCTGCAATGTTGATTGGGTTAGCACTTGGCGCTGCGTTGATCGCTGCAACCACAGCTTCTTGACCGTTTGCACTTGCGCGATAAACGTCGTGACTCTTCTCTAGCGTTACTTTAGCGATATCACCTAGGCGGATGACATCCCCTTCACCAGTTTTCACGACCAATGCTTCAAGTTCAGCAACGTTTGATACCTGAGTATCTGCGCTACCGTTATAAAGCACGAACTCACCCGTCGCTTGACCGGTTGCAGATTGGTAGTTGTTGGCGTTAAGAACGCTCATCACATCGGTTGCGGTCAACTTCAAAGCGCCCATTTTGGCAGGATCTAGCCATACGCGCAGTGCGTACTTCATACCACCATACAGGTCAACTTTGGACACACCGTTTACGGTGAACAACTGCGGGTTGATTACACGCTCAAGGTAGTCAGTGATCTGGCTTGAAGATAACTCGTCACTCGTAAAGCCGATGTACAGTACCGCCGTTGTCGAACCTGTCGACATGGTTACGGTTGGGTCTTCGGCTTCTTTTGGTAGCTGTGAACGTACCGAGTTGGTTTTCGCCAGAATGTCAGACAACGCCGCATTTGGGTCAGTATTCAACTTCATGTTGACAGTAATGGTCGATTTACCCAGTACCGATTGCGAAGTCATGTAATCAATATTATCGGCTTGCGCTACCGCTTGCTCCAATGGCTGAGTAATAAAGCCTTGGATCAAGTTGGCACTTGCACCGTAGTAACTGGTGGTCACGGTGACCACCGTATTCGTCATTTCAGGGTATTCACGAACCTGCATTTTGAACACCGCTTGCAAACCAAGCAATGCAATCAAAAAGCTGATCGATACCGCTAAAACTGGACGTTTTATAAAAACATCTGTAAAGCGCATGATGCCTCCAACTTAAAGCATTGGTGTTTCAGCAGGTGGGGTAGTTGCATCGCTTTCGACAATGCTTACTTTCGCATGGTTACTCAAACGGACTTGACCCGATGTCACCACTACATCACCTGGCTTCACGCCTTCTAGAATGTGTGCGATATCTTTAGAGCGTTCGCCAACTTTTACCACATGCTGCTTAACGCGTTTTTCGCCATCTTCTTCTGTTACGATGTAAACATTGTCGCCATACAGCGTAAATGTGATCGCGGTTTGAGGTAGAGTGACCTGATTTTCTAATTTAGGCAGAATGATGTTTGCACGCGCGAACATACCACTACGCAGTTTGCCGTCACTGTTAGGGATATCCGCTTGAACTTGAATCAAACCACTTTGTACGTTTACAGCTGGTTCAATCGCAGAAATAGACCCTTTGAAAGGTTGGTCTGGATAAGCGTCAACAAAGATATCCACTTCTTGATCGATATTGATACGTGAAATATCGGTTTGTGGCACGGTGAAGCGCAAGCGCATCACGCTGGTATCTTCAAGGCGAACAATGTCGGTGCCCGCCTGTAGGTACTGACCGAGGTACACGTTACGAATACCTACCACACCATCAAATGGCGCTTTGATTTCGCGTCGGTCGATGGTCGCTTTCAGGCTTTCAATGTCTGCTTTTAAGGAGAAGTAGTTTGCTTCTGCTTCGTCATACGCTTCTTTAGAAATAGAGCCTTTTTTGAATAGGCCTTGGTAGCGTTTGTATTTCGCTTCTGCCGCTGGCAACTTAGCTTGCGAGCTCTTCAAATTTGCTTTTTCGACTTCAGAATCAAGCAGCACTAATGGCTGACCCGATTTAACTTGAGTACCGGAATCAAATGCGATTTTATCGATAACACCGCTGGTCTCATTTGCTACCGTCACGCCTTGGTTTGGCTCGATAAAACCAATTGCTTCGATGACTGGTACCCAATCCACCGCTTGCACTTCTGTCACGGTTACTGGGAACTCAGGTTCAGGACGGTTTGCCATGTATTCAGCGATCTTTTGTTGCTTAAATAAATTGAAACCTATCACGCTGCCGAACAAGAGAACGGCGATAAGTAACATAAAGAAAGTCCACTTTTTCATTCTATTAAGAACTCCAAGTTAGTGTTTAATAATTGCATCCCAACTGGCTTCAATAGCGGCCTCTAATGCCGTCTTATCCAGTTGATAAAATCCCAAAGCGTGTTTCCGAGCAAGTGCAACACTTGCCTCAAAACTTAATCCAGAAAGTACTTCGTTATCGAGAAGCTTGAATACTCCCTCGTCTTTACCCTGATTAAAAAGAAGATCTACTTGGGCAAACATTTGTCTCTCAAGTTCCCGAGCTTTGCTACTATTTGAACAGGGTAAAGATTCATATTGGACTCGGTTGCTGATCGCACTTAAGTTCGAGCTCGCTAGATTCCAAATATTGAGCCACATGGTTCGATAACGCTGTTTTAAAGGCATCTCTTCACTAACACCTAGTTGCACCGCAGTAGCAACACGCTTAGCAACGTTAAGGCGTAGTTCCTCTAAAAGATGTTCTTTATCTGAGAAATAACGGTAAATCGTCCCTGCTGCGACACCTGCCTCATTGGCGAGCTTTTGCATGGAAAGCCCTTGAAAGCCAGATTCAGCAATGAGTTGTTCAGCAGCGACTAAGATTTGTTCTCGTTTATCTACAGCAGGGTTATCCTTCATAATGTCACCCTTTAGTGAATGAACGTTCATTCATTATAGCTTAAATACCCGCCATTTATGCAACAGAATATTGCACTTAATTGGTGTGAAAATTACAAGAAATCAGCATAGCTTTCACGAGGCCACCCCTTTATCATAGGCGCCACATTCATCACCCGCAGAGAATTTCTATGAAGCTGAACCCTAGTCAAGATGAAGCCGTGAAATACGTGTCTGGTCCATGCCTAGTGCTAGCTGGTGCTGGCTCGGGCAAAACTCGTGTTATTACCAATAAAATCGCTTATCTGGTTCAGCAATGTGGTTACAAAGCGCGTAACATTGCGGCGGTGACGTTTACCAACAAAGCAGCACGTGAAATGAAGGAGCGTGTAGGTCAAACGCTAGGGAAAGGTGAGTCTAAAGGTTTGATGGTATCAACATTCCACACTTTAGGATTGAACATCATCAAGCGTGAGTACAAGCATTTAGGGTTGAAAGCGGGCTTCTCACTGTTTGATGACCAAGACCAGCTAGCTCTGCTCAAAGAGCTTACTGAAAAGCAGCTTGATGGTGATAAAGATCTGCTACGTCAGCTTCTGAGTTGTATTTCCAACTGGAAAAACGACATGTTGACGCCAGAGCAAGCCAAAGCGCGTGCGCAAGGTGAACAGCAACAATTGTTTGCGTTCTGTTTTGATATGTACCAAAAGCAAATGAAAGCCTATAACGCGCTTGATTTTGATGACCTAATTTTGATGCCCGTTTTACTCTTACGTAATCATGAAGACGTTCGTCAGCGTTGGCAGAATCGTATCCGTTACCTACTGGTTGACGAGTATCAAGATACCAACACGAGTCAGTATGAGCTGGTCAAATTAATTGTCGGAGAACGTGGACGATTGACGGTTGTAGGGGATGACGATCAGTCTATTTATTCATGGCGTGGTGCGAAACCTCAGAACCTCGTGTTGCTGGGTGAAGATTATCCGAATTTGCGTTTGATTAAGCTAGAGCAAAACTACCGTTCAACGAGTCGAATCCTGCGTGCGGCCAACATTTTGATAGCTAATAACCCTCACGTCTATGAGAAGTCCTTGTTCTCTGAAATTCCTGACGGTGAAAAACTCAAAGTGTTGTTGGCTAAAAATGAAGAGCACGAAGCAGAGCGCGTAACGGGTGAACTAATTGCGCATAAGTTCCTAAACCGTACCGAATATAAAGATTATGCGATTCTATATCGTGGTAACCACCAATCACGTTTGATTGAAAAGTCTCTGATGCAAAACCGTGTACCGTATAAAATTTCTGGCGGCACCTCGTTTTTTGCGCGCGCAGAGATTAAAGACATCATGGCGTATTTGCGCGTTTTGGTTAATCCGGATGACGACAATGCATTTTTGCGCATTGTGAATACTCCACGACGTGAAATTGGCCCAGTGACGTTAGAGAAGTTAGGCAGTTATGCCAATATGCGAGGCAAGAGCCTGTTTGAGTCGAGCTTTGAAATGGGGCTCGAACAGCACCTAACGGGACGTGGCCTAGAAAACCTGCGTCGTTTCACCCAATGGCTAGTGGCGATTGCTGATCAAGCTGAGCGTGGTGATACCGTCGAAGCGGTTCGTTCGCTAGTTCGTGATATCCATTATGAAGATTGGCTATACGAAACTTCAGCAAGTCCGAAAGCCGCTGAAATGAGAATGAAGAACGTTTCTGACCTTTATTCCTGGATAGTGGCGGACCTAGAGGGTGACAACTACGATCAAGAAGAGAAAACGTTAAAAGAAGTCGTTCAACGTTTGACCTTGCGTGACATGATGGAGCGCGGTGAAGAAGATGAAGACAGTGATGCAGTACAACTGATGACCTTGCACGCATCAAAAGGTCTTGAGTTCCCATATGTATACTTAATTGGGTCCGAAGAAGGTATTTTACCGCACCAAACCAGTATTGATGAAGATAACGTGGAAGAAGAGCGTCGCCTGATGTACGTTGGTATTACTCGAGCGCAACGTGAACTGACTTTCACTATGTGTAAAGAGCGTCGGCAGTTCGGCGAGTTGATCAAACCGACTCAAAGCCGCTTTTTGGATGAGTTGCCATTTGATGACGTTGAATGGGAAGTAAACAAAAAGCCAGTATCAGCAGAAGAGCGTATGGCGAAAGGTCAAGCACACATTGCTAATATTCGAGCAATGTTTAAGAAGTAAAGTAACCTTGTTCTCACTGACTAAAAAACAAAAAGGCTTGCCAACTGGCAAGCCTTTTTCGTTGATGCCTTTACTTATAGACCTTCAATCATGTGGTCAATTGCTGCGATGATTTCATCGTCAGAACAGTCCATACAGGTTCCTTTGGCTGGCATCGCATTGAAGCCTTCTAATGCGTGCTTCACTAACGTATCTTTGCCTTGTGCAATACGTGGTGCCCAATCATCGGCATTACCTGTTTTAGGTGCGCCGTTTACACCAGATGCGTGACAAGCAATACAAAAAGTACCATAAACTGTGGCGCCATCACGTGGACCGGTTGGTTCTTCTTTCACTGGCTCAGAACCCGCTAGATAAACATCACCGACAGGTTGGATGCGTTCTGCGATCGCATCGTATTCAGTTTGGCTGATGTCAGAAGCTAAAGCTGCCGTAGAAAACGTTAAGGCAGCGAACAAAACGCTAATCATTTGTCGAGACATATCCATTAAACCCACTTCACATTCCCGAGGTAAGTGACTTACCTATTTATATAGTTAGAGTATTAATGCCGAGCAGAGAAATCATTAAATTCCACTGAATGGCATAGAATGATTAGACAACTTGGTTGCAGCTGTTAAATCAATGTAAATAATGGGTGATTATATCCCGATAACTTGTTGCAATAAACAACAAGTTATCCATGACAGGGCGTGAATCACATCAAAAATCCACTTTAACGGAAGATAACTGTCGAAAAAGAGACCAAACGATAAAAAAAGTAAAAAAAGTACTAGACGGCATAGTGTGATATCCGTATTATTCCACTCCGCCGATAGGGCATGCGCCCGTAGCTCAGTTGGATAGAGCGTTGGCCTCCGGAGCCAAAGGTCGAAGGTTCGAATCCTTTCGGGCGTACCATTGCCTCGGAGGATAACATCGGTAAAAATCAGTGGTGGCTATAGCTCAGTTGGTAGAGCCCCGGATTGTGATTCCGGTTGTCGCGAGTTCAAGTCTCGTTAGCCACCCCATTCTTTCTTTTTTAGATTGAATGCGGTAGCATTGCTCCCAATCTTGATTCAATCAAGATAAAACATCGTCGGTGAATAGCGCAGCTTGGTAGCGCATCTGGTTTGGGACCAGAGGGTCGGGGGTTCGAATCCCTCTTCACCGACCACTATTTAGTTTATGGCTATATAGAGCGGTAAACAGCAAAAATTGATGGTGGCTATAGCTCAGTTGGTAGAGCCCTGGATTGTGATTCCGGTGGTCGCGAGTTCGAATCTCGTTAGCCACCCCATTAATTAAGGTGACTTCTTAGTTGAAGTATCCTGTCTGATTTGAGAAAATCAGTAAATACAGTTCGGTGAATAGCGCAGCTTGGTAGCGCATCTGGTTTGGGACCAGAGGGTCGGGGGTTCGAATCCCTCTTCACCGACCACTATTAGAAAGCCTGCTTTTTAGCAGGCTTTCGTCGTTTTAGAGTTTATGATCTCGCTTGGACTGTATTAGTCGGTAATGTATCAATGGATTTGAACCCAAGTGGGGTTCGCCTGAAGTTAGAATTCGGCTCTTCACCGACCGCTATTTAAAGCCTCAGTCGAAAGACTGGGGCTTTTTTGCATCTATCCTGAAAAGAATCGGCATTCCATTTCAATTTTCCCCAAAAGTGTACAGCTCTAGGGGCTTTTGACCACCTATGATCCAAATGCTTTTCGAGCTGACAAAATAAACCCCAGAGCAGTGTCTGGGGGTTTGTAGTTTTCTAATCCGCTGCTTTTATTGGGCGAGTGTTTTAAGGATTTCTTTTACTTCTACCGTTTTTTGGATTTCAAAACTTGGCGTTATATCCGTTGAGTTACTTGCGCCTGTCGCATTCACCCACACACTCAAAATGCCCATATTGTTAGCGCCAGCAATGTCAGCAGGTAAAGAGTCGCCCACGTGTAGAGCCTCTTCTGGTTTTACTTCGACCAAGTCGAGCGCTTTTTGGAAAATACTTGTAGCAGGTTTCTCTTCTGGCTCTTCTCCTCCCACAATAATATGGTCCACCCAGTTGCTCATTTGTGTCGCGTTTAATTTAGGGTGTTGAGAAAAAATCGGGCCGTTAGTGATCACGACGAGTTTGTAATGTTGACGAAGGTCGCTGAGCATTTCTTTTACACCAGGGAAGAAAGTGAACGCGCCCATACGTGCAGAGTCAAAGTAGTCTTGAGCTTGTTGAGCCTCTTTTGCAGTGATGCTGACGCCTTGCTCCGCCAAGATGTTTTGGATCAGGCCACAACGGAAGGCATTTTCATCGGGTAGCAGAGCCACAAGGTGAGGGAACTCAGCATTCAGCTTTTTGTATACACCCTGCAAGTAGCGCTGCAAAAACGCTTTTGGCTCGGTAACTTGTGGATAGGTCTTATGAATCCAAGTTGTAAACGCTTGTCCTGCAACTTTATCGGCTTGTGACGTTGCACATAAAGTCTCGTCCATATCAAAAAAAATCGCTTTAAGCACAGGGGCTCCTTTTATTTACGGCTTGGCTTTGACACTGTTCATCTATTATCCCACTCTCAATTGTGTCGTAAAGGGTTAAAACCGGCGAGTTTTCTTATGACGTACGAATGAGGATAGCGGTACTTTCCTTTGCTTAGTCAATAAACCGCTTAAGTGGCGCATATTCTGCGTTGGAGCAGGATTTGTGTGGTTTTGCTGTTTTGTTCACGTTTTGACCTATCCTTTCTCTTCCTAAGTTTGGCTTTTTGTATTTGCCGACTATTTTATTAATAGTTTTTTATGTTGAAAAAACACTTTTTGCATATGATATTGTTTGTTAAATGTTAATAAATGCACATGAATAATATGGTTAATGATCTTGTTTAGCTCATGTTTACTTTTAGAGCATTTTTCTAGTTTTATTGGTGCATGACGCACAAAAATAGTGTGATATGAAAATGGTTAAATACTTGTTAATGCATTTTTATTCGCTAATTGTGCGTTTATTTAATGTTTTTTCGGCGGAATATACTTTAATTGTTGCTTTTTTGTGTGATTTTTGCCAAATTATTTCCGCATTAAGATTTCAGAGTATTATTCTGAATTTGAACGGATTCATTCAGGTGATGAATGGTGCCTTTGGCATGATTCGATACCACAGACAAGGCAGTAGAGGTCTGAAATGTCACTATTAGAAGTGAAAAACCTTCGTATTGAATACCCATCCCGACACGGCGTTCACGCTGCCGTGAAGTCACTTTCTTTTCATATTGAACGTGGTGAAATCGTGGGTGTTGTTGGCGAATCAGGTGCGGGTAAATCCACCGTTGGTAACGCCGTTATTGATTTGCTTAGCCCTCCAGGTCGCGTTGCTAGCGGCGATGTTTTCTTAGATGGAGAAAAAATTTCTGGCCTATCACCAGAAGCGATGCGTAAGGTTCGCGGCTCGAAAATAGGTTTTATTTTCCAAGATCCGATGACCTCGCTCAATCCACTTTTTACTGTTGAGCAACAGCTGAAAGAGACGATCCACGCCAACATGAAGGTCTCTGATGAAGAGGCGTATCAGCGCGCGCTTTCTCTTATGCAGCAGGTTGGTATTCCTCAACCAGAAAACCGCTTAAAGCAGTACCCGCACCAATTCTCTGGTGGTATGCGTCAGCGTGTTGTCATTGCCATTGCTTTGGCTGGTGAGCCTGATCTCATCATTGCGGACGAACCAACTACGGCGTTAGACGTTTCTATCCAAGACCAAATCCTCAACTTGATCCGCGAGCTGTGTATCAAGAACAATGTCGGCTGTATGTTGGTTACTCACGATATGGGTGTCGTCTCCAACGTCACCGATCGCGTGGCGGTAATGTATCGTGGTGACTTGGTGGAGTTTGGACCAACAGCCAAAGTATTGGGCGATCCTGATCACTCTTATACTCGCAGTCTAATTTCAGCGGTACCACGTTCAGACAGAAAGCTAGATCGTTTCCCGTTAGTAAGCTATATCGAAGAAGCGGCGGAAATGGAGCCACTCGATATTAAGAACCACTGGTTAGGACAAAGCCAAGATGAGCGTGAGTACACTGGCCCGCTTTTGGACGTGAAGAACGTCAATCTTCGCTTTGTGACCAAAGACTCTTTGTTCGAGAGCCGCCGAGAATACGTGCAAGCATCTAATAATGTGAGCTTTGAAGTGCACGAAGGCGAAACCTTTGGTTTGGTGGGCGAGTCTGGTTCAGGTAAATCGACCATTGCACGTGTGATTGCTGGTTTATACCAACCTAACTCTGGTCAGGTGAAATTCGAGGGCATTGACCTGACCGCTTTAACCTCTGAGAAAGAGCGCCGCCCGATGCGTCGTCAAATGCAGATGGTGTTCCAAAACCCATATACTTCAATGAACCCTCGTATGAAGGTATTCGATATTATTGCTGAGCCAATCCGTTTCCATAAATTGACGAAAAACGAGTCGGAAACTCGCCAAATCGTAAATGACCTATTGGATCATGTTGGTTTGGGTCGAATGGCTGGGCTTAAGTACCCTCATGAATTCTCCGGTGGTCAGCGTCAGCGTATTTCTATTGCGCGTGCGTTGGCGACTCGTCCTCGACTTTTGATTTGTGATGAACCGACCTCAGCACTGGACGTATCGGTACAGGCACAAATTCTAAACTTGCTGAAAGATCTGCAAAGTGAGCTGAACTTGACTATGTTGTTTATCAGCCACGATTTACCTGTTATTCGTCAGATGTGTGACCGAGTAGGTGTGATGCAAATGGGTACACTTTTAGAAGTGGCACCAACAGAACAGTTATTCACGGCACCTCAACACGAATACAGCAAAAAATTGATTTCTCTGATGCCGGAGTTTACTGGCTTGCGAGAAGAGATCGAAACGGCATAAACCAAGCAATTCGCTTGGTTAACCTTTAGTCATAACAAAGACGCAAACACAACAACAAGGGATCCGTATCCCCGCATGAAGGAGTTATGCAAATGAAAACCATGAAAAGCAAATTAGCAGTGGCGCTAATGGCTGCGGGCCTAAGCTTTAACGCAATGGCAGCAGATATCAAAGTTGGCTATGCAGCTGACCCAGTATCGCTTGACCCACATGAGCAGCTATCAGGTGGCACACTGCAAATGTCACACATGGTATTTGATCCGTTGGTTCGCTTTACTCAAAAAATGGATTTCGAGCCTCGTCTAGCAGAAAGCTGGGAACGTATTAACGATACGACTGTTCGTTTCAAACTGCGTGAAGGTGTGAAATTCCATTCTGGCAATACTCTAACGGCTGACGACGTCGTGTGGACGTTCCAGCGTTTACAAAGCTCTCCTGACTTTAAAAACATCTTCGACCCGTACGAAAAAATCGTCAAAGTTGACGACAACACGTTCGATCTTGTAACTAAAGGTCCTTACCCACTAGTGTTGCAAACCGCAACGTACATTTTCCCTATGGACAGCAAGTTCTACACGGGTAAAACCGCAGACGGCAAAGACAAGTCTGAACTAGTGAAGCACGGTAACTCATTCGCATCGACTAACGTTTCTGGCACGGGTCCGTTCATCGTGACATCACGTGAGCAGGGCGTAAAAGTGGAATTTGAACGCTTTAAAGATTACTGGGACAAAGAGTCGAAAGGTAACGTTGATAAGCTAACACTTGTTCCAATCAAAGAAGACGCGACTCGTGTAGCAGCGCTGCTTTCTGGCGGTGTTGACATGATTCACCCTGTAGCGCCAAACGACCACAAACGCGTTGAAGATGCTGACGGCATCGACCTAGTTACGCTACCTGGTACTCGTATCATCACGTTCCAACTAAACCAAAACAGCAACGAAGCATTGAAAGACGTTCGCGTTCGCCAAGCGATTGTTCACGCAATCAATAACGAAGGTATCGTGAAGAAAATCATGAAAGGCTTCGCAACGGCTGCTGGTCAGCAAAGCCCGGCAGGTTACGTGGGTCACGATGACAAACTGGTTCCTCGCTACGATTTGAAGAAAGCGAAAGAACTGATGAAAGAAGCGGGTTACGAAAACGGCCTGACGCTAACGATGATCGCACCAAACAACCGTTACGTGAACGATGCAAAAGTAGCACAAGCGGCGGCGGCTATGTTGTCTAAGATCGGTATCAAGGTTGATCTGAAGACCATGCCAAAAGCGCAGTACTGGCCTGAGTTCGACAAGTGTGCGGCAGACATGCTGATGATCGGTTGGCACTCAGATACAGAAGACTCAGCGAACTTCAACGAGTTCCTAACTATGACTCGTAACGAAGAAACCGGTCGTGGTCAGTACAACTGTGGTTACTACTCAAACCCAGAAATGGACAAAGTGGTTGAAGCTGCGAACGTAGAGACGGACCCTGCGAAACGTGCAGAAATGCTGAAGGGCGTAGAAGCGACACTATACAACGACGCAGCATTCGTACCGCTACACTGGCAAAGTGAAGCATGGGGCGCGAAGTCTAACGTGAAAGCGGCAGATATCGTTAACCCAATGGTAATGCCTTACTTCGGTGACCTAGTGGTTGAATAATCACGGTTAGTCTACTTTGAGGAGGGATGGATTTCCCTCCTCAACTTAAAGCACTCGACTCAATTTTGTTTCAGTCGGATTGAGTTGGTTATTTAGACTGAATTTTCTCTCTAATTTAGAGATCTATGGATAGTTAAGGGGCAAGGAATGTTTTCGTTTCTGGTCAAGCGCCTGTTTCAGGCACTGATAGTGATGTTTGTGATCAGTTTGGTGGCGTTTGCCATTCAGGACAACCTGGGTGATCCGCTGCGTGAGCTTGTAGGTCAGTCGGTTTCGGAATCGGAGCGTCAAGCGCTACGCGACGACTTGGGCCTGAACGATCCCTTTATCACAAAGTACACGCGCTTTGTGGGTAATGCACTGCAAGGTGATTTGGGTACCTCATATTTTTTCAAGCGACCTGCGGTTGAGGTGATTCTCGACAAGCTGGTGGCTACATTAGAGCTCGTGTTTGGCGCGACGCTTATCATCATTGTTTTCTCTATTCCGCTTGGGGTGTACTCTGCGATTCATCCTAAGAGTGTTTTTACCAAATTTGTGATGGCGATGAGCAGTGTCGGTATCTCGATTCCGGTGTTCTTAACCGCAATCATGCTGATGTATGTTTTTTCAATAGAACTCGGTTGGTTGCCTTCCTATGGGCGAGGTGAAACCGCTAACGTACTCGGTTGGGAATCTGGCTTCTTTACCATTGATGGTATCAAGCACCTCATCCTACCTTGTATTGCGCTAGCGTCTATCATGCTGCCGTTGTTCATCCGTTTGGTACGTTCAGAAATGCTGGAAGTACTGAGTTCGGAATACATTAAGTTCGCCAAAGCAAAAGGTTTGAACTTACAAAAGATTTATTACCAACATGCACTTAAGAACACCATGCTACCAGTATTGACGGTAGGTGGCGTGCAGATTGGTACCATGGTGGCCTACACCATTCTTACTGAAACCGTGTTCCAATGGCCGGGCACTGGCTTCCTTTTCCTAGAGGCAATCAACCGTGTAGATACACCGCTGATCACTGCCTACGTTATCTTTGTTGGTCTGATCTTCGTGGTAACCAATACCATCGTTGACTTGCTGTACGGCATCATCAACCCAACTGTGAACCTAACTGGAAAAGGAGCTTAATCATGAGCCAATCAAATTTAACACCAGCTCCTGCTCCATCAGCGTGGCAGCGTTTCAAAGAGTCAGATTTTCTGTATTACTTCAAACGCGACAAAGTGGCGATGGCGAGTTTTACCGTCTTTATGATGTTCTTAGTATTGGCATTGGCTGCACCGATTCTTGCGCCAACAGACCCGTACGATCTGACGTCTATCGACATCATGGATTCTGAGTTGCCACCTTCGTGGATGGAAGATGGCGATGAGCGTTTTGTTCTTGGTACTGATGAGCAAGGCCGTGATATTTTATCGACCATTCTTTACGGTTCTCGTTTGTCTTTGACGATCGGCTTTTTAGCCGTCAGTCTTCAGTTGATTCTGGGTATCATCATTGGTTTGTCGGCGGGTTACTTCGGTGGTCGTATCGATAGCTTCTTGATGCGCTTTGCGGATGTTCAACTATCGTTCTCAACCATGATGGTGGCGATCATCGTCTCTGCAATCTTTAAAGCCAGCTTTGGCAGTGATTTTTACAGCCAATATGCGGTGGTCATGCTGGTGGTGATCATCGGTGTGGCAGAATGGCCGCAATACGCACGGACTATTCGTGCCTCGGTATTGGCAGAGAAGAAGAAAGAATACGTCGAAGCGGCGCGTGTGATGGGCTTTAAAGCTCCGCGAATCATGTTCCGTCACATTCTGCCAAACTGTCTATCGCCAATCTTGGTTATCTCGACGGTACAGGTAGCGAACGCGATCATGTCGGAAGCGGCGCTGTCATTCCTAGGTTTGGGTCTTCCTGTTGATCAGCCGTCACTGGGTGCGCTAATCAGCATCGGCTTTAACTACATCTTCTCTGGTGCATGGTGGATTACTGCTTTCCCTGGCATCGTGCTAGTAACATTGGTTTTGGTTATCAACCTGTTGGGCGACTGGCTACGTGATGTATTCAACCCGAAACTGTACAAAGGATAAGAATTTTCCCACCAAGCGTTGTAAATTCACTTAATTCCTTCCTAAACTGAGAGCCGGATGCAAATTCCGGCTCTTTTTTTGCTAGTTATTCTTTGTTCACATTTTTTTGGCGCTTTGCCGCCATAATGACCTTACCCACTAATTTAGAGTGAAGTGTATGGAAATGAAGAAGGCACAACACCCATCTCGTATCTTCCAAGCAAGCCTAGCTTTCGGCTTGTTGCTGGTATGCGCCCAGTTTTCTAGCCCAGTATCGGCGGAGGAGTTCCTTTGCCAAGCCACTCAAGCCAGCGAGAAAGAATTACCGATGCTTGAGAAAACGTGCCCAATTGGTAACGGAGTATGGGGAAAGAAAGTGCCGCAGGGGGGCAACTACCTTTACTGGATTCAATGCGGATTGCTACCCAAGCCTATGTCCCTCGCGAAAGCTAAGCCTCTTTACAGCAAGATTACGACCGACGTGTGGATGAAGCCGGAGTCCAAAGGCTATCGCTGTTTGATTGGACCTTACAAGGCATTGTCTGATGCGAGGGATGACTTACGAGGAGTCAAAACCTTGTCGAATTACAAAGAGGCGTTCATCCGAGTGGTTGGAAAAGGGACGAAACAACCAGTAACACCACCTACACCTAAATCTACTGTATCGTCGAAATCAGCCGCATCTTCGGTTAAGCCAACACCGACGGTGACCCCGAAACCCGCGCCAGTTCCTGCTGTGCGAGCTGATACCGACGCCTTTAAAGCGCGGGCAGAGAAGCCAGATACCAAGGCAAAAAGTTCACGTGATAGCTCTTCGTCTACGCCTGTTGCTAAGACCAAAGCGAAGCCAATTGTCACTGGAAATGATGACATTGAAGTTCGGTTGAGAACTTCAGTACAGGGCAAAACGTACGTGGTCCCATATTTACTCGATCACCATAATCAGTTTTACATGGAACATGGTAAGCCGTGGAACCGCCTCAACTACGAAAACTCGCACAAAGTATGTCAGCAACTGGGTATGAACTTAGCTAACCCTGCAGAGTTTAAAGCGCTGAGGGCGTCTGGGGTGATGGAAAAAAATCAATGGCCACTGCAACTGCCGTATTGGGGCAAAGATAAGAAAGGTTTGTTCGCCGATCGTGAGCCCAATCAGCTCACCGGGACCTCATTATTGAACGTGGTGTGCGTGAAATAACGACTCAGATATTGCGGTCAAAATATAGAAGAAAGCCCCGAGTTCGGGGCTTTTTTGCGGTCTCAAATATTATCGCTATTTGAGTGGCGTTTCTTTGTGACAGTTAGAGCAGATATACACTTCTTTGATGCCGACCAATCGTTCCCAAAGTGTTCTGCGTCTTCTACGCAAATGCACGCTATCACAGCAAGGGTTAACGATGGTTGCTTTAGTCATCATCACCAGGCTCCAAAATCGGTAGTGAACTCGCGATGCTTGTCATGGCTTCTTTGCTGTTAGAGTACAGACCATATTCCGGTGCGGATTCATGACCGTTTTGTTCTTTACTCCAACGAATACCAATATAAAAGTCACCAAAATCGCGGTTGATGTAACGATGACGAGTTTTGTAATCTGACTCTGAGCCTGTTTCTTCTAGAATCAGCAGTTCACGGTCTTCATCATTCTGGATTTCCCAATTACCTGGAGTTTGGAATCCTGTTGGCATGAACGAAGTGTAGTTGTAAGTATCAGTGTCGTATTCGTACGCACCTGACGAGTATTTCAGGACTGTGTCGTCGCCTGTGCCATTACTTTCTACCATCAAGTCATGCTCTACCGTGCCGTGTTTGATGTGTTCTGCAACCGAAAGTGATTCTGCAAATGGGGTATTGCTTGAGTCCATCCAGAACAGCTCATCATCTGATATTTTAACGATCATTTGAGTGCCGTTATGCTCGGTTTTGTGCTGGTACAACATTTCATACTCGTCGCCGTAGCTGTTGTATAGCTTGCCGTCTTTCAGCTCAACGTCGTTACAGTCTTTATTGTTGTATTCAGTGTAACCAGTTTGTTGGTCCAGATCGGCAAGAATGGCGTAAGCATCGTGTTCCCATGTGTCTTTTAGGAAGTCACTGATGTTCGCTTTGTACTCTTGATTCATCTCATCGTGGTTTGAACCCCAGCAGAATAGTAGGCCTTCAGAATCTTGCATCAACATGGCGTAGCCAATTTCACCATCTTTCTGTGCAAAGCTACCCATTTTCCATTCTTGACCGTTGAAGTGCTCGTGAGTGAAGCCCAAAGTCGGTACTACTGGTGGTGGCGTGACGCCTTCGATAACCGTTGGCATGCTGAGCGCAATTTGTACCGCGGTATGGCCATCTGTTGCGCTAATCGCAAGTACTGCTCCAGCTTCACCTGCTTTTGTTGGTGTGCCTTTAATGGTGATAATTGCATTACCATCCTCAGATACTGTTAGACCTTCAATGTCTACATAGTCCGCTGAGTAGTCGGTAATTTGACCGTCTTTATCTTGGAACAAACCAGAAATATCGAGTGTTTGTTCAAACACTTCACCTTGTTGTAGGTACCAACCATCAACGATGGACTGCAGACGCGCTTGTTCTGTTTCTACAACCATTGGTGGTAAGTTTGCCGATTCGATTTCGAACTGAAATACGGTGCTTACCGTACCCAAAACCTTACCTGACGAATCAATGTCTTGCGCCGTTAGAACAATCTCAAAATCACCAGCTTTCTCTACGATTGCAGTTGGATGTAGAACAATCAGGTTGCCAGTTTGCACAACTTCAATGCCTGTGCCTGCAAAGTTGTGCGTCAGTTTGGTTGTCACAAGGTTTTGGTCTTTGTCTGCAAATAGACCTTCAATGTCTAGCTCTAAGCCATCAAAATCCACGCCTTGTACGATTTTTGGTAGTTTTTCTAGCTTATCTTTAGCTGCCTTTTCGACGATTTTGTTTACGGTTAGCTTGTTATTAACTGCCGTTTCAGGTGCTAAGGTGTCGCTGTCTGGGGTCGCGTCAGTGATGATTGGACGTAGATTTGGGTCATTGATGTTTTCGCCAGATGCAACAAGACGTTCCACTTCTTGGTTTGCCGCTTGAGCAAACTCCGTGGCTTTTTTCTCGTAGTTCGTTGGGTTTTGTGCTTTCGAGTCGGTCAGAATCTGAGCGGTTTTATGTAGTTCGGCGTTTTTTGTCGCACCTTCAACAAAATCACTGTACAGATCAATTGGTGCTTCTTCTGAGCCTCCTAACGCTTGGTTTACTTTCGCTTTCGCATCTTCTTCACTAATGGCTGGATCTTTTGCCATTTCAATCGCCACAAGATCCGTGATAGGTGAAATCACGTTTGATGATGTTGGTGCACGGAATACGATTTCGTGCGCCATAGCTTGGCCTGGATGATCCATATCAACCGTGTATTTGCCAGCGTACTCTTTCGCATCCAAAGCGATGAGCTGTTTCTGCTTTGAACCGTTTGGTGTGATGGTCTGTAGCGCTAGAGTGCTTTCTGGTTTTGCATCCAATTTCAGTTGACCTTTCTCATCGGTCAGACCAAGGAATGTTTCTTGAGTGTCCCATTGGCCGTTGTTGTTCGTATCTTCAAAAACAACGGCATGCTTGAAGTAGCCGTCAAAACCTGTGATCACAACGCCGTCGTTAGCACTGTTTGAACCACCATCTGAACCGCCACAGCCTGTAAGAGCGATAGCCACTGACGCTGCTAGTAAACTCACCTTATTCATTATTTATTTGTCCTTGTTTCGTTTCCGAATGAGAAAGTCGCTTTTTTTATTATTTTTTTCTTTATATCTCACTAGTGAGATATAAGAGAGTGGTGTCTTTTTAATGACTATTGAGCTTAGGTTCAAGACACGAAAATCCGCACAAAACCCGTAAAATTTATTTCTATTTTTTGTCTATGATGGAAAATTTATAATTTGATCACGGTTCCAGTTTTATTTTGGGAATGATTGTTTTGTTAATATAACCACCGGTAAAAAAGGTTTATTGGGTGCCGCTAAGGACAGGGGCGTGATAAATCATGTTGATCTTAAATTCCTCAACGCGATCAGCAAATTGAGGGTGAGGTTTAAGCACATAACTGTAGACTTCGCCTGGAATGAATATGTCGTAATCTGTGTATTCAAGGTTGTAAAACATAAATGTTCGTTGCCAGTAATTATCTGGCCATTCAGCACAATGTATTGGATTTACGCCGTCAAAATCCATTGAGCTAGAGATAATATCGGCAAACTCGCCTCGCCCCGCTACGATAGAGCTGTACCAGTAAAATAAATAATCATGACAAAATAGGTCATGTTGATTTGATTTCATATTGAGATCAGAGTCCAGCTTGTGCACTGGTTCGTTACCCTGAACACTTCTATCAAATATGTAGTTGCTAGCAGTCCCGTTTATGTAACCCCCTCCTGAAATGGGAAAGAGGTAGTCAAACAACGTTCCTTGATATTCGTACTCGCCAGTGTGGACATTGATGCGCTTTTCCATGGACTGCTTGTTCTTTTGCATGGTATAGCTTTCGAATTGTTTACCATCAAACACGGTGGTGAAGTAGTTCCGAGTATCTTCATGAACCTGAGATGGGTATTCTTTTTTGATGGTCCAAATTTGGCGTACACCTTGGACATAAACGATCAACGAGTCATCACTGATTTTGTACTTGCCCACTTTTTTCAAGTCTCCCTTTTCAGGACACTGGCGTTTGTTGTGTGAGGCGGCATAACTTACTTCGCCCCCCTCAAACTGAAAGGCCTCGCAATACACCACTTCATACGCGTACGCGATACCTGCAAGATTTTGTGTCGTCTCTAGGCGATAAACTACATCGCCAACTAACGAGTGTTCTGTGTCATTTTGATCGGGTGTGATAACGGGTAACTCAAAGCGCGTTGTGACCCATGCATGATCGCTATTACCGTGATAATCATCGCGCGCTGCTACCGCCAAATATGTGGTGGTTTTTATTTCCTCAGGCGCTCCTTGCACCATCATTTGTCCTTGGTTGAGGACTCTTAACCCATTGGCGTTTTCAAGCCAAATCTGAGTGGTGAGGAGATCGCCATCTGGGTCTTCAAAAAGCTGGTTAAGGTTGAGCGAATAACTCACCGGAGAGTTTTGTTTCAGCTCCCAAGCATAAATAATGGTTTGTAGCTGCTGTTCCACAGTGAGGTTGATGATGGGTTTATTATTCTCTGATGGGTCCTCTTGTGGTCGGCTGTTCTTATCACCCAATGCTGACTCGTAAAACGTGTTGTCTTCTGTGGTATGAAATGGATTCGTAACAGGGCCTGGTTGTCCTAAAAGGGCGGAGTTAAATGCGTCATCTCCCGCTTTTTTATGAGTGCGATCCAACGCAGAATCTGTCAACGCTTGCTTTACTTCAACTAAAGATGTGCGCTCATATTGACGATGTGCTTGCTGGGTTGACTTGTCGGCGTTGTCTGACGAGTCTTCCACAGATGCCAAATTGTGTTTGTTTGAAATGAAGTAAATACCGAACAAACCGACGCATACTGCGCCGATTATCCAAAGCTTTTTGTTCATGATTACGTGTGCGCCATTCGTGATTGTAGCCAACTGCGAGAGAATTTGAGGTCTTTCTCTATCAGGCTTGCGCTGCATTCGAGTAGCTCACTGATTTCTTGGTTTTTCATGCCCATTAAATACTTGAGTTTGAGTGCGCTCGATTGGCGTGGATAGCGGCTACTGAAACTATCCAGAGCTTTATCCATGATAATCAATTGCTCGAAACGATCTTCTTCATCTCTCATCAATGTAATGTGTTGACGCTTTTGTGCTTGGTGCGAGCGTGCGTTGTCGATCAAGATTTGACGCATCACTTTGGCGGCCATCAAAAAGAAATCGCGCTTTGTTTCAATTTCACTCATGTCGCAGTTGGACATTTTCAGGTAAGCATCATGAATTAATGCCGTGGTGCTGTTGACGCTGTCTGCCAGTACTTTGTTGTCGGTGCCGTACTTTTCTGCATTTCGTTCACGCTCGTGTTGGGCGATCTTACGCAACTGTAAATAAGCAAACTGATAGAGCTCGCTCTCAGCTTGTTTATCACCAGATTGCCATTGTTGAATGATTTGTGTCAGTGCTACTGCTGTTGCCATGGTTATACATCCTCGCTCACTTTGACAAATTCAGAAATGGTGTGGGTTTCAATGCGATCAGAGCCGTCTTGGTTGCGCAGAACATTTTGTTGATAGCGATATAAAATGCCTTGCTCCCAAGTTGCACCAGCTGGCAAGTATTCCCAGGTGGTGTAATTGATTTCGGATGGGGTTGTTGACCAACGTACCATGACGTTCATTTGCGCGAGTTCGGCTTTGGGGGCGCTATTGTTGACCCACCACATGTCGGAAAATTCGCGGGTAACATCTTGGGTGTACAGGCTTATATCGGTTGGGCAGGTGTCCGTATTTTGCGGCAGTCGCATGACTTGTTGATGGCGCATCAATAGGCACGATTGTGTCATGGACTGTTGGTGGTATTCGGTTTGCTGCCACACACCGAGGTAGTCAATATCGTGTTCGCTAGTATTGGGATACGTAAACCAGAGCATTTCTGTGCGGTTATTGTGTTGGATGTTTTTTTTACGCCCGAGACCTTGTACTTTTTCCATCAATAACTCGGTGCTCGGATCAAAATTGAGGGCAACGGAGCGGTACTTCCAGTCGCCTTCATCATCGAAGTCTTCGAGAGAAAAGCCATTCAAGTCGTTGCGGGTGCACCCTGTGATTGAACAACCAACGATATTAAACCAATCCGCAAACTTGCTTATCGGTTCGACGACATCTTCCGTGATAGGGCGTTTCATCGAGAGGAAGCAGCCTTGAAAATGATCGCCAATGCTTGGGTATTCAATCAATGAGTCTTTGGTGATGGTGAATCGAGTTTCACCAATAGGAGGACGATATTTGGGATGATGCTGATAGCGTAGATCGTAAGCACAAGCGCGGCCTTGCCAATCCTTCTTTTTGATGACGATGTTTTTGAACGTCATGTCGCGAGGTTCAAAAATGATCTCATCAGAGGAAAAATTTTTTTCAATGTACTGCTGGCTTTCGTTTAGGTGCTCAATCGCCTCATTGACAGATACCCAATCGAGATTGAGGTAGCGTTTAGCGTCATCTAGGTAATTGAGATCAAGGCCTTTGAGCTGGCTTTGAAAGTGAGGATCAGACAGCACACGGTTTGCTAGGACAATTTCCTCACGATTCTCAGGCGTGCTGTCGAGAGAAAGCAGCAGACGCGTCATATTGATGCTGCGGCTAGGTTTGGTTGTCGCCATCGTCGGCGTCAGCACTTCTTGGCTTGATAAGGTCGTCAGCAGATAACCTTTATCATCGTTACCAAGGAAGAAGCTAATTACATCACCGGGTTGGTAATGAAATGCTCCTTGCTGAGTGACGCCAGTGATATTGGAACTGGTTTTGTAATACAGGCCAGTCACTGGGGCGTCGATAAAGTAGCCTTGCTTCAAGGTTGAAGCTGGTGGGTGTGAAGTGGCAGCTGAAACGTCTGCTGCCAACGTGGACGTAGCCGTCAATGCAGACAGCCAAAATACCACTGAACGTGTATACATCTTGTTTTAAGCCTTATTGGTTGGTGCTGTCCTTAGACGCACAATTTGGCTGACAACTCATTGGTGTAGTTAGGTGCTTCTCTGGCACCGGTGTCATCATCGCCAACAACATTTTTTGTTTTATATGTTTGGGGATATCTGGGTTAGAGAGTATCCGCCTTCGTGTTAACTCCATCATGGAGTTAACTGAGAGATGTTCGACATTTTGCCCCTTCGCGTGGAAGATGAGGCGAGTCATTTCGTACATCATATCTTCTGCAATCTTCTTCTCTTGTTGCAGCTGGATATTCTTTTGCATCATGGCGCTGCCAAATAACACACCAGAGAGCACAATGATGCCTGACAATACCGAAGCAAGGGGACGTCGTTGTACCAAGCGAAAGGCGCTATACAATGGCCAGTTTTTTTTCTGCTCGATTGGACGGCGTTCGATAATTCGTTCGATATCAATGCGCAATGCTCGAACATTGATATATCGCATTTGAGTGGCAGGACGCGTTGCGCGCCTTATCACCCAGTAAACATCAGACCAAATTGTTGGTGATGGAAACATCAAAGCGAGAATTTTGCCTAAGGAGTACACGTCGCTTTGCTCTGTTAGAACCTGTCCTGCTTGCTGCTCTGGGCTGGCAAAATTTTGGCTAAACGCAATCAGCGCTGAGGGTGAATGTTCTCGGTTGGAGTGCGCTTTTTGAGTCAAGTTGAAGTCAAGCAGCTTGGGACGCTTGCTACGATCAATCAGTATATTTTCTGGTTTTAGATCGGCATGCAAAACCTGGTGCTGGTGGGCGTGCTCCATCGCCTGGCAGATCTGCTTAAACAACAGCAGCTTCTCCGTTTTTTCTAGCTTATTTTCAGATAGATACTCATCCAAAGTTTGACCAAACACCCGCTCCATCACGATGTAAACCGAATCTTGATGGAGACCGCCGTCAAACACTTTCGCGATGTAAGGATGGTTTAGACGCGCGAGAAGTTGAGCTTCATCGAAGAGTGCGCGTTGCCCTAACACATTGCTCAAATTGCTTTGAATAAACTTGATAGCCAGATCTTGCTCGAACGTTTCATCTGCACGTAGAGCTGCGTATACGACACCCATGCCACCACGCCCCAACTCATGAGTTAGGCGGTACTTACTGATGATTTCTCCGCTTAGATCGACGTCTTGGTTCGTAGCCTGATGAGCACCAAAATAAAGTAACTGCGTTAGTTGTTCTTCCGGTGTCTCGTTGGCTAAAAGAGGAACGAGTTGTCGATACAGCTCAGGTTGACTTCGTTGCAATGCTTGGAGGTATTGCTGCTTTTGGGAGTCGTCCAGATCAAGCAGGTGGTAGTAAATCTGGGTTTCGCTAGAGCCTAACTGCACTGTGACTAATGTCTTATTCTTTTAGGTACGGCATTTTATAAGAACTTTGATATAAATGTCATTTATTTATTCGGTTTTGATTCACAATCCATGAAACGCAATTTGATGGCTAATGGAGTAATAACGTCATGATTTTGCGAATTATTTTCACTGAGCTTGTCGGCAGAGAGTCTATTCGTCATAATGTTACTTGTAACATTACTGATAAATCACATATTTATGGCTCAACAGAATAAGAAAACTCGTACGACATTGCAGGATGTCGCAGACCAGGTTGGCGTCACGAAGATGACCGTTTCACGCTATATGCGTAACCCTGAATCGGTGGCAGAAAAGACTCGGGCCAAGATTGCGACTGCGATTGAAGAGATGGGTTACATCGAAAACCGTGCACCGGCGATGTTGTCAAAGTCCTCCAGTAAAGCCATTGGTATTTTACTGCCGTCTTTGTCCAACCAAATTTTTGCTTCCTTTGTTCAGGGCATAGAGATGGTGACCAAAGCCAATGGCTATGAGACGCTTTTAGCGCATTTTAGCTACGATGAGCTTGAAGAAGAGCGCAAGATCGCGTCATTACTCTCTTATCAAGTCGATGGGCTTATTCTAACTGAAAGCCATCACACGCCGCGTACATTACAGATGATCAAAAATGCTGGCATTCCGGTGGTCGAAACCATGGAACTGCCATCGGAGCCGATTGATATGGCGGTTGGACTCGATCATGAAGATGCGTCGTACACCGTGGTTAAGCAGATGCTAGATACGGGGAAGCGTACAATCGTCTATTTTGGCGCGCGTCTGGATACGCGAACCAAATTGCGGATGCAAGGTTACGATCGCGCGATGACAGAAGCAGGGCTAGAACCCAAACATGTATTAACTGGTGATCATTCTAGTTTTTCTTTAGCGCATGATTTGCTCGAACGCGCACTGGAAATGCACCCAACGCTCGATGGGGTGTTCTGTACCAACGATGACATCGCAATTGGCTCCATGCTGAGTGCGCAGCAACGTGGCATTCAAGTTCCACAGCAATTGGCAGTGGCGGGCTATAACGCGCTGGATATCGGTCAAACCATCAGCCCGAAACTGACCAGCGTTGATACGCCGCGTTTCCAAATTGGTGTAAAGAGCGCAGAGCTATTAATTGCGCGCCTGAAAGGCGAAACGCAAGAAGAAAAAGTCTTCGATATGGGGTATCAGATCACGTCGGGAGAGAGTGTTTAACTAATTGTTAACTGCTCTTTGTATTCGCTCATCAATGGTATTGGTAGGTTAGGGTATGGCACATCAGCTGGATGCATTGGATCTCAACTTAATGCGTTTATTAAAAGCCGTGGTGGAAAACCGCAGCATCAAGCTGGCCGCAATGCAGCTTGGCATTTCTCAACCGAGCGCCAGCCGCGGCGTGATGAAGTTGAAGCAAGTGTTTGATGACCCGCTTTTTGTGCGTAAAGCACATGGGGTAGAGCCATCACCCATGGCGATTCGTCTCGCCGCCGAGTTCGACAATATGGTTGCACCACTGGAAAAAGTGGTGCAAGAATTTGAAGTGTTCGACCCGCTGCAATACCAAGGGCAGATCGCGATTGTAACTGACCCTTATTTGATGGATGAACAAGGGCAGCGACTGCTCACTGGTTGTCATCGAGCCTTTCCCAAAGCGCACTTTGCCTTTTCCAGCTGGAATACTTACTCGCACGATGAAATGTTAGAAGGCGAGCACGATTACTGCATTCTTGACCAAGAGACCGAGCTGTCGAAAGACATTTACATGCGCCCGTTATTCGTTGAAAAACGAGTGATTTTGGCGCGCAAAAACCACCCAACGTTGTCGAAAGTCAGCAATGATTGGGACACGGTGTCCAAACTACCACTTGTCTCTTTGCCTGCGCCCGCGTCATATAAACCGCTTTGTACCGTGGAGTCCGAGTATCGACGCATGGGGTATGAGCCAGTAGTGTTACTGAAGTCCTATAATTTGCGTTTGGCTTGCCAAATGTTGCAAGAAACCGACGCGATTATGTATGCCAGTCAAAGCTCGGCATTGTTGATGCCAGAACTCGCCTCTTACGCAATGCCACCCGTTAATCGTGAGTTTAGCCAGTTTGTTGTCTCTGGCGGTTTCCTTCAAACCAACCGCAACCATCCTTTGCACAGACACCTACATAAAGTGGTGCGACAAACCCTCAATACGCCGCTGATTTTTACGCAGTGACGTCACCTGATGGCATCCGCTGAATGAGAGAGCAGATGCTTTAACCTTATCAATGTTGTGTGATTACATAGACAACTTATTTCTTAAGATATTCAAAAATGAATATCTCAATTACCTGTCTCTTTTTCCTACCCAGCGCTAACCTTATCTCAAATAGTCAGGAGAAGTGGCTCATTTTTATCTTTTTAACTTTTTGAATGTCGATACAGGTACGCGGCATTCACCATTCTCCGTTATGCATTTTTTTAATTTCTGATGGAGGATTAATCATGCTAGTTGCACGTCTATTTTTATTGCTCGCCATCGTTGCCGAAGTGGCTGGCACCAGCACTATGTCTCTTATCGGACAAGGGCACGGGTGGTGGGGCTACATCGTAATGTATGTGCTGATCGCAATCTCTTACTACTTCCTCGCATTTGCCGCGAAGAAAATATCTATCGGTGTGGCATACGCTGTCTGGGAAGGGTTAGGTATCTCGTTGATCACCGTGGTGTCGATCATCGCCTTTGATGCCAACTTAAACCATCAAGAGTTGTTTGGTTTGATGTTAGCCGTTGTTGGCATTGTGTGTGTGACCTTAGGGGAATCACATGGTCAACCTCACGCCAAGAAAAATGCCGATAAATCGGCAAAAGAACGTTCATTTTCTACTAGTACAAGGTGCGAATCATGAGTCAATTTTTTACGATGTCATTTGGATTTGTCGTGATGGCTGCCTTGGTCGATATCATGGCCAATATGGCTCTGACACGCTCAAAAGGTTTTAAATATAAAGGCTGGGGCATTGCGGCGATTGTGTTGGTACTGACAGCATTCACGCTGTTGGCACAAGCGGTGAAAGAGATCGACTTAGCCATTGCTTATGCCTCTTGGGGTGCGATCGGTATCTTGGGTACCGCAGTGGGTGGAGCCTTGCTGTTTAAGCAGAAACTCAAACCAATCGGCTGGTTTGGTATCTTTGTGGTGATTGCTGCGGTCGTAGTGATGAAGACCGCTTGATGTAATTTACTGAATGCTAGATATCGTCATTCTGAGCAGCAAGAGACGAGCGTGATTCAGAATCTACCAACAAAAAGTGCTGTGGAAGAGGGGGGTTCTCTGGCTTCACAGCACCTTGATATTAGATTCCTGATCTCGCCTAGGCTCGTCGGAATGACGGACTCATTCATTTTTAAAAAGAACAGAGGCCAATCCTAAAGTTCGTCATTTTGAACAGCAAGAGACGAGCGTGATTCAGAATCTATCAACAAAAAGTGCTGTGGAAGAGGGGTTTTCTCTGGCTTCACAGCATTTTGATATTAGATTCCTGATCTCGCCTAGGCTCGTCGGAATGACGGATTCATTCGTTTTTTAGAAAGAACTGAGGCTAATCCCAAAGCTCGTCATTCTGAACAGCGAGGGACGAGCGTGATTCAGAATCTACCAACAAAAAGTGCAGTGGCAGAGGAGTTTTCTCTAGCTTCACAACACGTTGATAGTAGATTCCTAATCTTGCTTAGGCTCGTCGGAATGACGGATTCATTTTTTTAGAAAGAGCAGTGGCCAATCCCAAAGCTCGTCATTCTGAACAGCGAGGGACGAGTGTGATTCAGAATCTACCAACAAAAAGTGCAGTGGTAGAGGAGTTTTCTCTGGCTTCACAGCACGTTGATAGTAGATTCCTGATCTCGTCTAGGCTCGTCGAACTGACGGATTCATTTTTTAGAAAGAGCAGTGGCCAATCCCAAAGCTCGTCATTCTGGACAGCGAGGGACGAGCGTGATTCAGAATCTACCAACAAAAAGTGCTGTGGTAGAGGGGGTTTCTCTGACTTCACAGCATTTTGCTATTAGATTCCTGATCTCGCCTAGGCTCGTCGGAATGACGGATTCATTCGTTTTTTAGAAAGAACCGAGGCCAATCCCAAAGCTCGTCATTCTGAACAGCGAGGGACGAGCGTGATTCAGAATCTACCAACAAAAAGTGCAGTGGCAGAAGTGTTTTTTCTGGCTTCACAGCACCTTGATAGTAGATTCCTGATATTGCTTAGGCTCGTCGGAATGACGGATTCATTCGTTTTTTAGAAAGAGCAGTGACCAATCCCAAAGCTCGTCATTCTAAACAGCGAGGGACGAGTGTGATTCAGAATCTACCAACAAAAAGTGCTGTGGGAGAGGGGTTTTCTCTGGCTTCACAGCACGCTGATATTAAATTCCTGATTTTGCTTAGGCTCGTCGGAATGACGGATTCATTCGTTTCTAGAAAGAACCGAGGCCAACTCCAAAGCTTGCCATTCTGAATAGCGAGGAACGAGTGTGATTCAGAATCTACCAACAAAAAGTGCAGTGGCAGAGGGGATTTTCTCTGGCTTCACAGCTCGTTGATATTAGATTCCTGATCTCGCCTAGGCTCGCCGGAATGACGGATTCATTCGTTTTTTAGAAAGAACTGAGGCCAATCCCAAAGCTCGTCATTCTGAACAGCGAGGGACGAGCGTGATTCAGAATCTACCAACAAAAAAGTGCTGTGGCAGAGGTGTTTTCTCTGTCTTCACAGCACGTTGATATTAAATTCCTGATCTCGCCTAGGCTCGTCGGAACGACGAGGTCTTTCTTCTCGCCTTAAACAATAAAGCTTGCGCCTTCTTCTGCACTCGATACGTTTTGGCGGATCACGCTAAACAAGCCTCGTCCCCAAGTTTGTTGGGTCGATTCGGTATCGAAATGAATCAACTCGCGACCAGTGGTGTCGCTTAAGTTGTTCAGTTCGCCCGTTTGACAATCAAGGCGAATCAAATCACCGTTGCGCACTAAACCAATCGCGCCACCACGAATGGCTTCTGGAGAAACATGAATCGCAGACGGAATTTTACCTGACGCGCCAGATAAACGACCGTCAGTCACTAGCGCCACTTTAAAGCCCGCTTTTTGCACGTTACCTAAAATTGGCATCAGCTTGTGCAGTTCAGGCATGCCGTTTGCCGCTGGGCCGTTGTGTGTGACCACAACGATGCAGTCTTTGTTCAGCTCGCCACGTTTGTACGCGGCTTCCACTTCGTGTTGGCATTGGAATACGATCGCTGGTGCCACAATCACGCGTTGCTCTTCTTTCACCGCAGACACTTTCACCACGGCTTTGCCCAAGTTGCCAGTCAGTACGCGAGTGCCGCCAGTGTTTTGGAAAGTGGCGTCCGGTTTGGCGATCACGTCACCGTCTTGGCTGCCTTGGCACGGTGTCCAAGTCAGTTGTCCATCGACAAGACTCGGTAGCGTCATTTGGTCTTCAAATTCACCAAACACGGGTTTCACATCGCGATGCAAAAGCCCGGATTGGTTCAAGCGGTGCAATAACGCAGGCACGCCACCCGCGTCTTGGAACGCGTTCATATCGGCTGGGCCGTTCGGGTAAACGCGAGCTAACAAAGGAACCACATCCGAAAGATCGCTGATGTCTTGCCACGTGAGCAAGATGCCAGCAGCACGTGCCACGGCGATCATATGAATGGTGTGATTGGTGCTGCCGCCAGATGCAAGTAGAGCGATGATGCCGTTGACCAAGCTCTTTTCTGTGACCACTTCTGCCAACGGACGGAAGTGTGCAGAACCCGCCGTCATTGAGGCGATTTTCAGAGCGGCGTGATCGGTTAACGCTTTACGCAGTTGGGTATGGGGATGGATGAATGCCGAACCTGGCAGCATCAAGCCCATGGCTTCGAACACCAACTGGTTGGTGTTGGCTGTGCCGTAAAACGTACACGTCCCCGCAGAGTGGTAAGCGCGACACTCCATATCCAGCAGAGCGTCTTTGCCGACTTCACCCGCTGCGTATTTTTGGCGCACGTCGACTTTCTCTTCATTGCTGATGCCTGTTGCCATCAGCCCCGCTGGTACAAACGCAGTCGGTAGATGCGCGTAAGACAGCGCGCCCATCAGTTGCCCCGGGGCGATTTTGTCACAGATACCAAGCAGTAATGTGGCATCAAAGACATTGTGGCTCAAAGACAACGCCGTTGATTGCGCAATTAAGTCACGCGAAAACAGCGACATATCCATGCCTGCTTGACCTTGAGTTACCCCATCGCACATCGCTGGCACACAACCTGCGACTTGCGCTGTATGGCCGTAGTCCGCCAGCACTTGTTTGATTTGCACTGGGTAATCTTGGTACGGCTGGTGGGCGCTCAACATGTCGTTGTAGGCGCTGATCAGCGCGACATTGGCATGAGTAAAATCGAGAATATTTTTCTTTTCAGAAGAGCAAGAAGCGGCGACTGCATGGGCTAAGTTACCACAAGATAAACCAACGCGGCCTTTGCCCGCTTCGGCTTGCACTTCGGTGCGAGCAAGAAAGGCAGCGCGCGCTTCGCGGCTGCGCTCGGTCAAGCGTTGTGTGACCTCAATAACAACAGAGTGAGTCATTACGCCACCTCGATCGCTTGCATTTTGATTAGCTCAGTAGCAGAGCGTTCCACCACGTCGCTGATGTCTCCGTCGATACTGACGATCAGAGTTTGAGGCTCGTTGTCTGGGCGCTCTAGTGTCTCGAATTGGCTCTTCACCATGTTTTCTTTCATGAAGTGGCCTTTGCGCATACGCATGCGATTAAGGATCAACTCCATATCGCCATCAAGGAACAAGAAGGTCACGTTGTTGTTACCTTCGCGGATCTGATCGCGGTAAATCTTTTTCAGTGCTGAACAGACAATAATGCCGTGTTCGTTTTTGCTTTCTAGGCTGTACGCCGCATCACGAATGCGTTCTAGCCATGGCTTGCGATCATCATCGTTCAGAGGCTGGCCCGATGCCATTTTCTGAATGTTCGCTCGTGGATGAAGATCATCACCATCAATGAATTTACGCCCTAGCTTTTTCGCTAGATGCTCACCAATTGTGCTTTTACCACTAGCACAAACGCCCATAACGATGACACTACTACCAGCCATAACTTATCCTCATAACCAAATTTGCGCGTGATCTCAATTTTTGAATTCACTTTAAAATATGGGTTTATCTTATTCATGTTATCGGTAACATGTTACCGGTAACTGAAATAAATGTGAACCATAACACAAACAATAATTCTTAAAGGTGAACCTATGGAGCAATTAACCCTAACCCCAGATCCTACGTTCCTACTGACGATTGCAGGCCTTGCCATTGCAGCGTTACTCGTTCTGATCATTAAACTGAAAGTCCATGCTTTTGCTTCCCTTACTATGGTGAGTTTAGGTACGGCAATCGCCACTGGCGTTCCTTCAGAGAAAGTCGTATCGACCATGATGGGTGGCTTCGGCGGTACTCTGGCTTCCGTGGCATTGCTGGTTGGTCTTGGTGCGATGATCGGTAAAATTCTTGAAGTGACTGGCGGTGCGAAAGTGCTGGCAGACACTTTGATTGGTCGCTTTGGTAAAGAGCGCGCACCATTTGCTTTGGGCGTCGCTTCATTACTGTTTGGCTTCCCAATCTTCTTCGATGCAGGCCTTGTAGTGATGATGCCAATCATCCTAAGTGTGGCGGCTCGTTTTGGTGGCTCACCAATTAAATACGCGTTGCCAGCAGCCGGTGCTTTTGCGGTTATGCACGCGTTTGTTCCACCACACCCAGGTCCGGTTGCAGCGGCAGAATTCCTTGGCGCAAACATCGGTCTGCTATTGGTGGTGGGTATTCTGGTTGCTATTCCAACTTGGTACCTTGGCGCTTACCTATTTGGTTTGTACGCGGGCAAAAAATTCGATATCCCACTATCTAAAGCCTTCTTTAATGGCGAAGCGATGGTGGATGAGCGCAACGCACCAAAATTTGGCACGGTTATGACCATCCTTGTGCTGCCAGTCCTGCTAATCTGTTTGGATACGGTATTGAACACACTGGCGGTTGCGGGTGTGATTGATGGCAAAACGGCACTGGTTGAGTTCCTACGCATGCTAGGTAAAACCCCAGTTGCGTTGCTGATCACTTTGATTGTCTGTCTGGCTGTGTTTGCCAAAGACTACGGCATGGCAAAACTAGAAAAATTATGTGGTGAGTCATTGGCTCCTATCTGTGGTGTTATCCTAGTAACGGGTGCAGGTGGCATGTTTGGCGGCGTACTGCGCTCAAGCGGTATTGGTGATGCACTGGCTGACGTTCTTACAGACACAGGTATGCCTGTGATTGTGGCGGCGTTTGTGATTTCAACCTGTCTGCGTGTTGCTCAAGGCTCGGCAACCGTAGCGCTAACCACCACGGCGGCTCTTATCGCGCCGGTTGTGGCAGCATCAACAGGTTTGAGTGAACTCGACCTTTGCTTTATCGTAATCGCGATTGCGGGTGGTGCAACGGTACTGTCTCACTTCAATGACTCTGGTTTCTGGTTGGTCTCTCGTCTGCTTGAGATGGATGAGAAAACCACATTAAAAACTTGGACGGTAATGGAAACGTTACTTGGCGGTATCGCGTTTATTATCGTCGCAACATTAAGCTTTATTCTTTAGAGGTTCCCCATGACAACACTTGAACAACGATTAAGAGAAATCAAAATCGTCCCAGTTATCGCAATCAACGACGTAGCACATGCTCTGCCACTGGCAAAAGTGTTGGTAGAAAACGGTTTACCATGTGCGGAAGTGACATTCCGCACCGAAGCGGCGGCGGAGTCGATTCGCATCATGCGTGAAGCGTACCCAGAACTGTTGATTGGCGCGGGCACCGTTCTGACCACAGAACAAGTGGATATCGCCATCGAAGCGGGCGTGGACTTTATCGTTAGCCCAGGCTTCAACCCAACCACAGTGAAATACTGTCAGCAACGTGGCGTGACTATCGTACCGGGTGTAAACAACCCAAGCTTGGTTGAGCAAGCGATGGAAATGGGTCTGCGTACGTTGAAGTTCTTCCCTGCTGAGCCATCAGGCGGCGTAAACATGTTGAAAGCACTAACGGCAGTTTACCCAGTGGAATTCATGCCAACAGGTGGTGTAAGCCCATCCAACGTGGAAGATTACCTAGCGCTGAAATCGGTTGTAGCTTGTGGCGGTACGTGGATGGTGCCAACCGCAATGATGGACAACGGCGATTGGGAAGGTATTGCTGAATTGGTTCGCGCAGTTAAGTAAAACGCACAAACGGCTCCGAAATACCCCCGAACGTTAGAAAAAGTGATACGAAAAAGGGTCATCAAGTTACTTGATGACCCTTTTGCTTTTGGAATGAAACGGCTTTAGAAGTGATGCTTCATAAAGCGCTTAATAAAGCGAATGAAATCTGCTTCGGCTAGCTTCGCGCACTTCAATGTTTGGGCGTGAGACAATTCTACATCTCCCAAGCCTTCTGCCATGTTGGTGATCGCACACACTGCCAATACGGGTAAGCCGCAATGCGCCGCAGAAATCACTTCTGGCACGACCGACATGCCCACCACATCACCACCGATGATTTGCATCATGCGGATTTCGGCTGCGGTCTCAAAGTTGGGGCCTGTGTAAGAGACAAACACACCTTCATTCAGGTGAATGCCATTGGCTTTGCCGACTTCAAACGCTTCTGCGCGCAGGTCTTTGTCGTACGCATTGGCGAGGCTGAAGAACCTCGGGCCGTACTCTTCATCATTCGGACCGATCATTGGCGATTCAGGCATGGTATTGATGTGGTCATGAAATACCACCAGAGAACCGACGTCGATGCGTTCAGGGCGAAGTGAGCCTGCCGCGTTGGTGACGAGCAGAAACTCACAGCCCAGCTTTTTAAAGGTGCGCACGGGCGTTGTCATGACCTTCATTGAACCGTGTTCGTAGTAGTGACCGCGACCTTTCATGCACACTACGTCTACGCCGCCCATGGTACCAAGCACCAACTCACCAGAGTGGCCTTGCACGGTGCTAATCGGAAAGCCTTCGAGCTCTTCGTATGGAATGACCACTTTGTCTTGTAGCTCGTCTGCCAATACGCCTAAGCCAGAGCCTAAAATAAACGCCGCTTTAGGTTGGAAGTTTGGTTTGCGTTCGCGAATGGTTTGTAGCGCGCCGATTACTGGATCGTGATTCATGTTAGTCACCTTCTGGTTGTGTGTTGATTCCATTGTGTGACTTTCTGCGCTGGTTATCTTTGCTTTATTCGCTACTATCATCCTCAAAAAGAGGATGATGAAATTCGCTAGGACTCAATGCATGAAGTCAGAACCATTTGAGCGCGTGACGCTGAAGATGCTGCGTTACTTTTACGAGGTCGCACAAACCAAGCATTTCACTAAGGCGGCCGAGAACCTCAATATCACCAATTCGCCGTTGAGCAATCGCATCAAAGAGTTGGAAGAGGTGCTTAACGTCAAACTGTTTGAGCGTGATTCAAGAAACGTCATGCTGACGGAGGCCGGGCGATTGTTGGAGTCCAAATGCCAACTGATTTTTCAGACCTTGGATGTCTCACTCAATCAAGTGCAGCAAGTGGGTTTGAACCAGAGAAACATCTTGCGAGTTGGTGTGGTAAGTAGCGCATTTTGGGGCGGATTTGATCGTCTGTTACAGCGCTTCCATGCTGAGCATGACACTTATCACGCCGACATTTTTGACCTTAACCCAGAGACGCAAAAGAAGCATCTGAGCGAGAAGAAAATCGATGTGGGCATTGTGCGTTTTGCTGATGCACTCAACATTTATCCGTATCAGTCGGTATCTTTGGGCAAAGATGTGTTTGTGGTGGCGGTGTCGGAGCAACATGAGTTAGCCAGCAAATCTTTGCTGCGGCTCCAAGATTTAAAGGCGTGTGAGTTTGCGTTTATGAGTTTGGCGAATTCTGCCTCGGCAAACTTCATCATCAATGCCTGTCTGCAAGAAGGCTTTTCACCCCATATTGGCAAACAAGTGGTGGAGCCAAGCACCTTGATGGCATATGTAGCAAACAGCAATACCGTGACGTTGGTTCCGTCGACGTTTTCTCAGCATCATTGGCATGGGATTCGTTTTATCAAGCTGAAAGAGTCACTGTGTGCAGACTTGTGTCTGATTCATGATGGTAAGCAGGAGAGTGCTATTAAAGCCGAGTTTATTCGCACATTATTAGAGAATGCGAGTTAAGCATGGGATAACAAAAAAAGGTCATCCTAAGATGACCTTTTCAAATGATTCGCTGAAATCAGCAATGCGATTAGCGCGTAATTAACGCATCGTTACGAACTCTTCAGAGCCCGTTGGGTGGATAGCCACAACAGAGTCGAAGTCTGCTTTGGTTGCGCCCATCTTCATTGCTACGCCGAAGCCTTGGATCATTTCATCTACCGTGAAACCGATGCCGTGCAGACCAACAACCGTTTCTTCTTCGCCCGCACATACAAGCTTCATCTTACATGGTTGACGGTGCTTAGTAACGGCGGTGTACATCGCCGTAAAGCCAGACGTGTAGACTTTGATATTGTCTTTGCCGTACTTCTCTTCCGCTTCTTGCGTCGTTAGACCGATAGTGCCGATTGGTGGGTGGCTAAATACCACAGTTGGTACCAAATCGTAGTCCATCTTCGCGTTTGGTTTGTTGTTGAACAAACGCTCAGAAAGTTGACGACCCGCTTTCACTGCTACTGGCGTTAGCTCGATACCGCCTTCCATGATGTCACCCACACAGTAGATGCCTTTCACGTTGGTTTCTTGGTATTCGTCTACCTTGATGTAGCCTTTTTCGTTCGTTGCCACACCGGTTGACGCTAGGTTGATTGCGTCTGTCGCAGGGTGACGACCGATTGCCCAAATCAGTTGGTCAACGTTTTGGCTTTCACCGTTTTCTAGGTGCAGAGTTAGGCTGCCATCGGCTTCTTTTACCACTTCTTTTGGTACAGAGTGGGTGTGCAGTTTTGGACCTTCTGCGTCCATCACTTCAACCAACGTATCGATGATCATTGGATCGAAGCTACGCAGTGGTGACTCTTTACGTACGAACAGGTGCGTTTCTGTACCTAGCGCGTGCAGTACGCCAGCAATTTCAACTGCGATGTAGCCAGCGCCCACAACCGCAACGCGTTTTGGTTGCTCTGCTAGGTCGAAGAAGCCGTTTGAATCGATGCCGTATTCAGCGCCTGGAATGTTTGGAATAGTAGGACGACCACCAACCGCGATCAGGATGTGATCTGCTGTGTAGTGTTCACCGTTTACTTCGACAGTTTTTTCGTCAACAAACTTAGCAAAGCCTTTAATCACGTTTACTTTGTTGTTGCCAAGAACGCGATCGTAAGATTGGTGAATACGACCGATGTATGCCTGACGGCTCTCAACCAGTTTGCTCCAGTCGAAACCTTTCACGTCGACATCAAAACCGTAATCTTCTGCGTACAGGTTCATTGCTTCTGCGATTTGCGCGCCATGCCACATCACTTTTTTCGGTACACAACCTACGTTGACACAGGTACCGCCAAGGTCTTGAGCTTCGATTAGCGCAACTTTCGCGCCGTACATCGCCGCACGGTTTGCAGATGCGATGCCGCCACTGCCGCCACCGATACAGATATAGTCAAAATGAGTCGCCATTACTTTCTCCAAGAGCTTATAAATTTTATCTGGTACATAGATAGATTGGGATGACCTTGTCCGAACTCAATGCCACCGTTATCCCACTATCATAAATCGAATTCGACTAATTCCTAAATGGGAAAAAGCGACAATACTTATGACAAATAGCGATGAGAGGCACAAAAAGAAGAATAAGCACGACTGGAGGGAGAAGGTGAGAGCATAAAAAAGCGCAACGAGAATATCGTTGCGCTTGAAGATATCGGTACTGAAGTGCTTACTCTGGCACAATCCAGTCCACTTTCCAGTGGCCAGTTGCTGGTGCGATCGCGTCTTGCAGGAATGGCAGAATCTCTTTCATCTGGCTTTCCAGTTTCCAGGGCGGGTTAATCACAATCATGCCGGATGCCGTCATGCCGCGCTCGTTGGTATCTGGTGCAACACCTAACTCGATTTGCAGAATTTTACGAATGCCCAGTGCTTCCAAGCCTTCGATCATATCTTCGATGTCGTGACGGTTTACCACTGGGTACCAAATCGCGTAGATACCGGTTGCCCAACGTTTATGGCTCTGATGAATCGCTCGTACCACATCGCGGTACTCTTTCGCGAGTTCGTATGGTGGGTCAATCAGCACCAAACCACGACGCTCTTGTGGCGGTAGGCTTGCTTTGAGGCGTTGGAATCCGTCTTCTTTGAAGATGCTCACTTGGCGATCACGATGGAATTCTTGCTCTAACAATGGGTGATCGGCCGGGTGCAACTCGGTCAGCACCATGCGATCTTGTGGGCGGATTTGCGCGCGCGCCACACGTGGTGAGCCTGGGTAGTAACGCAGCTTCTCGCCGTTGTTGAGCACTTTAATGGCATCGATGTAGCTTTTGATGTCTTCAGGAATGCTTGGGTTATCCCAAATACGTGCGATGCCTTGTTTGTATTCGCCCGTTTTTTCAGACCATTCGTGAGTCAGATCGTAACGGCCTACACCCGAGTGGGTATCGTGATAAACGAATGGCTTATCTTTTTGTTTCAGCGCATCAAGAATGAGGCTTTGAACGATGTGTTTGACCACGTCGGCATGGTTGCCAGCGTGGAAGCTGTGGCGGTAACTTAACAAATTAAACTCTCGAAACACTCTTTGGCTGAGTGTGGTCTGTGATTTTCACTCTATGGCGGTATTATACTCAAGTAACTTAAAGATGTAGAACTTCCAATCAAATCTGTTCCTCTGATAAGGGGACGCTATTGAAATTTCTTTAAGTCACCCACACTTACTATTGGTAATCGAATTGAACTAGGTAAGTTTCTCGCACTCAAAAGGGTGTGAAATCTCATTTAGGTATAACAAGACTCAAGGACAGAGTAGCGCTGGTTGACTATAAGATGGTCATCGCGGCATAGAGAAAGGGAACGGAGCTCCCCCAATCCATGTTGCTGGCTCGTCTGTACATTGAGTTGGCCTATCTACACAAAATAGACAGGCAATCACAGAGTCAAAACACAAAAGGAATTATTCATGTCTAATCCTCTTCTGACGTTTACGGACCTACCTCCGTTTTCTCAAATTAAACCAGAACACATCAAGCCTGCCGTTGAGCAAGCGATTGCTGACTGCCGAGCAAAAATCGATGAAGTTCTACAAGACAACGCTCACCCAACTTGGGACAGTGTGATTGCGCCAATTGAAGAAGCGGATGATCGCTTAAGCCGCATCTGGTCGCCAGTGGGTCACATTAACTCGGTAGTGAACAGCGAAGAGCTACGTGAAGCTTACGAAAGTTGCCTACCAATTTTGTCAGAGTACGGCACTTGGGTTGGTCAGCACAAAGGGTTGTACGAAGCGTACAAAACCATCAAAGCGAGCGAAGAATTTGCAACGTTAACTCGTGCCCAGCAGAAAACCATCACTGATGCACTGCGTGATTTCGAGTTATCAGGCATTGGTTTGCCATCCGATGAGCAGCACCGTTACGGCGAGATCAGCAAACGTATGTCTGAGCTGAGCTCTAAATTCTCTAACAATGTGCTGGATGCCACCATGGGTTGGACCAAGCACATCACAGACGAGAAAGACCTAGCAGGTATGCCAGAATCGGCGCTGGCAGCAGCGAAAGCTGCCGCAGAAGCAAAAGAGTTAGATGGTTACCTAATTACGCTAGATATCCCATCTTACCTACCTGTCATGACGTACTGCGATAACCAAGAGTTGCGTAAAGAAGTGTACGAAGCGTACGTGACGCGCGCTTCTGATCGAGGTCCAAACGCAGGCAAATGGGATAACTCAGAAATCATTACTGAGCAGCTAAAACTGCGCCATGAAATTTCACGTATGCTAGGTTTCAATACTTACAGTGAAAAGTCGTTAGCAACAAAGATGGCTGAAACGCCGGATCAAGTGCTGGGCTTCCTGAATGACCTAGCGACACGAGCGAAACCGCAAGGTGAACGTGAAGTCGAAGAGTTACGTCAGTTTGCGAAAAGTGAGTTTGGTGTTGAAGAGCTGAACGTTTGGGATATCGCTTACTACAGCGAGAAACAAAAGCAGCACCTGTTCCAAATTTCGGATGAAGAACTGCGCCCGTACTTCCCAGAGTCAAAAGTCGTGAGCGGTCTGTTTGAAGTGCTAAACCGCGTGTTTGGCATGACCGTTACTGAGCGCGAAGGCGTAGACACTTGGCATGAGTCCGTGCGCTTTTTCGATATCTTTGATGCTGAAGGCACACTCCGTGGCAGTTTCTACCTAGATCTCTACGCTCGTGAACACAAACGTGGCGGCGCGTGGATGGATGATTGTCGTGGTCGTCGCGTTACGCTATCTGGCGAGCTGCAAACGCCGGTTGCGTATCTAACGTGTAACTTCAACCGTCCAGTGGGCGACAAACCAGCACTGTTCACGCACGATGAAGTCGTGACGCTATTCCATGAGTTTGGTCATGGAATCCACCACATGTTGACGCAAGTTGATACAGGTGCTGTTTCAGGTATTAATGGCGTGCCTTGGGATGCGGTTGAGCTACCAAGTCAGTTCCTAGAAAACTGGTGTTGGGAAGAGGACGCGCTGGCGTTCATTTCTGGTCACTATGAGACAGGTGAGCCGCTACCGAAAGCGATGCTAGACAAAATGCTCGCAGCGAAAAACTTCCAATCTGCGATGGGTATTTTGCGTCAGCTAGAATTCGGCTTGTTCGACTTCACGCTTCACACTGAATATGACCCAGAAGTGGGTGCGCGTGTACTGGAAACTCTGGCGAAAGTGAAAGAGAAAGTCGCGGTAGTTCCTGCGGTTGAATGGGCGCGTTTCTCACACAGCTTCGGCCATATTTTTGCTGGTGGCTACAGTGCGGGTTACTACAGCTACCTATGGGCTGAAGTGCTGTCGTCAGACGCGTATTCTCGCTTTGAAGAAGAAGGCATCTTCAACAAAGAGACGGGCCTAAGCTTCCTGAACAACATTCTAGAAATGGGGGGCAGTGAAGAGCCAATGGAGCTGTTCAAGCGCTTCCGTGGCCGCGAGCCACAAATCGATGCACTGTTGCGCCATTCGGGTATTGCGGCGTAAATTGAGCAAAAAACATCAAGGCCAACCGTTCAGTTGGCCTTTTTTGTACATTTTTTATAAAAAATTTTACGGATTTACGTTGCGGTTGATCGGGTTCTGCAACGATATCAATGTCTCTGTGGACTGAACCTCATCAATGGCTTGCAGCTTGTCGATCAGTACAAATTGCAGCTCTTCAATCGATTTGCACATCAATTTGACGAATATGTTATACGCGCCCGTGGTGTAGTAAGCTTCAACGACTTCGTCGAGCGCGTTGAGTTTTTCTAACGCGGAGTGGTAATCACGAGCTGCATTGAGGTTAATACCAATAAAGCAGCACACATCGTAGCCAAGCTTTTTGGTATTGATGATCACCTCCGTTCCTTCGATGATGTCAGCCGACTTCATCTTCTCGATACGCACATGGATAGTGGCAGGGCTGACATCGAACTGCTTTGCCATTTCTGCGTAGGGCGTTCTGGCGTCAGCCATCAGTGTTTTTAATATTGCGCGGTCAAGGTCGTCGAGTTTCGGCAGGCTCGCATTCATACTATGATTTCCGTTAGGGATAGAGTTTTACCTCCCTTTTATACTCATAGCGGATAGGATTCACAAGGTTTGGCAGGAGTAACTGCGGGTTAACTCCGAGCTATGGAGATAATGTGCAGCGTTTTCTGGTTATTGCCGCGCTATGTTGGAGCGCGTTTGCTACGGCCTCAGATCCGAAGGTGTTGGTCGTGCACTCCTATCATCAGGGTTTTTTCTGGACGGACTCCATACAGCGAGGCATCGAGCAACAGCTGGGCGATCGAGCGCTGGACATGCGTGTGCTCTATCTAGACTCGAAACGTAACCAGAGTGAGCAGTTTTTTGCGCAACTAAAATCCTTGTATCTTACGAAATTACGCAAAGAGCGATTCGATGCCATTTTAGTGAGCGATAACAATGCACTTGAACTCATGCAGCGTTTAGCCCCAATCATCAAAGACACCCCAGTTATATTTAACGGCATTAATAACTACCATCCTTCTTTACATCGTTCTCTGAATGCAACCGGAGTCATGGAAGATGTCGATTTGGAAGCGAATCTCGCTCTTATTGAGCGCTTACATCCGAACTACACACAAGTTCTCATCGTCAGTGACCACTCGGTGACCGGTGAGGTGTTGCGTTATCAAATCGACAATTTTGTCCTCAAGTTCCCGCAATATAGAGACAAAATCGTACAACTTGTCCCAGACAGCATCATCGATCTAAAACAACAAGTCGCAAAACTGAGTTCCGATAAAGTCGTCTTGTTCTGGACCTATTACCGAGATAAACAAGGTATGGTTGGCAGCGAGCGTGACTGGGTTGGTGTCAACAAAGTCTCAAACGCGCCGCTGTTTATGGTGCATGACATTGGTTTGGGTCATGGCGCAGTTGGAGGGGTTATTCAAAGTGGTTATCGGCATGGTATTGAGAGCGCAGAGATGCTTGAATTCGTTTTGGATAACCCTGATCAGCCTCTGCCTGCGGTGAAAAAAAGTGATTCTGAAATAAAGCTCGATTACCAAGCGGTAGCGTGTTGGGGATTGGGGGCTGAACAAGAGGTTTCTGCGGTATTTTTTAATAAGCCAATGAAGCTTTCTGAACGTTTTGCCAAGGAAATTCGCCTGTTTGGTAGCCTGTTTGTGGTGATGTCGGTGGTCATTTTGCTGATGGGTTATTATTTACAGCGGATGCGTCGAAGTGAGAGCGCTGCGCGAGAAAGCCAGGCTATTCTAGAATCGATTTTCGATCAGAGCATGCAGTATATGGGCATTTTGGATGCCAACGGTGTGCTTAAATCGGGCAACGATCACCTTCAATCCTTACTTTATCACCAAGGACTGCGTTTAGACCGACCACTTTGGTTTCACCCCAACTGGAGTGAAAAAGCACAAGCGTTGCTTGAGGAGTATTTCCACGCGCCTCACCATCAAGTGTCGACGTTTGAAGCTGAAATTTGGAGTAAAGAACACGGCGCATTGGTGTTAGAAGTTTCGCTCAAGCCTTTTTCTCAGCAAGTAGGGAATCATAAGCAATACTTGTTTGAAGCGCGCGATATTACCAGTCGTAAATTGATGGAGGACAAGCTCTACCAACGTGAGTCAACCCTACGCAACTATTATGAGCAGCAGCCCGTGATGATGGTGACGCTTGATAGTAATAACCGAATTCAAGAAGTGAATCGATTTGCTCAACTACTTCTTGGCTACAAACCGATGGACATGCTCGGACATCGCCTGAGGGAGTTCTATTTTGATGACAAAGTGCTGTTCCCTCGCCAAGTGTTATTGCAACCCAACCAGCAAGTGCATGGTGTTTGGCGACGTGAAGTCGAGTATCGTCATGCAAATGGTCATCGTGTTTGGGTGCGCGAGAATATTCGTCCGCTGAGTGAATCTGAGCAACTGCTGATTGTGGGCGAAGATATTACCGAAACCAAACTGCTCTCCGAGAAATTGGAATACCAAGCTCGCTATGACTTACTGACGGGGACTTACAACAGAAACCATTTTGAACTAGAGCTTAAGACCGCACTGTGCGAAGTGGACAGCCATCGTCGAGTCCACGCCATGTTGTACCTCGACTTAGATCAACTAAAAGTCCTCAATGATACGGTTGGGCATGATGCAGGTGATGCGGCGATTCAATTCTGCGCCAGTATGCTGGAAGGCGTTCTGCCGTACAATTCCATCTTGGCTCGAATGGGAGGCGATGAGTTTGCGGTTTTACTCAAAGATTGTGACGAATATGGCGCCATCAATATTGCCAAACTGATCATCTCGACACTAAGCGAGCACCTCTTTATTTGGGAAGACACACGCCTGTTCATCAGTTGCTCAATTGGTATCCGTATCATCGATCATACCGCTGATACGCCACAAATGGTGCATGCTCAAGCAGACTCTGCTTGTCACGCCGCTAAAGAGCAAGGCCGTAACCGCTATAATCTATTCAGCTTAGATAACGAAGAGTTGCAGCGTCGTCAGATGGAAATGCAGAGCGTCAATTTGGTGCATGAGGCATTGTCGAATCAACGTTTAGAACTGTTTGCTCAACCGATAAAAAGCTTACAAAAGCACGAGACTCAAATGTATTTTGAGATTTTGGTGCGTATTCGCAATGGGTACGGTGATTATGTTTCTCCTGCGCTGTTTATCCCTGCTTCCGAGCGCTACAACATTGCCCATTGGATTGATAAGCAGGTTATTACTCAAACACTAGAGTGGTTTGAACAGCGTCCTGAGGTGGTTGAACAGCTTGGTCGCTGTTCGATAAACCTTTCAGGTCAATCTATGGGGAATCAAGAGTTTATTGACTTCTTATTGGAGCGATTGGAAAGTTCGACTCTGCCGTGTGAAAAAATCTGCTTAGAAATCACCGAGACAGCGGCGATGAGCAATCTGGATCAAGCCATTGAGCTGTTTACCAAGCTAAAGTCTTTGGGTTGCATGATTGCATTGGATGATTTCGGATCTGGATTGTCTTCATTTGGTTACTTAAAGAAACTTCCTGTCGATATCGTGAAAATTGATGGTCTTTTCGTGCAAGATATCAACGTAAATGAAATGGACCGTGTGATGGTTCGTTCAATCAATGACTTGGCGAAACAGCTCGGCAAAGTGACGGTGGCGGAGTTTGTCGAAAATGACCAGGTCATGCAGCATTTGATAGACCTAGGTGTGGACTACGGCCAAGGCTACGGTATTGGTCATCCTAAGCCGCTTTCTGAGCTAGTGGAGCAGCTGACGGTTGTATAACCTCTGCGTAGCAAGCTCAACCTAGCATTAATAGGTAACTTAGGTATACACTCAGCGCCAGTTACCTCGATTTTTATTGGAGCCTCCTTTTGCAACTGCAATTGATCTGTGAAAACCCGTCTCAACAATCTCATCTTGATGAACTCGCTGCGCGTTGGCAGCTTTCACACACTGACGATAGCGATTTTGCTTTGGTGCTAACCACCGAGCGTTTGGAGCTACGTAAAGTGGATGAGCCAAAGCTGGGTGCAATCTTTGTGGATTTGATTGGTGGTGCGGTCGGTCATCGTCGCAAGTTCGGTGGTGGTAAAGGTCAGGCAATTGCGAAAGCTGCGGGGTTGAACAAAGGGGCAACGCCAACCGTGTTAGACGGCACGGCAGGTCTTGGTCGTGATGCGTTTGTGCTCGCCTCACTAGGTTGTAAAGTGCAGATGGTCGAGCGTCATCCAGTCGTCGCGGCTTTGTTAGATGATGGCTTGGATCGAGCGAAACAAGACCCAGAAATCGGCACCTGGGTATCTGAGCGCATGTCGCTAATCCATGCTTCTAGCCATGATGCGTTGGAACAATTGGCGCAAGATAAAGACTTTGTCCAGCCAGATGTGGTGTATCTTGACCCGATGTATCCGCACCCAGAAAATAAAAAGAAGTCGGCGCTCGTGAAAAAAGAAATGCGCGTTTTCCAATCGTTGGTTGGCGCCGATTTGGACGCCGATGGCCTACTAGAACCAGCCATGGCGTTAGCCACAAAGCGTGTAGTAGTTAAACGCCCAGACTATGCTAACTGGCTGAACGAGAAAAAACCGACCATGGCGATTGAAACGAAAAAAAATCGCTTCGATGTCTATGTTAAAGCATCGATGGCATAACTTCCTGACGGCTCAACTTTTCTTGTCACAGTACGGTGTATCGTGCTGTGACTCAGCTTCTCTTTCCTCGTCTCTATTGATAGTTTTCTCTTGCTAATTCCCTTTCCTGACTGTATATCTAACTAAGAATTATTATTATTTCACTTGTTGTGATGCGGTCGATAACTGGGAAGCTGGAGTAGTAGAATGGCTAAACGTTTATGTAAAATGAGTCGCAAACAGATCGCGGCAGAACTTGGTGATATCCATCGTTTAGTTGTCGCACCAAAATTCGTTTGTCGTTCTTGCGCACGCTCTTCATCGGCCAAAGATACCCTTTGTAAGCCAGCCGCAATTCCTCCACAAAAATGCCAAGACAAGCCATTGAGTGAGCAACAAGCATGTGGCTTATTGGTTGAAGCTCTGCCATCACAAGCGATTCCAGTGACCACTAAACAAAGCAACGAAAAAGCCGCGATTGTGAAGCGTGTTGTTGAGCGCGTGAAAGAGAAAAAACAAGCCGAGAAATCTCCGGAGCCAGTAAGAGCCGACGCATCAGTATGGTTTGATTTAGCGGATAAAAAATCGCTCAAGAAAGCGAAAAAAGCACTGAAAAAGCACTATAAGCAGCAAAAGAAGTTGCTAAAAGTGGCGAAAAAACAACAAAAGTTACTTAAGCGTCAGCGTAAACTGGAAGCGCGTAATGCGAAACTAGAAGTGTTGCTGCCAACGCCACCTAATGCTTTGATGAACGCAATCTCACAAGCCAAAGTGCATTAATCAAATAAAAAAACGCTCTCCAGTCGGAGAGCGTTTTTTATTGTCGAAATGTTTATAGGATTAGCTGCGTTACTTATTGGCGTAGCTCATCTCTACGCGCTTTTTCACCCAGGTTTCGTTAATCCATAGGGATAGCATGATGATCGCACCGCCAATGGCGAGTCGCATGACATCAACATCGCGGTTCCAAATCACAATGTTTACAATCAAGCCCGCCGGAACCAATGCATTGTTCATTACTGCCAGTGCACCTGCGTTCACCATAGTCGCGCCTTTGTTCCAAGCAAAGTAACCAAAACCAGAAGCAATCAACCCAAGGTATGTCAGAATGCCCCATTGTGTTGCAGTGGTAGGTAGTTTGTCGAGGTTACCCATGAGCGCGAAAGCCACGGTTGCTACACAAAGTGCACCTAAGTAGAAGTAGCCAAACACGGTGTGTTGTGGCAAATCGACGGGTTCACTCTCCATGATATATTTGTAGCCCACCTGACCGATGGCAAAGCAGAGGTTTGCTCCTTGTACGACCAAAAAGCCCAGTAGGAAATCTTCATTAATGCCTGCAAATTTAATCCAGGCGGCACCAAATACGGCTATTGCAGCGGTAACTAAGTACCAAGGTGAAAAGCGACCTTTCAAGAAGTCATAGATTAGCGTGACGTAAATGGGTGTGAATACGGTGAACAGCAATACTTCTGGCACGGAAAGGAGCAAAAAAGATTGGTAGTAGAAGCAATACATCAAGCCGAGCTGGAAGCCACCGACGGTCATCAGTTTCGCGATCAGGGGTTTGCTAACGCCACGGAATTTCAAAAAGGGAATGAAAACCAGGCTCGCCAGTGCCACGCGCATGAACACCGAGAACCAAGAATCAACCTGACCGGCGAGGTAAACGCCGATCAGGCTAAATGAGAATGCCCAAAGTAGGGTAACTGCGGATAGATAAGCCATGGATGAGAATCTTTATCAACAACAAATGTGCCCGCAGTCTAACCAAGTTTTATCGCTGCGCCAATCAGTCTTTTAGCGGTACGACCAGCATATCGACTGGTGAGCAGTTAATCAGCTGTCGAGTCGAAGATAGAATCTTGCTCCAGAAATCTTGGTGATGACCACAAACCACCAAATCAATACTGTAATCTTGAATGGTATCGCACAGCTCATTACTCAAATCGCCACTACCGACTAAAGTATGGGCAATTGGGTATTGCGCATATTCTGCGAAGTTTGCCAATTGTGTGCGCGATGCTTCCATTGCTTGATGTTGCGCTTCTGCCATATTGATATCGATAAGCCCGGTGTAGAGTTCTGCGTAGTTCACGTCGATGTGAATAAAAGAGACTTTCGCATCCAGAGGTTTAGCCAGTGATACGGCTTTCTTAATCAACACTTTACTGTCGTCTGAAAGGTCGACTGCCACAAGTATGTGTTTGTAACTCATATTGCTATCTCCTTGTAAGGTCATAGTTTTAGATTAGCACCAACCCCAAAAAAAATTTGCTGAAGTGATCTCATATCGGTGCCGTAGGTACAAAGTCTTGTCTCAGTAATCATGTTATAGTGGCGTTATACCCAAGTGACTTTGATATGCTGAAATAAGCGTAGTGTTACTGACTAGAGTTGAAGTGAAACTTCGCCGTGTCTGCCAGACCAAGCTATTCTCGCAGCGTCACTTATTTCGAGGTTACTTGGGTATATTGCATGCACAATAATAGGAGTTAACATGCTGTCTCAAACTATGGTCGAACAATTGAATGAGCAAATTAACCTAGAATTTTTCTCATCCAATCTATACTTACAAATGAGTGCTTGGTGTGAAGACAAAGGTTTTGAAGGTGCGGCTGAATTTTTACGCGCTCACGCCGTAGAAGAAATGGAGCACATGCAACGCCTATTCACTTACGTGAGTGAAACTGGCTCAATGCCAATCTTAGGCGCTATTGATGCGCCAAAGCATGACTTTGCGAGCCTAGGTGACGTTTTCCGCGAGACATTTGAACATGAGCAAATGATCACGGAAAAAATCAACAAACTGGCGCACGTTGCATTTACTAGCCAAGACTACTCAACGTTTAACTTCCTACAGTGGTACGTGTCAGAACAGCACGAAGAAGAGAAGTTGTTTAAAGGGATTTTAGATAAGATCGAACTGGTAGGTGAAGACGGTAAAGCGTTGTTCTTCATTGACAAAGATCTAGCACAAATGGCGAAAGAAGGTTCATCTTCAATCATGGATGCTCCAGCTGCGTAAACGCGTTTTGGGACGTTGTAAGTAGCGGGTAAAGACGAAGTGTTGATCGTCTTTTTCTCTTGAGCATTGTTGAAGATGTAGGGAGGAAAAGATGATCAGTGGAGACACAATCTTATTTGCGCTAATGGTGGTAACTGGAGTTAATATGGTCCGGTATCTCACCGCTCTTCGTTCTCTAATTTATATCATGCGTGAAGCGCACCCGCTGTTATATCAGCAAGTTGATGGTAATGGTTTTTTTACCACTCATGGAAATGTCACCAAGCAGGTGAGGTTGTATCACTACATTAAAAGTAAAGAATATCATCATCACCACGATGAAATTTTTACTGGTAAGTGTGAAAGAGTGCGTGAACTGTTTGTTCTATCGACCGCGTTGCTCGGCGTGACGCTACTTGCAGCCTTCATTCTCTAAGAGTCAATAATCTAGATAGTTGTTCTGTCTGAGATTTTACGGACATACAGAGCGCTTAGAGTTTAAGCGCTTTTCCCTTTCGGTATTTGTCGGTAGAATGTCGCGCCTAGAAAGCAAGGATGTGCAATGTGCACATCCTTTTTTATTTTGATTCGATACCAATCAGTCTAAGAGCTACCGATGAGTAAGAAATTTGATGTTGTTGTAATTGGCGCAGGCGCAGCAGGTTTAATGTGTGCTGCAGAAGCAGGCAAGCGAGGCCGCCGTGTTTTGGTGCTCGATCATGCTAAAAAGCCAGGACGTAAAATCCTTATCTCGGGCGGTGGTCGTTGTAACTTCACTAACTACGACGTTTCAGCTAATCACTATTTGTGTCAAAACCCGCACTTTGTTAAGTCGGCGCTCTCCCAATACACTAACTGGGATTTCATCTCGATGGTGTGTAAACATGGCATTGAGTTCGAAGAGCGTGATCACGGCCAGTTGTTTTGTGTCGATGCATTTACGGCCAAAGATATCGTGAAGATGTTGTTAGCTGAGTGTGACATGCCGAACATCGAGCAGCGTTACCAATGCGATGTTCATTCGATTGAAAAAATTGATGAAGGCTTTCGTTTGCATGCTGGTACTGAGATTGTCGAATGTGAGTCTTTAGTTATCGCAACAGGTGGCTTGTCGATGCCAAAACTGGGAGCGACACCATTTGGTTATAAAGTCGCGGAACAATTTGGTCTTCGAGTTATCCCAACCACGGCAGGGCTTGTACCATTTACTCTGCATAAAGAAGACAAAGAAGACTTTGCTGAGTTATCTGGTATCGCGGTACCTGCGGAAATTACGGCTGAAGATGGCACCATGTTCAAAGAAGCCCTGCTCTTCACACATCGTGGGTTATCTGGTCCAGCAGTGTTACAGATTTCTTCATTCTGGCGGGCCGGACAAAAGGTGTTGATCAATCTTGTGCCAAACGATGATGTTGCTGAGTTATTAGAACGTAGTCGTGAGAAGCATCCAAATCAGTCACTCAAGAATACGCTTGCCAAAGTGCTGCCTAAGCGTCTGGTTGAAGTCTTAATTGAACGTAAAGAGCTAGTCGATAAACCGCTAAAACAGTTCAATCAAAAGGAGCTTGCGGCGATTGTGGAGCGTCTAGAGCATTGGGATATCGCCCCGAATGGCACTGAAGGCTACCGAACTGCGGAAGTGACACTCGGCGGTGTCGATACTGATCACTTATCCTCGAAAACCATGGAATGCAAAGACATTAAAGGGCTTTATTTTATTGGTGAAGTGATGGATGTGACTGGTTGGCTAGGGGGCTACAATTTTCAGTGGTGCTGGTCGAGCGGCTTTGTTGCGGGGCAGTGGGTTTAATCAAACACCAAACGCAGCCTAACTGCATAAAAGATAAGATACAAAAAGAGCACTGAATAAAAGTCAGTGCTCTTTTTGTATTCCCATAGCGAGTTACTCGTCTTGATACTTTTCGAGTTTGTTATAGAGCGTTTTCACGCTAATGCCTAACTCCTGCGCTGATTCCGTTTTATTGCCTTGATTCTCTTCAAGGGTATTGAGAATGGCGGCTTTTTCTAGCTCTTCTAGCGAAACGCCCGCCGGAACAAGGTCTTCGATGCTGGTGCCTGTTTCCAATGGTGGTGTGTCGAAGATAAGGTGTTCATCTCGGATGGTGTCATCAGCCAAAATGAATGCACGCTCGATCGTGTGTTTGAGCTCACGGACATTACCTGGCCAGTCGTGTGCAGCGATTTTTTGGATCGCAGAGTCAAGAATCGTTTTGGTTTTTGCCTCATTGGCGTTGCGGTGCGCGATAAAGTGCTTGGCCAGACCGACGATATCACCGCCTCGTTCTCGCAGTGGCGGTATCGTTAATGGGAAATGCGATAACCGGAAAAACAGATCTTCACGCAGGAACTGCTCCTCAATGGCGATTTTAGGATCACGGTTTGTAGCAGCAATGATGCGAGTATTAGCGATATGAACTGTATTACTGCCAACTGGGCGATACTCTCCGGTTTCTAGCACCCGCAATAGCTTCACTTGATGCTCGATAGGCATCTCGGTGATTTCATCTAAAAATAGTGTGCCGCCCTCTGCCTGCTTAAATACACCTTGGTGAGTTTTATTTGCTCCGGTAAAAGCGCCTTTCTCATGGCCAAACAGTTCACTATCAACCAATTCAGGGCTAATGGCACCACAGTTAATCGCTATAAAGGGCTGTTGTTTACGCTCACTCGCTAAGTGGATGGTCTGCGCCACCAGTTCTTTGCCTGATCCACTTTCACCGACAATAAGGACGTTGGCTTCTGTTTTAGCAACGCGCCTGATCATACGATAGAGCTGATGCATCGGAGAGGAAGAGCCGACCAAAAGACCAAATTGGTCAAGATCGCTGGTGGACACTTTACGCCCTTGATCTTGTTTGTGTTGATAGTATTGGCTGACTTCGCTCAGGGTGTCCGTCAGAATGGCAATATCAACGGGCTTTCTGTAGTGAAAAATAGCACCCAAGTTCATCAGCTTATCCAAGTTCTCGTTTGGAGCGCCTGAGCTAATGATGATCAAGTCCATATCGTAGATGTCTTCGATATTAGAAAGACGTTGATAATCTGCACTAGTAAAGTGGGCGACTTCAACAATCGCAACTTCCGGTTTGAGTTGTAGGAAATCTTCAATCCATTGGTCTGCGGCATCGATGTCATGCAGACGAAATTTGTTCAGTTCCTGGCAAGAAGCGATGGCATTTTTAAGTGATGGATCTTGTATTCTTAGAAACAGGCTTGGCATCGACATAGAAATGTCCTCTTTACTATGACAGAAACAATGTACGTGGATTATTCTCACTTCACAAGACAAAATATTGTCAGCATAGATTTAAGGATTTGTTCGGTATTTTTATGTTGTTAGCCCCTTTTTGATATATATCGGTGAGAGCCATCAGTAGATATTTCCTTTTGTTCAGATTTTTATTTTTAAAATAATAATTTTGCTATTAATTGATTCTGGAGAAATAGCCTTTCTGTTTTATCAGGTTATTTCGGCACAAGTGACGGAGGCTTTATCACCGATTAAAAATTACATTCTTTACGTGTAAATAATTCATGCTTATACTTTATTGCTCATCTCTTTTTTACCTCTTTCCTTTATTAGTCACTTAAAAACAATGAGTTATAAAGTTGGCACATGGTTTGCTCCTAGGGAAGTGCAACGTCAATAAAGGAGAATTACCATGAATAACATCGCAGCTAAAATTGTACTTACGTCAGTTCTTGCTACTTCATCTACAGCAGTCTTAGCGAGTGATAAATGGGAAAAAGAATCCATGGACGCTTGGCTAGATGGTAAAGCTGAAACCACACTACTGCTAAACAGCAATCTCAACTCTTTTGATATCAATACCGATGTTGAGAATCAGGTCGTTACCCTTTCTGGTTCGGTAAACAATGATCTTGAAAAATCACTTGCCGAAGAGCTTGTTACTGGTCTTGATGGTGTGAAAAAAGTAAACAACGAATTGTCAGTAGTGAATGAAGGCAAGAAAGAAACTGATTCAGAAGCTTTAGCTACACTGACCGATTCTAAAATCACGACTATAGTTAAAACGCGCCTACTAATGGATACCAATGTGAGTGGTACGGATATTGATGTAACGACAGAACGTAAAACGGTAACGTTGGCAGGTAAAGTTAATTCAGATGCGGAGCATGATCTTGCAATTTCAATTGCAAATAACACCAATGACGTAAATAAGGTGATTGATAAGCTAGAAGTGGTTCAATAATAGCGAGCCGAGTGATTTAACCCACTTTTATTAGGAGGTAACACTATGGTTCGTTGGATGTTTATTTTTCTGGCACTGGCACTAATTTCTGCACTATTAGGCTTTACCGGTATTGCAGGAGCTGCTGCCTCTATCGCGCAAGTGATATTTTACCTATTCCTATTGTCATTAATTGTATCAATAGTGATTGTTCTGCTAGGAAGAAAAAACGTAAATAGATAGGAGATTCCATGCAACTTACGTCATTTATTTACCGTATCGCCGCAGTATTCGGTTTGGTGTTTGCGTTGGCAGCTTGTAGTGAAGAAGGGCCAATGGAACAGGCCGGCAAAAAGATAGATGAAGCCGCCGAAGAAACCCAAAATGCGATTGAAGATGAATGTGAAAACATTAAAGAAAATCTAAACGCTGAAGACCAAGACTGTTAGCCGAATCAGGTTAGGTTTTTTACGCATAGCTATGTAAGAGAGGGGCGGTCAATCACCGCCCTTCCTTTTGTCCCAATTGTTTACAATCAGATAAGGAGTCAAAGATGAAAAACATATTTGATGTACTGAAAGAGAGTCATGAAAAGCAGCGCCTTTTACTCGATGCTCTGATGGAAACGTCTGGAGATTCCCCCGCTCGTGAAGAGTTTTACCACAACCTTAAAGAGGAACTCGAACAGCACGCAGCGGCAGAAGAGCGATTTTTCTACGCGCCTTTAATAGATAGCGATAAGACCATTGATCTCACTCGCCATGGCATCGCAGAGCATCATGAAATTGATAAAGTGATTGCACAGCTTGATGCAACCGATATGAGCTCGCCAGCGTGGCTCAACCTAATGAAAACCTTGCGTCACAAAGTGTTGCACCATCTTGAGGAAGAAGAACAGCGTTTCTTCCAGTTAGCCGGCAAGGTAATGACCGATAAGCAGAAAATGAAACTAGCGGATGGTTATGTTGAAGAGATGGCAAGCTAGGTAGAGTGTTGGACCTTTTCGTGCCATTTCGGCACGGGAAGGCACTCAATCAAGGCGTTTACTCAAGTTCATGTATCCAAGCTCAATCCCCCGCGTATTCTAACTTCCACTAAAAAGTGCACTCGCTGAAGGCAAGGAGAGCGAATGTTTATCATCAAATATTATATTCTTGGCGCTCTGATCAGTTTATTGGCCGCTATCTATACGCCTCAAATTATCGTTAGTTTGCTGTTCTTGTGGATATCTCTTTCTTTAGCGTTGGTCAGCGTAGCCTACGTATTCGACATTCCCTCTATTTTTAGAAAAAACCAAGATGGCAAGATTGTCAGGTGGATTCGCTGGGCATTCATCCCATTTCTATTGGGGGCTAGAGCGTATAACGCCTGGGAAAGACGGCGTGATACAGTGCCTCCAATCCAAAAAGTCAGCGACAATTTATACCTATCTCGCCGTTTGTTTCAGAGTGACTTAGATTTTCTCGAATCCAATGAAATCTCTTGTATTGTCGATGTCACCGCAGAATTTGCAGGCCTTGAAAGTGCGATGACCGACAAGCAGTTTCATTACCTTTCGATTCCGGTACTCGACCACAAAGCCCCGACGCTAGAGCGCCTTCGCCATGCGATTAACTGGATTGATACTCAAATCTCGTGCTCGCGGGCAGTGGTTGTGCATTGTGCGTTAGGGCGTGGTCGTTCAGTGTTTGTTGTGGCGGCGTATTTACTGAGCAAAGACCCGTCACTGACGGTTGAATCCGTGATGAAAAAAATCAATGACGTACGCAGTACCGCGAGATTGAATAAATTACAGATTAGGACGTTACGAGCGATCAGTGAAAAAGGCGTACTGGGGCTGGATCAATCCACTTGGATGGTGGTTAACCCTGTTGCAGGTGGCGGCAAATGGGAGGAAAACGAACAGCACTTGATTCGTGAACTAACCAAAAAATATCGCTTGAGTATTCATCAAACCACCACAAACCTCAGCGCCGAGCAGCTAACACAACAGGCAAAAGAAAGTGGAGCTAAGCAAATCATCGTAGCTGGTGGCGATGGCACAGTAACAGAGGTGGCGAGCCAATTGGTGGATACCGACCTCAAACTCGGTATTGTTCCGCTCGGAACTGCCAATGCGTTATGTCATGTGCTCTATGGCGTTGGCGCAAAATTCTCACCGGTCGAAAAAGCGTGTGAAGCGTTGCTTGGCGGACACTGCCAACGTATTGATACTGCGGAATGTAATCAGCGGCTTATTTTATTGGTCTTAGGCATTGGGCTAGAACAGAAAATGATCGAGCACGCTCAGCGAGAAGAGAAAAATGTTTTTGGACAACTCGCTTACCTCACCGGCTTTTTTAATGCTGTAGTGGCGGAAGAAACGCAAGCTTTAACCGTTTCGTTAGATGCTCCAACTGGAGATGGAAACCACGACAATAATACACAAACGCTTGAAGTCCATAGTTTTGTCGTTGCGAATATCGCTCCATTTAGTACGTTGCTTGCCCAAGGTGGTGATGCGCCGCAGCCTGATGATGGCAAGCTGCATATCACATATTTAGATAACACCGAGTCTTTAGGCGGACGTCTTATCGCATTGTCGGATCTGACATTAACGAGCGTAGGCGCACAGGAAGAATCGACACATTTTCAATACGCGACGGCTCAGAGCGTCACTATTTCTGCGAATAAACCGATTGAGTATGTGATTGATGGTGAACTGTATTCTGATGAGCAACTGGCAATCAAGCTGCGTCCAAAGTCATTGAACGTATTTGTTCCAAGCCAGAGACGTAAATCAGCTTCGCTTTAACACAGATAATCCGCGGATAACGCGCCATTTGCTTCGTATTCTACATGGCGCTTTTTCTGTGTTGTTTGATGATTTGGTGTGCGTCGTAAAAAGGCTATTAAGGTCGCTGCGTAGATGCAGCGGCTTTTTTCTATCTGCACCTTTTACTAGGTTGATTGGGGATGTGGTTTAAACAAAGTGAAAGAAAGAAGGGCGAGTACAATTACTCACCCTGAGGTAAGTGCTTTTCAATTTCATCGTTTTCAACTTGTAAAGCAGCTAACCAATAAGAAACAAGTGCGGTTAAGTTGGTGTCGTCAATGGCTCTAAGCAGGGCTTTTAAATCATCTAACAGTAGTTTATTCATAAAATGCATTTCTTTGTAATTGCCTAACTCGGCAACGCCGTATTCGGTGGCATTTTCTGCAATGAATTGTTCACCATCTTGATCGAAGAACAGCTTCGCCATCTTTTTGATCATCACTTTTTCTATTTTCACGAATCGATATGCCGCTCTTGCGAGTGTCATGTGTGATTGCGGGTTAACGAGAGGCAAACACGTTTGGCGATGGTGTGTCATTTTTACGAGTAGCTCCCTTACTCGATTGTTATCCAATGTCATAGTGACCTCTTTATTTATGACTATTGTCGTGGGACATTTCTCGTGATGGTTATGTTAATGCGCCTGTGGGCTTGTCAGAAATGGCCAAAGCAAGTTGGCCATTTCTTTGATCAATACCGAGCTTTATTGCAAAGGCGACCACCAAGTTTTAGCTAATAAGGCTGATGCTGCTGAGTTTTTCTTTGCAGCTTTTTATATCGCTACGAACTTTCAGCAGAACCGAGTTATCCGCCTGCTCTGGGTGGGAAGTAATCAAATTCTCAATCTCTTTGAGTACCTTGCTTTCGACACCTTCAAGCTGTTCTAAATACATAGACTCTTTGTCAGAGGACACTTCCTTCATCACGTCGCTGTAGACCTCACGCGCCTTGATGGTGTAGGAAACCGGAGTGTCGTCGGCAGATTCTTCATTGTTACTTGCTAGAGAGTAGGGAGTGAGCTCAATGACTGCACGCTCACGTACTCTGAGCAGTTCTACCAACACATTATTCAAAGAAGTGTTGTCGATGTTCTCGATGGCCTTGTTGTAAATTTCATTTCCGCTTTCGATAAGCTCAATGATTGAGGCGATGTTTTCATTTTTCATATGCCACTCCTTATTTACTGGTGATAGGGGTGTTTGAGCGTATGGAATACAAACACGATGTTTCGTCTTCAGTTGCAGGTTGTATGCCAATGAACTTTAAGTCTTATTAATCAGTGACTTAATATCTTGTTTTGCAATAACTTGCTAACAGTCGGTAAGGCGCTAAGAAAAAATTACAAGAATGGCGGGGAAAGCCTGGAAAGAATTACACGTACAGATACGGCTTTTTATCGAAATAAAAATAAAATCAATAAAAAACAATAATTTAAAATTCTGGCATGGATATGGCTTTGTAGGGAGTAAGTGAGGTCAAACATTGTTTCACTTGATTCACTATTCAACTCATTAATGGAGGCTAGTTATGGCTACTACAAAAGAAAGCACAGTAAAACCTCAAGAGCAGTTAGAAGAAGCATATCACTTAGCGGAACAAGCCACGACGGAAGCCGTTGGCGCGATGAAAGACCAAGCCAAAGAGAAGCTGGATGTCGGTGCGCAGCAAGTTCAGCAGGCGACTAAGTCGGCAGAAAATGTAATCAAGGAGCGCCCATTGCTGAGCATAGGCTGCGCCTTCCTTGCTGGTTGGGCGGTTTCGAAGCTGATCAAATAATAGTGGTCACCAAGGATTAAGCCACACAACAGAAAGGCGAGGCTTCACATGAATAACTCAGGGCAAGTTACCAATCAGCAATCAGGCTCGGCGGCTTCAGACAGCGGCCGAGCCCCTGATGGGGCAGAAGAACAGGATATCCAACAAACCATTAATGGTTTGAGCAGCATTCTTGCGCAATTGGACCAACTGACGACATCGCTAAAAGCATGGTCAGGTTCAACGTTGGATTTGTTCCTCTTGGAGATGAAAGTTAACGTGTCCGCAGTGCGTCAGATTTTGCTGTGTACCGTTGTTTTTACCCTATTGTCGGTATTGTTCGTATTCAGTTTGTGCCTTGCCTCTGGGGTGGTGGCTTATCAGTTAACTGCCAACGTGTATGTTGCCGTGGGTGTATTTATCACATCATTAGGCTTGGCATTATTTGCTTTAGCCTGGTGGCAGAAGCGTTTAGTTGGATTTCTTGGATTCAAAAATACGACAGAACAATTACAGGAGGGGTGGGATGCGCTCGCTACAAAAGCTCAATCGAGCCATGCGGATCAAGCGGATGGAAGGTAAAGCGTCTCTAGAGCAATGCTGTTTGTCGATGGAAATGTTCACGTTTACCACCAAGAAGTTTGTGAGAGAAAACCCTTGGACGACATTAGGCATTAGTGCTGTCGTTGCCGTTACCGCAGCAAAAGCAGGTCGATTGTCTCGACTGACTTCTTCTATTTCGTCAATGGGGCTATTGGTTAGCAGCGTGTCTGATATTACCGATTCGCTCACAAAGCCGGTCGCGGCAGCTTCTCTGGATGAGTCAGATGCGGAGCAAAATGGAAATGCAGCAACACAAGTAAGCAACGCTGCGACGACAGAGGGCGAACCACTCTAATAGCGGATTTCACCGCAAAATTTTCTTACCGATTCTGAGCTTATTATGACAGCGAAATTGAACATTCCTGCCAACACTGCGATTGGTGCAACGCTTCTCGTCCTGTTACTCGTCCCAGGGCTGTATTTTGCCAAGCCAATATTGTTACCTATTGTGCTTAGCACCTTTATTTCTCTGCTGTGCAGTCCTTTCATTAATTATCTTGAAGACAAAGGCTTACCACGTGCTATTACCGTCGTGTTGACGCTGTCATTCCTCGTTGGCGCTTCAATTATTGGTCTTGCCGCCATGTCGGAGCCCGCCAAGCAATGGTGGTCTGAGCTGCCCAGTATCGTGAAAAATGTGTCGCAAGAAGTAAGCGAAGTTACTAAAGCTTCGGCTGATCACCTTAATACTCCATTGAATATCGCCAACGATATGAGTATGGATGAGGTCGGGAACAACACCGTATTTTCTTTGGTAAAAACGCTCGCGACCACTACGCCGACGATTTTGACACAAGCGATGATCGTGCTGTTTATGGTTTACTTTATGCTCAATCATGGACGAAGCTTATTTCGAAAGTCAGTGTCTTACTTACATGGGTTCGCCAAACAGCGCCAAGCGATTGAGTTGGTCAAAGCGCTACAGAAAGACCTATCTCGATACATTGGCACCATCACTTTAGTGAATGCTGGGCTGGGGTTGAGTGTCGGGGCCGTGTTTTTTGTTCTAGGCCTTGAAGATCCATTTCTATGGGGCGCATTTGCAGGCGTGATGAATTTTGCGCCGTACCTCGGCCCTGTCATATCCATGGTGAGCTTTGGCTTTGTTGCTTATCTTCAGTTGGAGTCGGTCAGTTTTATGCTGACGGTGGTGTCTATCTATTTACTGCTCAATTTGATTGAAAGTCAGTTTGTTACACCAACACTATTGGGGAAAAGGTTTAACTTAAACCCGTTAGTGATTTTTGTTTGGCTTGTTTTTTGGGGCTGGCTTTGGGGCGGAATGGGACTATTGATCGGTGTGCCGTTGCTGGTTTGTATCAATATTTTGGTTGATCGTCTAGAGCTATGCCAATCAACCCAAAATCAAGCAAAACAAATCACCTCCGCGGACGTGGCACCGCGAGAGTGACTTGAGGAGCAAGCTGGTTCAACGAAACAGTTTTTCAGCGCTCACTGGCTGACTAAATAAATATCCCTGACCATAAATACAGCCTTTTTCGAATAAATAATCGGCTTGTTCCCGAGTTTCTATCCCTTCCGCGACGACTTTCAACGACAGCGTTTTTCCCATGGCAATAATGGCATTCACAATCGCGTTGCTGTCGCTATTACTTGGGACATCACTGACAAATGAGCGGTCAATTTTCAGTTTGTTGATTGGCAAACCTTTCAAGTAAGACAAAGACGAATAGCCAGTTCCAAAGTCATCCAGAGAAATCTCAATACCCAGTTCTCGTAATTGATTTAACGATGCAATGGCTTGTTGAGGGTCGATCAGTAAAAAGCTCTCTGTGATCTCCAAATCTAACCGTTGGGCAGGGTATCCGGTGTTATCGAGGATAGTACTTAATCGCTGAATGAAATTTGACTGCTGAAGCTGCAACGCAGAAACATTTACGGCGATTTTGCCAAACTCGATGCCTTGGTCCAGCCAAGCATTACCTTGCAAACAAGCTTGTTGTAACACCCACTCACCAATGCTTTGAATCAGCCCTGTTTTTTCTGCAATTGGAATAAAGTCTGCTGGTGGTACAAGGCCAAATTCTGGATGCTGCCAGCGTAATAAAGCTTCCACGCCGACAATCGTATTTCGTTCCAAGTTGTATTGCGGTTGGAATTCTAACCGGAGTTGTTGTTTTTCTATTGCTTGATGCAAAGCGGATTGAATGCGTACATGGGATACGGATTTATCGGTCAAATCCGGTGAGTAAAACGCGTAGCCGTTGCGTCCATTTTTCTTCGCTAAGTACATCGCGGTGTCTGCGTTTTTCAGTAAGGTTTCACTGTCTTGACCGTCTCTTGGGTACAAGGCAATACCAATACTGGTCGAGACACGAAGTGAGTCGTGGTTTGCCAAGTCGAATGGTTGCTGGAATACGCTTAGAATATCGCCGACGGTTTCCAGTAAGGCAACATCACTATGGATGTCTGGCAAAATAATCACAAATTCATCGCCGCCAATGCGAGCCACATGCGCATTGAGGTGAAGCACATCTTGCAGACGAATCGCTAACTTAGACAGCAATTGGTCACCACAGAAGTGGCCCATGCTATCGTTGATGTGTTTGAAATGGTCGATATCTAAGAATAGGGTGGCAAACGTCTGCTGGTTTTTGTGTCCGGTTTCGATGTGTTGTTCGAGTAAGCTGAGTAAATGGGTGCGATTAGGTAGATTGGTTAATGGATCGTAAAAAGCCATGCGCTGCAGCTTTTCTTCGTGTGCCTTACGCACAGAGATATCTTCAAACACACAAATGTAGTTAATAAGGTGGTTTTTATCGTCCATTACGGCGCTAATGGTCGCTAATTGCGGATAAATGCTGCCATCTTTCTTTCTGTTGATGAATTCGCCTTTCCATTGGCCTTTGTTTTCGAGTTGATGCCACAACTGTTGATAGAAACCTTGATCATGATGGCCTGAGCGCAGAATTCGTGGGTTTTTTCCTATCACCTCTTCAGAGCGGTAACCTGTAATTTGGGTAAAAGCCGTGTTTACATCAATGATGTTGGCATTGCGGTCTGTAATGACCATGCCTTCTTGCGAATTGTTGAAAATTTGGGACGCTAAGGAGAGCTGCGTTTCTACCATTTTTCGGCGGGTGATGTTACGTGTCATCCCCAGAATGCCGATTAAGTTTCCCGCATGATCACGGACAGGAGACTTAATGGTTTCTAGCCAAGTGGGGTTATTGTTTTCATCAATTTGACGGCATTCTTCAACAATATTTTGCGTGCCCGTGGCTACCACCAATTTATCGGCATCAATGAATTTTTCCGCACGTTCATGGCTAAACAGAGCAAAATCGTCTTTGCCAATGATTTCACTGTTGGTTTTTTGCCACGCATTTTCTACGCTTCGGTTGGTCATCGAATAAAGACCATCCATGCCTTTTATCCATACGTGGTCTTCAAGGCAGTCGATAAACTCTTGTAGTGTTGGTGTTGGCTTTATTTCCGCGCTTTGATGTCGCGTTTGTTCTTGCTGACAGTACAAGTTGATATCAAAGCTGATCCGCCCCGCCATTGCGCTTAGCCATGCCGAAACAACCGTTGATTGATCATTAGGGTGAGTCAGTGTCAGTACGGCAAGCAATTCGCCATTAGGTAGCCAAATCGGTCCAATGCTCAAGGTTTGCTCTTCAAAGGGGGTATGGCTAACTGTAAAATCTGTCGGCGTAAAGTGATCGACAACTTGCGTTATCACATCGACGATAGCACGATGATTTTGGGTTGAGGTGGACACCTCAGTCGATAGCCACCGCTGAGTATCGCTCAGAGTATAAAGCTGTCCCTGAGCTTGAGTTACATCACAGCATTGTCGCAGAGCGTGTTGCCAGTCTGCCATCAAAGGCGAAGGAATAGCGAAGCGAAACATAATAAATAACGAGTCCTAAATCGCCCAAAGGTAATTATATTAGAATCTAGCGTAAGCTATTGGGCTTTGTGAGTATCGTATCCAACGCGTAGCTAAATCCTAGCAGCGTAAAGTGCTTTCTATCATTAAAATGTTATCTATATCTCTTTTTTATCCAACTTATTGCATCGTTTTTTAGGGCTTTTGATAGGTGATTAAGAAGCGTTTACCGCTTTGGTTTTCTTGCCCCATGAGACTTGCTGAATGACTAAGCCACTGATGATCAATACCAGGCCAATCAAGGTTGAAGGGTGAATTTCTTCGCCGATGATGGTAGCTAACAACATGAGTGAGATAAATGGAGAAGCAAAGATCAGATTACTGATACGCGCGGTGTTTTGCGTTGATTTGAGTGCGCTCAGCCACAAAACGAAAGTGATCCCCATTTCAAACAGTCCGACATACGTCACCGCTGCCCAGCCTTTAGCTGAGATTGCCTGCCAGTCAGCACCTTCATAAAGACTTAAACCAATGGCGAATGGAATAGCGACCAAAAAGCCGAGCAGAACGCCAACCACAGGGTCGGCCTTATTTTTGGTATTTAAAATCCAGTAACCGGCCCACAGCAGCGTTGATAGCAGCGCAAGACCAACACCCAACGGGCTCTCAAATTCCATGCCTAAAAGATTGCCTTGTGTGGCAATCACTATCACGCCGACATAACTAAAACCGCAAGCGAGCCAATCTTTAGCTCGGATCTTCTGCCCTAAGAAAACAGCAGCCATTAGCGTCAAGGTAATGGCCCAACTGTAGTTGATCGCTTGGGCTTGGGATGCGGGCAGCAAGTCATATGCTTTGAACAGGATAACGTAATACGCCAAAGGGTTAATCAACCCAAGCAGTAGGTAATACCAAGGGTTTGAGAAAAATGTAGCGCTTAACTGGCCCAGTTTACCTTGCACACCACAGATTACTGTTAGCGCAATCGCAGAGACGATGCTGGCAATGCATAGCATTTGAATCGGCGTAAATTCTGCCAACGTGAGTTTAAATGCGGTTGCAACGGTAGACCAAAGTAATACTGCTGAGAGCCCAAATCCTAGGGCGCGACGCTCGTTCATGATGCCTCTGCGTGATGATGTGCCGCTCGGTTTGGATAATTTGAGCGGAAGAAAGAATATTATAGGAAGGCCTAGTGTATGCGAGGATTTTTCATCCAACAAACTGGACATTTATCCAGTGTCTAAATACCATTGTTATAGATACAAAACACAGGCTAACTCGCTATTATGCAATGGATTCTTGAGTACCAATCTCTCATTCTCTCTTCTCTTTGTGCTGCCACGCTTAGTGGTGTCGCTGCCGGTTGGTGGGTGAAACAGCGTTTTATCACCCAAACTCAGCTTCTCGAGCAACAACTTGTTTCAGAAAAACAGCTTCATCAACAGCAACTTGAACAGGTCAAGCAAAGCCTTGCCGATGCCCAGCAAGAGTTGGATGAATTAGATGATGAGCGCGATAAAGCCGCGTTTGAAGTGCGTCAAACACACGGAAAGCTGATGGCAGCTATGGAAAAACTGCGTTACTTCGAGGCCGTAAAGCAAGAGCGCCAGCAATACTTTGATGAGCTTGGTCAAATGCGTGAACACAAATCACGTCTAGAAACGCAACTGCGTGAACAGCAAGCTCGCCATGAGCAAATTAACCAAGCCAATGCCGAAAAACTGCAAATTTTAGAACAAGCAGAAGCACGCTTGAAACAACAATTTGAGCACTTGGCCAATCAACTGTTTGAAGAAAAAACCGCGAAGGTCGATTTGCAAAACCGTCAGAGTTTAGAAGGCTTGTTGTCACCGCTTAGAGAACAGTTAGAAGGGTTCAAAAAGCACGTTAATGACAGCTTTAGCCAAGAAGCTAAAGAGCGCCATACCCTAGTGCATGAGCTGAAAAACCTGCAACGTTTGAACGAGCAAATGACGCGCGAAGCGGTTAATTTGACCCAAGCGTTGAAAGGGGACAACAAACAACAAGGTAACTGGGGCGAAGTGGTGCTCGCTAGGGTACTTGCCGAATCTGGCTTGCGTGAAGGGCACGAATATCAGACTCAGGTGAACTTACAAAATGAAGCAGGCAAGCGTTACCAACCTGATGTCATTGTTCATCTCCCACAAAACAAACAAGTGGTTGTGGATTCTAAAATGGCGCTGGTTGCCTATGAGCGCTACTTCAACGCCGAAACTGATGCTGAGCGCGATCAGGCTTTGAATGCGCATTTAGCCGCTCTACGTGCACATATCAAAGGGTTAAGCATGAAGGACTACCACAAACTCAAAGGTATTCAGAGTTTGGACTATGTTCTGATGTTTATCCCGGTTGAGCCGGCGTTCCAAGTCGCGATTCAAGCCGATCCGAGCTTGATTAAAGACGCGATGGAGCAAAACATCATTTTGGTGAGCCCAACAACGTTGCTGGTGGCACTGCGCACCATTGATAATCTATGGCGCAATGAACGCCAAAATGAAAACGCCAAAATGATTGCGCAGCGTGCGACAAAACTCTACGACAAATTACGATTGTTTGTAGACGACATGGAGGGGCTCGGCGGTGCGCTGGATAAGGCGAATCAAAGCTATCAAGGTGCGATGAACAAGCTTGCCACAGGGCGCGGAAATGTGATTCGTCAAGCCGAAAGCTTTAAACACTTGGGAGTTGAAATTAAACGACCGATTTCTTCCGACCTCGCGCAGTTAGCGCAGAGTGATGCATTTTCAGAAAATGACCCGTTAGTAGAAAGACATCCGGCTGAGGATAAAGTAAACTAATCGCCCGCAGTGCAGTGGGCGATTTTATTTGTCAACAAACGCCCCGTAGAGGAAAGCGCTGCCTAAGAGGAATTAGAATGACGGACACAAGTTTGCAATCCAATACAGCGTTAGAGAATGAAACCACTCACTTTGGTTTCTCTACAGTGGCAAAAGACGAAAAAGTGACTAAGGTTGCCGAAGTATTCCACTCCGTGGCAACAAAATACGACATCATGAATGACCTGATGTCAGGTGGTATTCACCGCCTTTGGAAGCGCTTCACTATCGATTGTAGTGGCGCTCGCCCTGGCCAACGTATTCTTGACCTAGGTGGTGGTACGGGGGATTTGACGGCGAAATTCTCGCGCATTGTTGGCGATGAAGGCCATGTCATCCTTGCCGATATCAATAACTCAATGCTTAACGTTGGTCGCGATAAACTGCGTGATAACGGTATTGTGGGTAACGTGCATTACGTTCAAGCCAACGCAGAAGAACTGCCGTTCCCAGATGATTATTTTGATGTCATCACCATCAGTTTTTGTTTGCGTAATGTGACTGACAAAGACAAAGCGCTTCGTTCAATGTTCCGCGTACTGAAGCCAGGCGGCCGCCTATTGGTGTTGGAATTTTCAAAACCAGTGCTAGAGCCGTTATCTAAAGTCTATGACGCATATTCATTCCACTTGTTGCCGAGAATCGGTGAGCTAGTTGCGAATGACTCAGAGAGTTACCGCTACCTAGCGGAGTCAATCCGTATGCATCCAGACCAAGAAACGCTGGAAGGCATGATGCAAGACGCAGGTTTTGAAAACACCAAATACTACAACTTAACTGGTGGTATTGTGGCTTTGCATCGCGGTTATAAATTCTAAGGGTTAACGGCATGCCATTTGAACCACTTATCACCGCTGTGATTGAAACGTCACTGAATACACTGATCAAAGACGACCCTGCATTGGGCCGTCGTTTAGCGCGTCTAAAAGGTCAAGTTATTCAAGTTCACCTGAAAGAGATCAATAAAACACTGACATTCGTTTTTAGTCAGCAAATTGATGTGCTTGGTCATTACGAAGGGCAGCCTAACTGCTATCTATCGCTCAACTTGAGTGTGTTACCAGAGCTGCGCGATCAGGCCAACATCACTCGTCTTATTAAACAAGATAAACTTGAACTCGAAGGCGATATTCAATTGGCGCAGAAATTCTCTCAGTTGATGGTGGATTGCAAACCAGATGTTGAAGAGTGGTTGTCTCGCGTGACTGGCGATGTCGCCGCACATACCTTTGTGCAAGGTTCAAAAAACATCGGCAACTTTCTTGCGTCTCAAGCAGAAAAACACCAGCGTCATCTTGCGCAAGTAGTGACTGAAGAATGGAAACTGGCTCCCGCTCCGTTAGAAGTGGCCTATTTCTGTGACCAAGTTGATGAGGTTCGCAGCCAGGCTTCTCGCATTGAAGCTCGTTTAACGGCTTTGCTGAATAAGCTGGATGCAGATAAGCCTGCATTGGAGAAACCATGACGCCAGCAGAACTAAAGCGCTTATACCACATCGCCAAAGTACAACTGGAATACGGTTTAGATGAGCTGCTTCCCGATCACCAACTGACCAAAGCTCCGCTTTTACTGCGCAAAAGCTTGTTTTGGATTAAGAACAAGCACCCAGAAAAACCACTCGGTGAACGTCTGCGTTTAGCACTGCAAGAGCTGGGGCCGGTTTGGATTAAGTTCGGTCAGATGATGTCGACGCGCCGTGACTTATTTCCTCCGCATATCGCTGATCCCCTAGCTTTACTTCAAGACCAAGTCGCGCCTTTTGATGGCGAGTTGGCAAAAAAGCAGATGGAGCAAGCATTAGGTGGTCCGTTAGAAAAATGGTTTACCGAGTTTGATATCAAACCACTGGCGTCTGCGTCGATTGCTCAGGTACATACTGCGCGCATAAAAGACACTAACCAAGAAGTGGTATTAAAGGTTATCCGCCCAGATATTCGCCCAGTCATTGATTCAGATCTAAAACTGATGCACCGAATGGCGCGTATAGTCGCCGGAGCGATGCCTGAAGCACGTCGTTTAAAACCAGTTGAAGTCGTGCGTGAGTACGAGAAAACCCTGCTTGATGAACTCGACTTGCGACGTGAGGCGGCGAATGCCATTCAGTTGCGCCGCAACTTTGAGGGCAGCGAAGAATTGTATGTTCCTGAAGTTTTTCCCGACTTCAGTAATGAAACTGTCATGGTTTCTGAGCGAATATATGGCATTCAAGTCTCTGATATTGAAGGCTTGAAAGCAAATGGCACCAATATGAAATTGCTCGCGGAACGCGGTGTGAGTGTGTTCTTCACTCAGGTGTTCCGAGACAGCTTTTTCCATGCCGATATGCATCCGGGTAATGTGTTCGTCAAACCCGAACATCCAGAGAACCCAATGTGGATAGGGCTAGATTGCGGAATCGTTGGTACACTTAATAGCGAAGACAAGCGTTATCTGGCGGAAAACTTCCTGGCGTTTTTCAATCGTGACTACCGCCGAGTGGCGGAGTTACATGTGGATTCAGGGTGGGTGCCTGCGGATACCAATGTCGATGAGTTTGAGTTCGCGATTCGCATTGTGTGTGAGCCTATTTTTGCTAAGCCATTGTGCGAAATCTCCTTTGGTCATGTGTTGTTGAATTTGTTCAACACGGCACGTCGATTCAATATGGAGGTTCAGCCACAACTTGTACTGTTGCAAAAAACGCTGTTGTACGTGGAAGGGCTTGGTAGGCAGCTATATCCTCAACTTGATTTGTGGGAGACCGCAAAACCATTCCTGGAAGAATGGATGATGAATCAAGTTGGGCCGCAAGCTCTAGTGAATGCGATTAAAGACCGCGCACCATTTTGGGCAGAGAAATTACCTGAACTGCCAGAGCTACTTTACGATAGCCTGAAACAAGGTAAAGCGATGAATCAACGTATGGATCAGCTTTATCAAGGGTATCGCCAGAGCAAGCGCCAGCAGGCGACAGGAAAGTTTTTGTTTGGCGTTGGCGCGACTTTAGTCGTATGCTCGGCAATATTGGTGAACGATGCTTTTGAGCAGCTTTCGTTGGCCTGCGGTATCGCAGGTGTCACATTTTGGCTGCTTAGTTGGCGAGCTTATCGTCAATAGACGTTAAACTCTTGAAATATTTTTGTTTGTTTAAAGACCCGAGGTAAAGAGAATGGGTGGTATCAGTGTTTGGCAACTTCTAATCATTGCTGTAATTGTTGTATTGCTATTCGGAACAAAGAAACTACGCGGTATCGGTGGCGATCTGGGTGGTGCCGTTAAGGGCTTCAAAAAAGCGATGAGCGAAGATGAACCTGCGAAAAATGACAAAGACGCAGACTTCGAACCAAAAAGTCTAGAAGAGCAGCAGAAAAAAGAAGCTGCTCCTGAAACGAAAAAAGACAAAGAGCAGGCGTAAAACGTGTTTGATATCGGTTTTTGGGAACTGGTATTAATATCTGTTGTTGGTCTGGTCGTTCTTGGGCCGGAGCGTTTGCCTCATGCTATTCGCAGCGTGTCTCGCTTTATCGGTGCCGCTAAGAGTATGGCAAATAGCGTCAAAGACGAATTGTCACACGAGCTGAAAGTCCAAGAGCTGCAAGAAAACTTGCGCAAAGCAGAACAAATGGGGATGGATGATTTGTCCCCTGAGTTGAAATCTTCAGTTGAAGAGTTGAAGAAGGCTGCGCAATCTGTAAATCGTCCTTACGCAAAGAACACCGATTCAGAGGCTGAGCCTGTAAAAACAGAGCCAGCAGTCGAAGAGGCCGTGAAAGCGCAAGAGAGCAAGGTTACAGCGGCAGATAAGAAAGCCGAATAGTCTCATTAGGAGGAGCTACTAGTGATTGGTAGCTCCTTTTTGATCTGGTTTTTAATAAGAGGTTTGCCATGTCTACCGTCGAGCAGACACAACCTTTAATTAGTCATTTGTTGGAGCTTCGCAACCGACTACTGCGCTCAATCCTCGCAGTGTTGGTCGTGTTTGTCGGACTAATTTATTTCTCTAACCACATTTACGAGTTTGTTTCCGCACCTTTAGTAGAACGTCTACCTGAAGGCGCGACCATGATTGCTACGGATGTAGCGTCACCTTTTTTTACGCCACTTAAGCTGACGTTAATTGCTTCGGTATTTATTGCGGTGCCGTTTATCTTGTATCAAGTGTGGGCATTTGTAGCGCCAGGTTTGTACAAGCATGAACGTCGATTGATCATGCCACTGCTGTTCTCTAGTTCGCTATTGTTCTACTGTGGAGTGGCATTTGCCTACTTCGTGGTATTTCCATTGGTGTTTGGCTTCTTTACCGCCATCTCTCTTGGTGGAGTAGAGTTTGCAACTGATATCTCGAGTTATCTCGACTTTGTGCTGGCGCTATTTATGGCGTTTGGTATCGCATTCGAGGTGCCTGTTGCGATTATTTTGTTGTGTTGGACTGGGGCCACTACACCAGAAGATTTAAGACAGAAACGTCCTTATATTATAGTGGCTGCGTTTGTCGTAGGTATGGTGTTAACGCCACCAGACATGATCTCGCAAACCTTACTCGCTATTCCGATGTGTTTACTGTTTGAAGTCGGTTTGTTCTTCGCGCGTTTTTATACTCGTCGAAGCGAAGAAGTAGAAGCGGAAACCGAAGAATAAGGCTAATCTAGATGTGAAAAGCGGCTCAATTGAGCCGCTTTTTTTTGCGGTTGGTTTTTTCTTGGGCTAATTACTTAACTTTCATGACGTAACCACATTTTGTGCATACGTATACTTCCTTGATGCCCAGCAGCTTTTGAAAAAAACTGCGCGGTACGCGTTGTAAGTAAGCACCATGTGTACACACTTCAACTTCCATATTCATGCTGTTTTACATTTGTGCTAATTAATGGGCGTAAATCAGTATAGAAAAATAATGTGTCGAGTTGTCGACAGTTTTGCAAAGCGGACGAAGTAAAGTGACGATATGAGAAGTAAGTAGAGTTGCTAGTTAATTATTATGTTTATCAATAATTTTGTATGGATTGTTCTACTATTTCAACGGGTTGAATCGTTCATTCAATAGTTTAGGTGATAAAAAAGCGACGTTGATTTCGTCGCTTTTTTCAATTCTCGTGAATTAAATATTAAACAGCTTTTTGGCATTCTCAGTCGTTATGGCATCGATGGTTGCGATGTCGACATCACGCAAGTCGGCAACACGTTGTGCAACGAGAGAAGTGTAGGCTGGTTCATTACGTTTACCACGGTGTGGCACCGGCGCTAAATATGGACAGTCGGTTTCTAAAATGACCCACTGCATATCCAAATGTGGAATGACTTTATCCATCCCGCCATTCTTAAAGGTTGATACGCCACCTAAGCCTAAGTGGAAGCCTAGCTCATTGATTGCTTGTGCTTCTTCTAAGCTGCCTCCAAAACAGTGGAATACACCACGCAGACGACCATTTTGCTCTTGTCGTAGCAAAGTGAGTGTTTCTTCAATCGAATCACGAGTGTGGATAACGACCGGTAAATCCATCTCTTTTGCCCAGTTAAGTTGAGCTACGAACGCCATTTCTTGCTCAGCACGATAGGTTTTGTCCCAATACAGGTCGATACCGATTTCGCCCACCGCAATAAACTTGTGTTTCTCAAACCAGCCGCGGATGATCTCCAACGTTTGCTCAACGTTGTTATCCACATAGCAAGGGTGCAGCCCCATCATTGAGTGGCATACGTCAGGATATGCCGCTTCGGTTTTTAGCATGGGCTCAATTGAGTCCAGATCGATGTTTGGCAACAGGATTTTATTAATGCCTTGCGTTAAGGCGCGTTGTACTACTTCATCGCGGTCGTTATCAAATTCGCTGGCATAGATGTGCGCGTGGGTATCGATCATCGTTACTCTCTGTGCTTCATGGTTGGTTTCGTATTCGAAGTATACTTGAGTGTGAGTGCTGGGTCATTTTCAGTTTTTTTCATTACCTTTTTCCAGATTGTCACTCGCAACATGCATCAAGAGTGATATGATTTTGTTCACCAGATGATTTGATCATCATAACCGTCCAGACAAGGAGAAAATGGTGTCTGTATCAATTCAAGGTCCATTCCCTGCACGCCGTATGCGTCGTTTACGTAAGCACGATTTTAGTCGTCGTTTGATGGCTGAGAACCAACTTTCTGTTAATGATCTGATTTACCCAATGTTCATTCTTATGGGTAAAGATCGTCGTGAGAGCGTGGAGTCCATGCCGGGTGTAGAGCGTTTGTCGATTGATTTAATGCTAGAAGAAGCACAATACCTTGCAAATCTAGGCGTTCCAGCAATCGCGCTTTTCCCTGTCGTAAACCAAGACGCTAAAAGCTTATGTGCTACTGAAGCCTACAACCCAGAAGGTTTGGTTCAGCGAGCAGTACGAGCACTTAAAGAACACATTCCTCAAATTGGTGTAATCACAGACGTGGCACTCGACCCATTCACGACACATGGCCAAGACGGCATCATCGATGAAGATGGCTACGTAATGAATGATGAAACCACAGAAGTATTGGTTAAGCAGGCTTTGTCTCATGCAGAAGCGGGTGCTGACGTAGTCGCGCCTTCAGACATGATGGATGGCCGAATTGGTAAGATCCGCGAAGCATTAGAAAACGCGGGCTACATTCATACTCAAATCATGGCTTACTCGGCTAAGTACGCATCGAACTACTACGGACCATTCCGTGATGCGGTTGGCTCTTCTTCAAATCTAAAAGGCGGCAACAAGAAAAACTACCAAATGGACCCAGCAAACATTGATGAAGCGATTCACGAAGTGGCGCTAGACATCAATGAAGGTGCGGACATGGTGATGGTTAAACCTGGTATGCCATACTTAGATGTAGTTCGCCGAGTAAAAACTGAACTTCAAGTACCGACATTTGCTTATCAAGTCTCTGGCGAGTACGCGATGCATAAAGCGGCGATCATGAATGGCTGGCTCAAAGAGCGTGAAATTGTGATGGAATCACTATTGTGCTTCAAACGTGCAGGTGCAGATGGCATCTTAACATACTTTGCGAAAGACGTTGCTGAGTGGTTGGCAGAAGAGAATGCACAAACTGCTCAACACCTAAATCGTACTCCGGAAGCGACAGAAGAGTAATTATCGCTCAGTGAGAAATACCAGACCAACAAGAGTTGTTCGTCTGTATATACCCAAGTAACCTCAGGCGGATTACAACAGTAACAATCCAAGGTGCTTGGGTATTTTTATTTTGGAGAAGAGAATAATGACAATGCTGATTCGTGAAGGCACATTGGAAGAAGCACTTCAAGTTGTGGCGCGTGTTACCGAGTTTTCGAAAGGAGAAACGGTAGACTCCATGACTCAACGTTTAGAAGAGAAAAACAGTTTAATCCTCGTTGCAGAAAAAAATGGCACGATTGTCGGCTTCAAAATAGGTTACGAATTAGAGGATGGTGTTTTCTATAGCTGGTTAGGTGGTGTTGTCCCTGAAGCTCGAAATGAAGGCGTGGCACAACTGCTTTTGGAAGCTCAAGAGGATTGGGTGGCAGAACAAGGCTACAACACATTAAAAGTGAAATCTCGAAACCAGTTTCCGGCTATGCTTCGCTTGTTATTGAGAAATGGCTATATAATTGAAAAGTTTGAAGAAAAAGTAAATCTTCGAGAATCTCGAGTGCATTTCATTAAAGCAATGTGAAAATAAATGAGATTTTTTCTCATTTAACTGTTGACTACGAAATGAGAATCATTATTATTAAACCTGTCTTAGGGAATGAGGAAAGTTCACAAGGACGTTGAGTGACTTATTAACAGAAGTTAATTAACTGAAAGTTGAGAAGTGATGAAACATTTTTCCGAGAACTTGCACGAATTCTTTTTGACACGACATTGCTCACATTGCTTCCAGTGTAATTTATAGCTTCTTGGTTAAGCTGCTCTATTTACAGAATTTGCTTTACCACTTCTGCTAGGCGACCCCATTCGGGTCGCTTTTTTCTTTTCTACGATTTCTATTTGACGTCACTATTAATATCTTTTCCACATGCGATGATCATTTTAGGATCGTTGATCTTCTCGCCGTTATGCGAATTTGTTGTTATTAATCAATAGTTTGGGTTGGTGTTTTCTTGTGTTTTTTGTTATTGGATAACCAGTGGATAATTTCTATAAACAGAGTTATCCACAGGAGGTGGTGTTTTCGTGAATAAAGTCGGAAAAATTTACGCGACCTAGATCGAGCGAACAAGATAGATTCGGATCAGCAGTCATGGCATCCTAGGCAGATCTCTCAAGTACTGAATTGGATACAGACAATTATGGCAAGTATTCCTGAAAATCCGTTGATCCTTATCGACGGCTCTTCTTACCTATATCGCGCTTTTCACGCCTACCCGGGCACCATGAGCAATGGTGAAATTCCAACTAATGCCGTTTACGGCGTCGTGAACATGTTACGCAGCATGATGCGTCAGTTTGCGTCTGAGCGCATCGCGGTGGTTTTCGATGCAAAGGGAAAAACCTTTCGTGATGATATGTATGCAGAATACAAAGCGAATCGTCCGCCAATGCCGGATGACCTGCGTTGTCAGATTGAACCATTACACAATGTTATTCGTGCAATGGGTTTGCCGCTGATCTGTGTTCCTGGCGTCGAGGCGGATGACGTCATCGGTACGTTAGCATACCAAGCATCACAAAAGGGCATGCCTGTATTGATCAGTACTGGTGATAAAGACATGGCGCAGCTAGTGGATGATAACATTACCTTGATCAACACCATGACGAACGTCGTAATGGATCGTGAAGGTGTGGTTGAAAAGTTTGGCATTCCACCTGAGTTGATCATCGACTACTTAGCACTGATGGGCGATAAAGTAGATAACATTCCTGGTGTACCGGGTGTCGGTGATAAAACGGCGACCGCACTACTGCAAGGTATTGGTGGTCTGACGAAGTTGTATGAAAACCTCGATGATATTGCAGGGCTTGGTTTCCGTGGTTCTAAAACCATGGCGAAAAAGCTCATCGACAACAAAGAAAATGCCATGCTTTCGTATGAGCTCGCGACCATCAAATTGGATGTTGAGCTTGAGGAAACGCCAGAATCATTGCTGAAAGCGGAACCAAATAAAGACGAATTAGTGAAGCTGTATGGCCAACTGACGTTTAAATCTTGGTTGAATGAACTACTTGAAGGCGGTTCTGGATCTGTGGAGGCCGTAGAGCTTGCAGGATCTTCACAAGCTTCTTCTTCTCAAGCCGAGATGGAAACTTCTGCGGTAACAATCGATCGCAGCCAATATGAAACAATTCTGGATAAAGAAACCTTCAATGCTTGGCTAGATAAACTTCAAACGGCTGAGCTGTTTGCATTTGATACGGAGACCGATAACCTAGATTACATGCTAGCGAATCTAGTTGGTTTGTCATTCGCTGTCGATGAAGGTATTGCGGCTTATGTGCCAGTTGCACATGACTATTTAGATGCGCCTGAACAGCTTGATCGTGATTGGGTACTAGAACAGCTGAAGCCAATTCTTGAAGATGCAGCGAAAGCAAAAGTCGGTCAAAACTTAAAGTATGATGCGTCTGTACTCGCTCGTTACGACATTGAGCTAAAAGGTATCAAGCACGACACGATGTTGGAATCGTATATCTACAACAGTGTCGGCGGTAAACACGATATGGACAGCTTGGCGCTTCGCTTCCTACAGCACAGCTGCATTTCTTTTGAGCAAATTGCAGGTAAAGGCAAAAATCAGCTTACGTTTAACCAAATCGAACTGGAACAAGCATCGCCATACGCGGCAGAAGATGCGGATGTGACCCTTCGTCTGCACAATCGCTTGTTTGCTAATATCGAGCAGGATGAAAGCCTGAAGACAGTTTACGAAGAGATTGAAATGCCGTTGGTGCCAGTTCTTTCGCGCATTGAACGCACTGGGGTCTTTATCGATGAAATGAAGCTGAGTGCGCAGTCAGTCGAGATTACCGCTCGCCTTGATGAGCTTGAAAAGAAAGCGTACGAAATTGCTGAGCAAGAGTTTAATATGAACTCGCCAAAGCAATTACAAGCCATCCTATTTGAAAAAATGGGTTTACCGGTTGTGAAGAAAACGCCATCAGGCACACCATCGACGAATGAAGAAGTTCTGCAAGAACTCGCGCTAGACTACCCACTACCAAAGCTGATTTTGGAATACCGTGGTCTGGCGAAGTTAAAATCAACTTACACCGACAAACTGCCGAAGATGATCAACCCATCAACGGGACGCGTGCATACTTCTTACCACCAAGCAGTGACTGCAACGGGTCGTCTATCTTCTACTGATCCGAACTTACAGAACATTCCAATTCGTAACGAAGCTGGCCGTCGTATTCGTCAAGCGTTTGTCGCGCCATCAGGGTATAAAATCTTAGCGGTCGACTACTCGCAAATCGAACTGCGCATCATGGCGCACCTTTCTGGCGACCAAGCTTTATTGAATGCATTCCGTGATGGCAAAGATATCCACGCGGCAACCGCAGCAGAAATCATGGGTGTTTCTATTGAGGACGTTTCAAGTGAGCAACGTCGTCGTGCGAAAGCGGTTAATTTCGGTCTTATTTACGGCATGAGTGCGTTTGGTTTGGCGAAGCAATTGGGCATTCCTCGTGGTGAGGCTCAAGCGTACATGGATACATACTTTGAACGTTACCCAGGCGTGATGCAGTACATGGAAGACACACGCAGCACAGCAGCAGATAAAGGGTATGTTGAAACGATTTTTGGTCGACGTTTGCATTTGCCAGAAATCAAATCGCGCAACGGGATGCGTCGTAAAGCTGCTGAACGTGCGGCAATCAACGCACCAATGCAAGGTACGGCAGCGGACATCATTAAGAAAGCGATGCTGTTGGTTGATCAGTGGATTCAGGAAGAAGGCAATGGTCGTGTGAAGTTATTAATGCAAGTACACGATGAATTGGTCTTTGAAGTTGAAGAGTCATCATTGTCCGAAATTGAAAGTAAAGTACAGAAATTGATGGAATCTGCAGCAGAGCTAAAAGTACCGTTGGTTGCAGAAGCAGGTCACGGTGATAACTGGGATCAAGCTCATTAGTCACTTTTAGACCAAAATAACCAATTAATTATGAGCCAGCGCACAAACGCTGGCTTTTTTTTGAGATTAAAAAAGCTAGCGCAAAGTTAACTTTGATGTTGCTTAATAAAAATTTCATGAAAAAAAACTACAAAAATTCTTTGCAATTCTGACCAATTGTTGTACATTAATACTCGTAGGGTACAGAGGTAAGATGTTCTATCTTTCAGACCTTTTGTTTCACGTTATTGGATTAGGCTGATTCAGCCGCCCCAGTCAGTTTTTGACTGGGGCGTTTTTTATTGGGCGAAAGAAAATTATTCTTTTAGATCAGTAGCTTAAAGTAAGCCTTTAAAAACCTTCTTTTTTGACCTTTCTAAGTCACTGCAAAATCTCGATTTTTCCTTCAAATTTATTGCGTTATTCATCCTGTAAATTTACGCCAGTCACACTATTATTTTTTCTTGAAAGAAACTAAGTTACATCTTTTTGAAGCTTTGCTTGGCTTAACTGTCTGAATTGTAATGCTATTGGGTGTTTTGGGAGTGAATGTTTGGTGATAAACAGGAAACAAGAGCGCTTTTTAACCTATTGAAATCGAATCTCAGTTCAGCAATGCTTCGTCACATAACAATAATTACCAATTTTTCTCTCCCGTTATCCCTGCCAGGAAGGCGGGGATTTTTATTGCCTGTTATTTAGTTCAGATAAACAAAAGCCCCACCAAATGGCAGGGCCGTGTCGAAGAAATTTAACAAATATTGTTAATTATTCTTCATCGCTCGCTGGTATCTCTTGTTCGTCTTCTTCTATCAGGTGTGCTAGTGCTGGTGCAAACCAGGTATCCAGTTTTGCACGTAGCTGATCGACACCTAATCCTTTCAGTGAAGAGAACACATCAACAGAAACGTCACCACCGAAAGTTTCTACTTGCTTACGAACTTTCAGTAGAGTTTGTTTGCGTGCACCACTTTTTAGTTTATCTGCTTTGGTTAGCAAAACTTGCACAGGAATGTGGCTATCGATGGCCCAGAAAATCATTTGTTGGTCGAGATCTTTCATTGGATGACGAATGTCCATTAGAACCACTAAGCCTTTTAGGCACTCGCGTTTCTGTAGGTATTCACCCAAAGATTTCTGCCATTTGTTTTTCATCTCTACCGGTACTTGAGCAAAACCGTATCCAGGTAGATCGACAATGTGACAACCTTCTTCTACTTTGAAAAGGTTGATTAATTGCGTACGACCAGGTGTCTTTGATGTCTTGGCTAAGCTTTTTTGATTAGTTAGACGGTTAAGTGCACTCGATTTACCAGCGTTTGAGCGTCCTGCAAACGCAATTTCGACACCTTCGTCTTCCGGCAGGTGACGAATATCGGGTGCGCTGGTGATGAAATGCGTATTTTGGTAATGAATTTTTACGCTCACTGTTAACTCCATCTCGACTTTGTGTAGTCGATTGATTACTTTTTTGTGAAAATGTGTAAAATAACCGTGCTCGGCATAAGGTCGCCTATTGTACCATGAGTGTACGCGGTATGTTCACATTCCGTGGTACTGGAAGCTTGATAATTATAATGGAATGTCATGAAGAAATTAGCGCTAATTTTGAGTCTTTTAGCCAGTTGCTCAGTATGGGCCCAAGGTAATATTGAGGCTGGTAAAGCAAAATCACAAACCTGTGTCGCCTGTCACGGAGCAGATGGCAACAGTGCAATAACAACGTACCCGAAACTCGCAGGCCAACACGCTAAGTATCTTGAGAAGCAGTTAAAAGAACTTAAGCTAGGCATGACAAGTGGTGGTAAACAAGGTCGTTACGATCCTGTAATGAGTGGTATGGCAATGCCACTGAGCGATGAAGATATCGCAGACCTATCTGCTTACTACGCTTCGCTACCAGTTTCAGAAAACTCAACACCTGAAGATGTAGTAGCAAAAGGCAAAACGCTTTATACCGCTGGTGATGCCGAGCGTGGCCTAACCGCATGTATTGCATGTCATGGTCCTCGTGGCAATGGTACTGAGCTTTCAGGTTTCCCGAAAATTTCTGGTCAGCATGCTGACTACATCAAAGCTCAGCTAGAAAAATTCCGTGATGGCGACCGTGGCAATGATATGAATGCCATGATGCGCGACATCGCGAAGAAAATGACAGACGAAGATATCGAAGTGCTGTCTAAATACGTTGGCGGTCTGCACTAATATACCTAAATCGCTCAAGATCCTGCATCTTGAGCTGGTTGGGTAGATGTCCCTACATCGTTCGAGCAACTTGTACAAAAATGCCCTAGTGAATCCACTAGGGCATTTTTGTTCGTGACAGATATCACAGTCGAGTTTGGATACGAAAGCGATAGTTGGCTCGGCAGTTTGTGAGACATTTGCCATACTTGATGTTGGCTTTTTCTTGTTAGTGTTTTTAAGTTTTTGATTAAATGATAATTTTGATTTTTTAGAAAAATAGGCGGATTATTTTTTCAATCCATTACTTGTGAGCATAACGGGATGGCGTAAAGTAGAAGTCGTTCACAGGGGGTGAATGTAAGGATTTAAGACCACGGTTTAGGTCTCCAAGGATGTAGCTCGGATGCTTGGTGATTTAGAAAGGGATTTAGATAGGTAGGGAGCCTATCAGATAAGGATGGTCATCTCGTCTGACGGTTAAGACAGTGAAACGGATCAGGCACAGGAAGTTGCTCAGTAGACAGGAAGTAAACGGATAGCCAAAACTCATCAGGAAGATGAAAAACAACTCTTTTTGGCAGGGAAAGCTCTAAAAACAAAGGGATCATTGGTGCACCAAATGTGTGCAACACAGTTTCGCCAATTGATGGCACTTAGAAAGCGACAGTCTGACTGTCGCTTTTTTTATATCCGTTGACTTGCTCAGTCGTAACTTGAATTGAGATTACAGCACTTACTTTAGCTTTATAGGTTGTAAACAAAGTTTTTTAATAAAAATTGCTGAAAAAATACTCAACAACACTCCAATCCGAGTTCACTTTCTGGTATGTTTCGCATCCCTGTTTGAGGAAGTCAGCATGCATACCTGTCCTTTATGCCAAAATCAGCGCACTCACCATTATTTTGAAGATAAGCGTCGTGAATATCTTCAATGTGAGCAGTGCAGCTTGGTATTCGTAAATCCAGACCAACGTTTGGATGCGGAAAGCGAAAAAGCTCACTATGATTTGCATGAGAACAACCCCGATGATTTGGGTTACCGACGCTTTTTGTCGCGTATTGCTGACCCGATCACAGAGCGAATTTCTCCACAATCAAATGGTATCGACTTTGGTTGTGGTCCTGGCCCAACGCTCTCCTTGATGCTGGAAGAGGCGGGGCACAACATGGCGTTGTACGATCTCTACTACCACCCTGATACGTCGGTTTTAGAAAAAACGTACGACTTCATGACAGCAACAGAGGTGATAGAGCACCTCTACCACCCAGATTTGGTGTGGAAGCAATGGTTGAATTTAGTTAAGCCAGGGGGCTGGATAGGCCTGATGACGAAAATGGTCATCGACGTGGAGGCTTTCAAATCATGGCATTATAAGAACGATCTCACTCACGTAGTGTTCTTTAGTCGTGACACGTTCCAGTTCCTAGCAGAGCGGGATAAGCTCGAACTCGAATTTATTGGTAATGATGTAATTTTACTGAGGAAACCCCAGTAATGAGCCGTAGTAAAAAATCTAGAAAACCGGGTGCCGCTGGTGCACCTGAGTTTGTTGTAACTCGTAACCGTACAGAATCTGATGTGGAAGGCCGTTTACGCAAGCGTGCTAAAAAGCGTAAAGGTCTGAAAACGGGTAACCGTAACTCAGAAGTTAACGAGCAGAAAAAGCAAGCTGCTGCACAAAATCGCGACCCGCGCTTAGGCAGCAAAAAGAAAATACCTCTGATTGTTGAACCTGCGAAGAAAATGACGAAGCAAGAGCGTCGTTTGTCGGCAGAGCAAGAACTAGAGATGCTAGAAAATGACGCGCAATTGAACGTGTTGCTAGACCGTATTGAAGCGGGTGAAAACCTGGGCACAGGTCTACAGAAATTCGTCGATGAGAAACTCGACCGCATTGAGAAGCTAATGGACCAACTAGGCTTGTTGGAACCTGAAGAAGAGGAAGACTTCACTGCACCTGCTGAGAAAAGCACGCGCAACGATGATGACTTGCTGGCAGATTTCGACGACATTAATTTCGACGACTATAAAGGATAATTAAGCTATGAATGTAACCTTATTAGCTATTGCTGGTGTTGTGATTATCATCGCACTCGCTTCTTATGCAGGTTACCTTCTGCTTCAATTGAAAAAGCAAAAGGAATTGCAGCTGAAGCATCAAAAATTGGCGATAGACAAACGTAACGCCAACATTTTTGAGAATGTGCATACCTTGTGTCAGGCGGGCATTCAAGGGCAGTGCGATTTATCTGAAATCAGTATCCGTGTGTATAACATCATGGATTATGTACAAGGTGAAGACCGCGTTGATTTCGATAAAACGTACCCTGCGATTTCTGAGCTTTACCACATAGTGAAAGATATGGCGCGTGGCGAAGAACGCCAACAACTTGCCAAGAAAGAGCGTATGCAACAGAACTTGACGCGTCATAAAGCGGAAAGCCGCCTCACTGATGCGATTATTGAGGAGCTCAAAGTGTTGCAGAAAAACGTCCAGCCACTGAATAATCAAATCAATATTCAGATGATTTAAGCGCGACCCCCAATAGTCTCCTTATGACTAATGGGGGTATCGTGATCACGCTAGCACTTCTTTAGTTTTATACTTAAAAAGCCAGTCGGCGTTGCCACGCTTGTCATCGTCGTATGGCAAAATAGCGGCTCTGAATATCGGGTGACGGCTTTCGTTGCCCTAGCATTTAACGGAAAGTACCACCATGTCGAATCAACACACTGAATCGAAACAGCAAATCGTCTGGGATCAAGCGGTATTGGATAAGTACAACTATTCCGGGCCTCGTTATACGTCGTACCCAACGGCGCTGGAGTTTCATGAAGCGTTCACCATTTCTGATTATGATATGGCATGCACTCAATACCCAGAACGCCCATTATCGCTGTACGTACACATTCCGTTCTGTCACAAGCTTTGTTACTACTGTGGATGTAATAAAGTCATTACACGCCATTCGCACAAAGCGGATGAATACCTCGACGTGCTTGAACACGAAATTCGTCAACGTGCTGCATTACTTGTTGGTCGCACCGTGACGCAATTGCATTTTGGTGGTGGTACACCGACGTTTCTCTCTGAAAAGCAAATCACGCGTGTAATGAGCCTGCTACGCCAAGAGTTTACTTTTAGTAGCGATGCTGAAATCAGTATCGAGGTTGACCCGCGTGAAATCGAGCTGACCATGCTGGATCATCTGCGTAGTGAAGGCTTCAATCGCTTGAGCATCGGTGTTCAGGACTTCAACAAAGAAGTGCAAAAGCTGGTGAATCGTGAGCAAGATGAAGAGTTCATCGTTGCGATGGTTGCGCGCGCAAAAGAGTTAGGCTTTCGTTCGACGAACCTAGATTTAATTTACGGTTTACCGAAGCAGACCAAAGAATCTTTTGCCAAGACTCTAGAACAAGTGCTAGAGATGCAGCCGGGCCGTCTATCCGTGTTTAACTACGCGCACATGCCACAGCTATTTGCAGCGCAGCGTAAGATTAAAGACGAAGACCTGCCAAAGGCAGAAGAGAAGATGGCGATTCTGCAAGACACCATCGCGACACTGACTGGTGCTGGCTACCAATTTATCGGTATGGACCACTTTGCTTTGCCGGACGATGAACTTGCTGTTGCCCAGCGCGAAGGTATTTTGCATCGCAATTTCCAAGGCTACACCACACAAGGTGAATGTGACTTGGTTGGCTTTGGTGTTTCTGCAATCTCGATGATCGGCGATGCGTACGCGCAAAACCAGAAAGAGCTGAAGAAATACTACGCTCAAGTCAACGAACTTCGTCACGCTCTATGGAAAGGGGTCTCTCTGGACTCCGATGATTTGCTCCGTCGCGAAGTGATTAAGCAGCTGATTTGTAACTTCAAGTTAGACAAGAAAGCCATTGAGTCTGAGTTTAAAGTGAGGTTTGAACAGTACTTTAAAGAAGATTTGCAGCTACTTCAGACCTTTATTAACGATGAGCTGGTGGAAGTGGATGACAATGAAATTCGTGTGACGCTGCGAGGTCGTTTGTTGATCCGTAATATTTGTATGAGCTTCGATAAATACCTACGAGCAAAGGCACGTCAGCAACAGTTCTCTCGTGTTATTTAATCAGAGATACAGATTCAAGATATAAAAAATGCCAGCAGATGCTGGCATTTTTTTATGTTTTCGCTGGATTTAAGCGCGATCTTTTACTTTTTCTCTCAGTTCCGATTTTTCTGCTTCTGAAAGGAACGCAATCTCAAGGCCATTGATTTGCGCTTGGCGAATCTGGTCTTGGCTCAGGCCAGCGGCTGGTGCCGCTACTTCGTATTCGTATGGCAGTTCGATACCTTCAACCGCTGGATCGTCAGTGTTCAGACACGCAAGAACGCCATGCTCTAGGAACTGCTTGAGAGGGTGGTTTTCTAGCGTTTCTACCGTACTTGTTTGGTAGTTTGACGTCAGGCAAGATTCAATACCAATGCGGTTTTCTGCTAGGTAATCCATCAGTTTTGGATCGTGAATCGCTTTTACGCCGTGACCGATACGAGTTGCGCCCAGCTCATTGATTGCTTGCCACATGCTCTCTGCACCTGCTGCTTCACCAGCATGGACCGTTACCCCAAGGCCAGCATCGCGTACTTGCTTGAAGTGAGACACAAAGCGATCACCCGGTTGGCCTAGCTCGTCACCCGCAAGGTCGACGGCAACGATGTGATCTTTCTGGCTCAGAATGCCGTCCAGTTCTTGTTGACATGCGTCAGTGCCAAATGTGCGACTCATGATACCGATCAGGTTGGCTTTCACGCCAAAATCGCGCATACCCGCTTGCACACCGTCCACGACGGCTTCAACAACCCCCGCTACTGGTAGTTTGTGTTTCATCGCCATGTAGTAAGGAGAGAAACGCAGCTCTGCGTAATCGATTTGTGCGTTTAGCGCGTCTTCTACGTTTTCGTACGCGACACGACGACATGCATCTAGATCGCCCAGTACAGCAACACCCCAGTCGAGCTTAGAAAGGAAAGCAACAAGAGAGGGTTCCGCTTCGACAATTTGAACGTGAGGAGTGAGAGACTCAATATCGTACGCTGGTAGGGCAATGCCAAACTTTTGGCCTAGCTCAAGAATCGTTTTAGTACGAATGTTACCGTCGAGGTGACGGTGCAAATCAGTAAGAGGAAGGTTCTTCGTTATCATTTTGTCGATCCGGATAGTTATGAACTGGAACAGGGCCCAAACATCATCTGTGACAATACATGGGTAAGATTTGCAGTTAAGTATAAATAACAGTTGGGTAGATTGTCAGTAGAGGATGACTAGGAAATCAACGATTCTCGCTCTTTTCTACTTCATGTTCACCAAATGTGTTGGCCATTCTTCTAGTGGCATAGGGCGGCTGTAATAGAAGCCTTGCACCTGATTACAGCCTAAAGAGCGCAGTAATTGTGCTTGATTGCTATCCTCGACACCTTCCGCGACGACATTAGTTTTGAGACCTGCTGTGATATTGATGACGGCAGCGACGACTGAACTGTTTAAGTTTTCTTGTGTGAGTTGATTGATGAAGGTGCGATCAATCTTCAAGCAGGTAAACGGCAGAGAGTGGAGGTAACCCAGTGATGAGTAGCCGGTGCCAAAGTCATCTATCGCGATACCAATACCCATTTCACGCAGTTTAGTCATATTTTCTAGTGTTGTCGGTGCGCTATCAATGATGCGTGATTCTGTGATCTCTAGTGTGAGGTTACTTGCTGGTAATTTCGTGATATCCAATACGCTTATCACCGTATCGACAAAACTTGGGCAAGATAGTTGATTAACGGAGATATTCACATGCAGTTGGAAGTCCGACGGCCACTGTTTGCTTTCGATCGCTTGGTAAGTGTCGCGACAAGCTTGTAACAGAATCTGTTGGCCGATGGCTTTGATCATGCCGCTTTCTTCCGCGATTGGAATAAAATCTAATGGTGACACCATACCTGAGTCGCTATGCCAACGCGCCAGTGCTTCGGCGCCACACACTGTGCCACTGACGAGATCCACAATCGGTTGGTAATGAGGAATAAACTCTCGGTTTTCAATGCCAGTTTGGATCTTGGTCAGCATTTGCGTACGAAACTTTGAAGCGCTCGCTAGTTCTGGGCTGTAGTGACAAACACCAGTCAGTGAGTCTTGTTTAGCGTAACTTAATGCGATGCTGGCGTTGCGTAACCATAAAGGCATGGTTTCGTTTGGCTGGGTTTGTACAATACCAAGTGAAATCTTCATCACTACATTCTCGCCTTCCACCATAAATGGGGTGGAAAAGAGTTGCTGTAATCGACGTTCGGTTTGTTTAATTTTGGTTTCAGTGTCGACATTTGAGAGAAACACCGCGAACTCATCACCACCAATCCGAGCCAATAATGCGTTGTCACGAAACTGCTGTTTTAGCCTTTCAGCGATGCTGACCAACAACTGGTCGCCGTTGTGATGACCCACACTGTCGTTGATATCTCTAAATTTGTTGATACCAAGTAAAAATAAACTGCCGTGACAAAGATGAGACTGATTTTCACAGATTTCGACCAAACCCTGACGACTATATAAGCGTGTCAGAGAGTCATAAACCAACTGTTCACGCAATGCTTTGAATGACGCTCTTAGATTGTTCGCCATTTCATTAAAAGCATGAACCAGTACGGTTGTCTCATACACATAACCAGGCTTTGGCATGCCGCTATCCCAATCCCCATTTGCCAGGTGCTGAGCGGCGGCGGCCGTCGCGTTAATTGGTCTGGTAACTCGGTTGAAAATGATCCAACTGATGACGATCCCAAATAGGCTTACAATAATGCCAACGAGCCAGCTCTCTTGCTGGCTTTTCGGTAACAGGCCGAGAAGCTCAGACTCCGAAATGGAGGTGCCGATAAACCATGTTAAGCCGTCTTGGTCTCGATACGGGGTTAGCCGACTGAAAATACGTTGGCCATCATGTTCAAATGAAAAAGTATAAGGTTGCTTCGTGTTGTTGAGATCGAAAGACCGGACTCGGCTCGCACTGATTTTGATGATCGGGTCTGCGTTTTCAGCGGCAAGCAAACGCTGCCCTTTATCCGAAAATTTTGTGCCCCATGAGATGACGCTTCCCGGGCCTGAGTGAGCGATTAAACGATGATCTGGGTCCATGATGTAGACCGACGCTTTAGTGTTGTATTTTAACTCGCGCAGGAACTCGTTGAATGTATTGATACGAATGTCTGTCACCAAAACACCAGCAAATTGGTCGTGTTTGTACACCGGCGTCATGGCTGATAGCGTAATATCCTGGCGTTCATCAGCGTTGGTATAAATTTCAGACCAAGTGGCGTTTTGGCTCTCTGCAACGGGCTTATACCATGGGCGAGTGCGAGGATCGTATTGGGAGATAACCGTTCGAATGTTGTTACTCACATGGTTGGTTCCATAAATAACCAGATCACCATCGGTGTAGCGATCTTGCACCATTAAGGTGTAATCGTCGGAAAGCTCGCGGCGAAAGCCTGCAAAGTCGCCGTTTTCTGAACCAAATGCGATTACATCCAACTGCGGTATCGATTGGTAAAGATTTTTGAATGCACTCAGCAGGTAGTTTTGAATGTCTGAGGTATCGTGAGGGCGATAAAGGTTGTGATAGCTGACGTTGTGCGCGAGAGCCATAACCGCAGTAAAAGGCTTACGTAGATAGCTATTGAGGTGGTCGTGGACACTTTCGGTTAACACGGAAAGTTGCTTGTCACTGATATCCGTGACCACTTCTTCGTAACTTTGTTTTTGGACGTAGACAATGACACCGATCGCCAGTAAGAAGATCATGACAAATGGAATCAGAACAGCAGTACGCAGTGTAATTTGAGTCGTAGCAGTAGACATCGCCTAATCACATAGATGGTGGTGCGCCACAATTGTACTGATGTTTTTATTAATATCGAGTGACAAACGACGCTCGTTGTTAACGCACCACGTAAGTGATTGTCAGTACAATTCTTTTAATTTTCTGGTGAGTGTATTTCGCCCCCAGCCTAATACTTTAGCGGCATCTTGCTTATGACCTTTAGTGTGCTCTAAGGCTGCTTCTAATAAAATGCGTTCAAATTCTGGTAAAGCGTAAGAAAGTAGTTCTTTATCTCCTGCTGCGAGTGAATGCCGTGCCCAATCCGCCAATTGTTCTTGCCAACTACCATGTGCAGAGTCTGAAATGGATTTTTTCTCTTCGAGTAGTTCGCTTGGCAAGTCATTTGGTAACACCTCGCTACCACTGGCCATAACGGTTAACCAACGGCAAATATTCTCTAATTGACGAACGTTGCCAGGCCAATCAAGGCGGTTAAGAATCTCCACGGTCGACGGGTGGAGAGTTTTTGTTTCCACACCAAGCTCATCAGCTGCACGGATAAGAAAATGCTGTGTAAGCTTTTCAATGTCTTGCTTACGCTCACGCAGTGCCGGGATCTGAACGCGAATCACGTTTAAGCGATGAAATAGGTCCTCACGAAAGTCACCTTCGTGCACCAGCTTTTCTAAGTTCTGGTGTGTTGCCGCGACAATTCGTACATCGACACTGATCGGAGAGTGACCGCCCACTCGATAAAACTGCCCGTCAGCTAGAACGCGTAGTAAACGAGTTTGAATGTCCAATGGCATGTCGCCGATTTCGTCTAAAAATAGAGTGCCGCCATTGGCTTGTTCGAATCGTCCTTGACGAACATTGTTTGCCCCCGTAAACGCGCCTTTTTCGTGGCCAAACAGTTCTGATTCAATCAAGTCTTTGGGAATCGCCGCCATATTGAGCGCAATGAAAGGTTTGTTAGCACGTGGACTGTGACGGTGCAGTGCATGAGCAACGAGTTCTTTACCCGTGCCCGATTCACCGTTAATCAAGACTGAAATAGAGGAGCGAGAAAGACGACCAATGGCGCGAAACACCTCTTGCATCGCTGGTGCTTCACCGATAATTTCAGGCGTTTCTGCTGGAATGTCTTCTGGAGAGAGCTGCTCGCGTTTGTTTTCGTGGCTGTGTGCAATGGCTCGTTCAACCAGAGTTAAAGTTTCATCAATATCAAAAGGTTTTGGTAAATATTCAAAAGCACCTTTTTGGTACGCATTCACTGCTGCATCTAAATCTGAGTGCGCGGTCATGATAATCACGGGAAGGTCTGGGTAATCGCGCTGTACTTGTTTTAGTAGCTCCAACCCATCAATACCTGGCATGCGAATGTCTGATACTAGAACATCCGGCACTTCGCGTTCGAGCGCCATTAACACGCTTTCCCCATCGGCATAGGTTTCACATTTGATGTTGGCAGAGGAGAGCGTTTTCTCCATTACCCAGCGAATTGAACTGTCGTCATCAACGACCCAAACATATCCTTTACTCATGTAGTAATCCTTGCAGCAAACCGAAAACTGACGCGACTTGAAGTCTATTAGCGCACTCAGATCGGCAGATAAATAGTAAATGTTGTGTGACCAGGCCAGCTTTCTACGTCTATTTTTCCATTGTGCTGGTCGATCAAATTTTGCGAAATAGATAGCCCTAATCCAGTTCCTCCCTCGCGGCCACTGACCATGGGATAGAACAGCGTGTCTTGTAGTTCCGGTGGAATACCTGGGCCGTTGTCTGTGATTTCGACACGAGCAGCGAGTTTACAGCGTTTGCCGTGAATATTGGCTTGATGCACCGTTCTGGTGCGAATGGTTATTTTCCCGTGCTCTTGATGGCTAAGAATTTGTGCGGCGTTGCTGACGATATTAAGCATTGCCTGCTCGATTTGGTCTGTATCCATCAAAATCTCTGGCAAGCTTGGGTCATAATCTCGTTCAATGATGATTGAGCGTTGTGACTCTAATTCAACCAGTTGGCGAACCTTTTCAAGAATTTGGTGCAGATTCTCTTGTGTCTTCTTACCTGGCTTTTGCGGTCCTAGTAATCGATCCACGAGCGCCCTTAAACGGTCTGCTTGCTCAATGATGATGTGTGTATATTCGGTGAGAGAGGGCTCTGGCAGCATTTTTTCTAGCAATTGCGCCGCACCGCGTAAGCCGCCAAGCGGATTTTTAATCTCATGTGCAAGCCCTCGGACTAACAGCTTCGCTGCTTGTTGTTGGGCGTGTTGGTTCAGTTCTTGAGAGAGTCGGCGCTGCTGATCAATTTTGCGCATCTCGACCAGAAGCATCAACTGCTTTTGCCAAGTGATAGGGCTAACCGTCACCTCTAGCATTAAAGGGCGGCCATCAACAACGAAAGTGACGTCACTGTCGGTGATGCTTTGGCCACTTTGCAACGGTTGAGTGAGCAGCGCGAGATCCAGCGACGCATGCTGAATCAATTGAGAAAGTGATTGTTCAATAATTCGTTTGGCGCTTTGAGAAAACAGCAATTCGGCAGCCGGATTGGCATAACGGATGGCCAATCCATCATCAAGAATCAGCGTTGCTGTCACCATATTGTTGAGAATGGCACTAGGAAGACTGGTATCCACATTACGTCCTTGTTTTGCTTTAAGATTGTGCGATGCACAATAATGGTGCAATTGAACGTTAAGTATGGCGAATAAATCTTAGAAGAAAAAGTGAAAAGCACCGCTGTGATGTGATTTTTTTCACCAGATATTCTATTTTGCCCCTTTTACGGTCGGCTTAACACTTGCTCTATGTAAATGCACCGTTATAGGGCTAGTAGATGCAATAAGCTTGCCGCTTCTTTTCGCGTGCACAGCAAGTGTGTGAGTGCCTCGGTCAATATTGTTTAACTGCCACACTATATGGTTTTGTGGTGCACCATAAGGTTTTCCATCGAGTAACAATTGCAATTGCTCACCGATACCAAGCTTGCGATTGGTTTCTAATTGAATATTGATGATGCCTCGATTGCTGCGGATGGTCTCGTTGTGCTTGGGAGTCAGCATCGAGAGTTCTAATGGAAGAGGCTTCTCGGTTGTTTTCTCTGGCTTGTTTTGTGATGCAGTAGATGGCGTAGTCTGAGGTGCGAGCGATTCAGTACTTTCTACCTCAGGAGCTGGTGCGCTGGCTTCAAGGTTTGGCAGTGCGATCGCTTTTGCTCCTTTGTTTGGCGTATCACTAAAGTGAACCACGCCATTTTCATCTACCCACGTATACGCGACCTGCGCGAAGGCGATAGAGGCGATTAACAATCCGCTGAGTGCACACAGTGATGGAATAAGCTGAACTTTCATTGCTCACCTTCTCTTGTTCGATGATTTCACGTTTCAATGGCTTAGCTCTTTGACCTGTAAGGAAAAATTCTAAGCGTATTTTTATTATCCCCTCATGTTAAACGTCGAAGCTTGAGTGGCGAATACAAAAAAGGCCCGCCTGCGAGGCGAGCCTAATATTTTATTGCTGTGTTTACATTTTACACAGTGTCGACCTTACACAGAGTAGTAAAGTTCGAACTCAACAGGGTGAGTTGTCATGTTCACACGCTCTACGTCCTGAGACTTAAGGTCGATGTATGAATCGATGAAGTCGTCAGAGAATACGCCGCCCGCTGTTAAGAACTCACGATCAGCATCTAGCTCTGCTAGCGCGTCTTTTAGTGAGTATGCAACAGTTGGGATTTCTGCTGCTTCTTCAGCTGGAAGATCGTAAAGGTCTTTATCCATCGCTTCGCCTGGGTGGATCTTATTCTTGATACCGTCAAGACCAGCCATAAGCATTGCTGCGAAACATAGGTATGGGTTCGCCGCTGGGTCACCGAAACGAACTTCGATACGACGTGCTTTCGGGCTTGGTACCACTGGGATACGGATTGAAGCAGAGCGGTTACGCGCTGAGTAAGCTAGCATTACTGGTGCTTCGAAGCCTGGTACAAGACGTTTGTACGAGTTTGTTGATGGGTTAGCGAATGCGTTGATTGCACGAGCGTGTTTGATGATACCACCAATGTAGTAAAGCGCCATTTCAGATAGACCGCCGTACTTGTCACCAGCAAAAAGGTTTACGCCATCTTTTGCTAGAGACTGGTGAACGTGCATACCGCTGCCGTTGTCGCCAACAAGTGGTTTAGGCATAAACGTCGCTGTTTTACCAAACGCGTGAGCAACGTTGTGTACAACGTACTTGTAGATTTGGATTTCGTCAGCTTTGGTTGTTAGCGTGTTGAAACGAGTTGCGATTTCGTTTTGACCCGCCGTTGCCACTTCGTGGTGGTGCGCTTCAACAACAAGACCCATTTCTTCCATTACTAGACACATAGCAGAACGGATGTCTTGAGATGAATCTACTGGAGCTACTGGGAAGTAACCACCTTTAACGCCTGGACGGTGACCTTTGTTACCTTCTTCGTAGTCAGAACCTGTGTTCCATGCCGCTTCTACGTCGTCGATCTTGAAGAAAGAGCCTGACATGTCCGTCGAGAACTTCACGTCATCAAATAGGAAGAATTCTGGCTCAGGACCGATAAGTACAGTATCTGCAACACCTGTAGAACGCATGAAGTCTTCAGCGCGTTTTGCGATAGAGCGTGGGTCACGGTCATAGCCTTGCATTGTTGCAGGCTCTAAGATGTCACAACGGATATTTAGTGTTGCGTCTTCCGTGAATGGGTCAAGCACAGCAGAAGATGCGTCAGGCATCATTACCATGTCTGATTCGTTGATACCTTTCCAGCCAGCAACTGATGAACCATCGAACATTTTACCTTCTTCGAAGAAGTCTGCGTCGATTTGGTGAGCAGGGATCGAAATGTGCTGCTCTTTACCTTTTGTATCAGTGAAGCGTAGGTCAACAAACTTAACTTCGTTTTCTTGGATCAGCGATAGAACGTTTTCTACTGACATCTTGGATAACCTCCAGTGTTAATAAGCGGTAAAAGCTCGATTTATGAATTATTCATGAAACCTGGCATTGATTAATCAATTTGACTTTTCATTAATCGATGCTGTTTTAACTAAAGCCAAAACCGTGCCAAAAAAAATATTCCATTAATTTCAAGCAATTGTGTTTTTGGATGCTAGTTTGGTGCAGTTGCTTGCACCAAAATGATCTTTGCTTGCACTATTATGGTGCCAAAAATCATTGTTGCACCATAATGTGACAGGTACATTGCGTATTCAGCCCAGTTTTTGAGCAAGAGTCAATTTGAATTATGCATCGATTAGAATAAAGTTGCGTTTAATCAATTCGTTCTGAGGAAGAAAATGGGCATTAAGCGTAAAAATCGCAGAAATGCTCGGGAGTAGATCACATATTTCTAGGCTTTTTGCTAAAATCTGGTACATTATGGCCGTTTTTTTAATCAGCAAATGTCGCCAGAGAGCACCCGTTCTCAGCGTGGGGGCATTTCATCTATCTAAGTGAATCAATATCCATGGCTACTCCACAGATTGATAAATTAAGAAATATCGCGATCATCGCGCACGTTGACCACGGTAAAACCACGTTGGTTGACAAGCTGCTACAACAATCAGGCACGCTTGAGTCTCGCGGTGAAGCTGAAGAGCGAGTCATGGACTCGAACGACATCGAGAAAGAGCGCGGTATTACCATTCTTGCTAAAAACACAGCAATCGACTGGAACGATTACCGTATCAACATCGTAGATACTCCGGGACACGCGGACTTCGGTGGTGAAGTTGAGCGTATCATGTCGATGGTAGACTCTGTACTACTTATCGTTGACGCAGTTGATGGTCCAATGCCTCAAACGCGTTTCGTAACACAAAAAGCGTTTGCTCACGGTCTAAAACCAATCGTTGTAATCAACAAGATTGACCGCCCTGGCGCACGTCCTGATTGGGTTATGGACCAAGTGTTCGACCTGTTCGACAACCTAGGTGCAACTGATGACCAGCTAGACTTTAAAGTAGTTTACGCATCAGCACTTAACGGTTGGGCTTCTCTAGAAGAAGGCGAAACTGGCGAGAACATGGAACCACTATTCCAAACTATCGTTGATGTTGTTGACGCGCCAAATGTTGACCTTGATGGTCCACTACAGATGCAAGTTTCTCAGCTAGACTACAGCTCTTACGTTGGTGTTATCGGCGTGGCTCGCGTAACTCGTGGTAGCGTTAAACCAAACCAGCAGGTAACCATTATTGGTGCTGATGGTAAAACTCGCAACGGTAAAGTGGGTACAGTAATGGGCTACCTTGGCCTAGAGCGTCACGAAGTGGAACAAGCGAACGCGGGTGATATCATCGCAATCACTGGTCTTGGCGAGCTGAAAATTTCTGACACTATCTGTGCACAAAACGCAGTAGAAGCATTACCACCATTGTCTGTTGATGAACCAACAGTAACAATGACGTTCCAAGTAAACACGTCTCCATTCGCGGGTAAAGAAGGTAAGTTCGTAACGTCACGTAACATCCTTGAGCGTCTTGAGAAGGAACTGGTACACAACGTTGCACTACGCGTTGAGCAAACAGACGATCCAGATAAATTCCGCGTATCAGGTCGTGGTGAACTTCACCTTTCTATCCTGATCGAAAACATGCGTCGTGAAGGCTTCGAGCTAGCAGTATCTCGTCCAGAAGTAATCATCAAAGAAGAAGATGGTCAGTTGATGGAACCGTTCGAAACGGTAACTATCGACGTAATGGAAGAGCACCAAGGCGGCATCATGGAGAACATCGGCCTACGTAAAGGTGAGCTGAAAGACATGTCTCCAGACGGTAAAGGTCGTGTGCGTATGGACTTCGTTATGCCATCACGTGGTCTGATCGGTTTCCAAACGGAATTCATGACACTGACTTCAGGTTCAGGTCTTCTTTACCATACGTTTGATCACTACGGCCCTCACAAAGGCGGTAACATCGGTCAACGTGTAAACGGTGTACTAATCGCGAACGCGATGGGTAAAGCGCTAACTAACGCACTGTTCAACCTTCAAGAGCGTGGTCGTCTATTTATCGGTCACGGTGTTGAAGTTTACGAAGGTATGGTTATCGGTATTCACAGCCGTGACAACGACCTAACGGTAAACGCACTGAAAGGTAAGCAGCTAACCAACGTTCGTGCATCAGGTACCGATGACGCACAGGTTCTTACTCCGCCAATCAAGATGACTCTTGAGCAAGCACTAGAATTCATCGATGACGACGAGCTAGTAGAAGTAACGCCTGAAAGCATCCGTATCCGTAAGAAGTTCCTAACGGAAAGCGACCGTAAGCGTGCTTCTCGTGGCGCGAAATAATTTTCGTTAAGCGATTCAATTAAGAAGAAGCCTCGAGTTATGCTCGGGGCTTTTTGTTTTCTGGAGTTGAATATGAACCCGATTATTATCACCGGTGGGCCTGGTGCGGGAAAAACAACACTGCTGAATGCGCTAGACGCGTGTGGTTACGCCACGTTTCCTGAAGGGTCCCGCGACTTGATTGAGCAGCAAAGCCAGTTAGAAAATGGTATTTTGCCGTGGACGAATTTACCTGAGTTTGCCAAGTTATGCCTTGGGTTGATGGACAAACAAAAGAGTGATGCGCGTTGTCATGATGTTGCGTTTGTTGATCGCGCCATCCCCGACATCATTGCATACCTACAAGTGGGCGGCTGTAAGGTTGACCAAGCTTTCTTAACCGAAAGCGCTGGGTACCATAGTCAGGTGTTTACTTGTCGACCTGAAGCATCCATTTACGTACAAGATGAAGTGCGTCCGCACAGCTTTGAAGAAGCATTGGAGATTCATCAGTCGTTAGTGAGTGTCTATACTGAGTTGGGTTATGAAGTGATAGAAGTACCATGGGGAACTGTGCCAGAGAGAGTAGGCTTTGTTCGAAGAGTCATCGGTTTACTCGGTAAGGTCGCCGACTAAAACCTCCTCACTAGGAGGAGGTCTAAATCATTTACTTTTGATTGAGCTTTTGTAGGAATTTATCGGACTCTGCAATCGCTTCGTTCATTTGTTTGATCGCAAACTGAATGTCTTTCTCTAAGCTAGAGAACTCACCTTGCAAAGAACCAATCGCACTGGCGTTAAGGTTGTGTTTTAAGTACAACGTGTTGTCACGTAGCGTATCCAGTACCGGTGTCATCTTTTTCTCTGCACGCTTCATAGCGCTAAGCATGGTTTTGTACGAGGCTTTGGTTTCACGTAGTTTTTGCTCGCTTGAACGACGCAGTTTCGCACTCGAGTACAGCTCTAGCTCATCTTGCCACTCATCAAACAGTGCGCCGGATACGTCTTCAATCGCAGCAATACGGTCACGTACGTCTTGAGCCGCTTTTTCGCTATCTTCGTATTTGTCATTGATGTTGTTGTAGACATTTTCTAGCTCACCACCATCAAAGTTGGTGATCGCAGACAAGGCTTCAAGTGCACTGGTGAATTCTTCTTGTGCATCTTGTTGAGATTCTTTGGCATCTTCGACGCGGTCGACCATAATATCTCGTTTATGATACCCAACCTGCTCCATTGCTGAGTAATAAGCAGATTGACACCCTGTTAAAGTGAAAATTGATAGTACAATTGCTAATAAATAAGGCATTCTTATGTCCTCGGCGCTAATTATGGGATGAACTATGAACCAGTTATCAGAGAGTTACAAGGCGAGATTAATCAATCTACTGCCAAGTTGCGTCGCGTTTTTTAAGTATCTTCTTAAGCGATTAACGCATGACCGTGTGAATGTGAACGCGGGCTATCTTGCCTACATTACCTTGTTATCCATCGTGCCAATGCTGACGGTATTGTTATCAATATTGTCGAAATTTCCCGTTTTTGCGAACGTTGGTGAAGTGCTGCAAGGCTACATTATTGAGAATTTTGTGCCAGCTTCTGGAGAAGCTGTACATACGGCATTACAGGAATTTGTGGCGAATACGGGCAAAATGAGCGCGGTTGGCGGTGGGTTTTTATTCATCGCAGCGGTCATGCTGATTTCCAACATTGATAAGAACTTAAACTACATTTGGCGAGTTAAAGACAAGCGCCGTTTAGTCTTTTCATTCTCTATGTATTGGATGGTACTCACGTTAGGGCCGATCATGGTCGGTGCGAGTATTGCGGCAACGTCGTACGTGACTTCGCTGCAAATTTTAGAGAACGAGACATTATCTGGTGCGTTTAATTTATTTCTGCGTTGGCTACCGTTGTTGCTGTCCTTTTTTGCTTTTCTTGGCTTGTATATTCTAGTGCCGAATAAAAAAGTACACCTCGCTCATGGTGCCATGGGGGCAGCAGTCGCCGCGATACTGTTCGAGTTGAGTAAAAAAGGCTTTGCACTCTACATCACTCAGTTTCCGTCTTATCAGCTCATCTACGGCGCGTTAGCGGCGATTCCTATCTTATTTGTTTGGGTGTATTTATGCTGGATGATCGTGTTATTGGGGGCGGAAGTTACGGCTGCGCTTGGTGAGCGAGAGCACTGGAGTGAAGATTTAGACATGATACACTCGACCGCTGAATCTCAGTTAACAGATGAAGGAAGCGAGAGTAGTGATAGCGCTAATTCAACGAGTCAGTGAAGCAGCCGTCCGTGTGGATGGTGAAGTCGTAGGAGAAATTGATCGTGGTCTGCTGGTCTTATTGGGCGTAGAGAAGGACGACGATGAAGCTAAAGCAAAGCGTTTAATGGAGCGTGTTACAACCTACCGTGTGTTCGAAGATGACGAAGGCAAGATGAACCTGAACGTTAAACAGGTGGAAGGTAAAGTGCTGGTGGTTTCTCAATTTACGCTGCCTGCGGATACAAAAAAAGGCACGCGAGCTGGCTTTTCTCGCGGTGCGCATCCTGTTGATGCAGAGCGCTTGTATGATTACTTTTCTGACTTGTGTGAAGAAGTCTTACCCACACAGCGTGGCCGCTTCGCTGCCGATATGAAAGTGTCTTTGGTGAATGACGGTCCAGTGACGTTTTGGTTGCAGGTCTAATCTGGTAACACAGGCGCCATAGTCTAAGCTTTAACTCCAAGCTCATGGAATTGGCTTGGAGTAATTTTTCCGACACTGATTAGTGTTGTGCTTTCAAAGGATTGATATGTTCAAACTCATTACTCCCAAAACCGATAATCAGATAAACAAGTATTATCAGTTTCGCTGGCAACTGCTTCGTGAGCCATGGCGTATGCCGATCGGCTCAGAGCGCGATGAATACGACGAAATGAGTCATCACCGCATGATTGTTGATGGTCGAGGTCGTCCTATGGCGATTGGCCGTTTATACATTACGCCGGACAATGATGGCCAGATCCGCTATATGGCGGTTAAAAATAATCGCCGTAGCAAAGGGATGGGTTCGCTGGTTTTGGTTGCACTAGAGTCGTTAGCACGCCAGGAAGGAGCGAAACGCTTGGTGTGTAATGCCCGTGAAGATGCCATCGCCTTTTATGAAAAAAATGGCTTTGAGCGTCGAGGTGAGCTGACCGATGAGCGTGGCCCTGTGCGCCATCAGCAAATGGTGAAGCAACTGGATCCGATGGCCAATGTGTTACGTCGCCCTGAATGGTGTACTGAGCTTCAACAGCGCTGGGAGCAACAAATCCCAATTAGCGACAAAATGGGGATCAAGATTAACCAGTACACGGGTTACCAGTTTGAATGCTGTGCGCAGCTTAATCCTAACCTTAATCCGCATAACACCATGTTCGCTGGGTCAGCTTTTACCTTAGCAACCCTGACAGGGTGGGGGATGACGTGGCTGCTGCTTAAAGAGCGTGGGCTGCACGGTGATATTGTGTTGGCCGACAGCTCGATTCGCTATCGTCAACCAGTCGAACAAAACCCCGTGGCGAGTACTTCGTTGGATGGGATCAGTGGTGACCTAGACCGATTGGAGTCGGGACGCAAAGCACGCATCGTTATTCACGTAGTGATTTATAGTGGTGACACGCCAGCTGTTGATTTTGTCGGTACCTATATGCTGATACCGAACTACTCGCAGTTACTCAGTTGCTGATGGGGTAAGCGCCGACTGATCTGCTGGGCGCTTATCTGTTTCACCTTCTTGCTCTGTCGGTGAGAGGGTTTGTTCTGCTGCGGAATTCGTGTCGGGTACTTCATCTTCTTCGATAACTTCTTCGTAAAGCTCTTCCTCTTGAGTCTCCAAATTGATGTTATCAATTACGATTGGCTGCTCGATGGAAGGTTCATTTTTCTGTGGAGTCTCAATATCAATAGGCTCGGCCAGTTTTGATGCGTTCACGCACTCATTACGGTGGGTTTCGCCACTTAGTAGATCGCCTTCAATGTTTCCGCACGACTCTTCCAATTGATAAGTAATGCCACTTAGCGGGTTGTTGGCCATATCAAATGTTCCCCAAACCTTACCACTTATGGCTTTTCCTGAGATGGTGACCGGCTTTATGGCAACTTCCCCTCGTTGCGCGCTTAAACGCAGTGGACTTAAGGTAATGGCTTTGAGCGAATGATCCGCTTGGGACTTCAAGCGGGTATCTCGGAGATTGGCTTCCACTTCACCCGATAAGCTGTAGGCCAGCATGTTGCGATCACCTGATAACCCTTGTAGATCGAGGCTGAGATCGGAAAAACCATCAATAGCCAGTGTGTCGGGTAAAAAATAATCGTGGAAGAGCGATAAGGGAATACCATCAGCATTGACGTTGAGCGCCCAAGGTTGGCTCGGGGTACTCAAATCTATTTGTCCGATGCCTTCTACGTAGCCTTGCTCGAGTGGCGCAAAAAGGCGAGTCAATTGCCAAAAGCCATCTTTGCTTTGCATGGCAAGTGCTGCGTGAGACGTGAGTATTTGGTCATAGCTGGCGTTGACAACGCTGACTTCCAATTCGCCTTGCCAAAGGCCCCAACGTTGAGCCGACTGTTTAATATCAAGCTGTTGCCCTTCGATATTTAAACCGGAAAGTTGCCAATAAGGTTCGTGAGATAGCTGGATAATTTGGCTGCGCTCAATGTCGAGTCGTTCGATTGCAACATGCTCTAACTCGCTGGTGGCGGCGTGCCACCAATTTAGGTTGTCTTCTGGCTGTGTTGCCCACTTGAGGCCTTGAATAGAGGCTTCTTTGAGCTTCCATTGTGTTGGCGTGAACAATCCAGAAACTTGCACTCGACCTTGCTGCCAATCTAAGCTGAGCTCGTTGAGCTGGATTACTCCTGGCTCGATAGCGGCACTCAAACGTGGCTCTATTGCGGTTTGCTGCTGGAATCGAACGCTATCCGCCTGCAATGACACTTGAGCTTTTGTCTTCCAGAGAGACAGTGGCAGTGTGGCGTTTTCCACAGAAAGATCCAAGTTCTGCCAGTGCCAGTCGCCCCATTCAATATCGGCGTTAAGCAAATCTAAGCTATTAATATGATTAATGCTAAATGGTAGATCGTGCCAAGGTTTTGCAAGCAGTGATTGGCGCTGCGTATTACTCAGTTTCAGCTTGTTGATGGTCACATTTACTAAAGACCAGCCTTGAGGATACTGCTCCCCTTGCCCAGATATTTGACTGTTACGCCAGTTAAAAGAGGTGCCATAAAGCGTACTGTCTTGCGGTTTGTAGTCTATATCGACTAAGACTTGATTAAAGGCTTCGCCATTCCAATAGAGTTGGTCGGCCGCAAGTTGAACTTCGCCATATGGTATTAATTGACCATTCCATTGTGGTGATTGAATTTGAAGGTCAATGCCATTGGCAGAGAACTGCTCGTCGGCGTAATCAATATTTTTGAGCGCGATTTGATGGAATAAAACGTTGTCTAAAGGTGGGAGCTTTGGTGCGCCATACTGCAAGCTCATACCATCAATCAATAAACTATCAACGATCCATTTACCATCGCGATAAACATCGGGATTCATCCATAAATCGACTTGCTCGATGTAAGACGCATCGTCTCCGCTGGTGTTCACGCGTTGTAAAGTTAGGTGATAGGGAAAGCCATAACGCACGCTTCCGGCCCGGAAGGGAAGAGAAAAGGTGTTTGACAGCAAGCGCCAGGTTGCGTCCGCGTAAGATGTTGTTAGCAGCGCAATCGTAGCGGCCGGAATGGCAACTAAGATAACCAGTAACAGAAGTAGAACTCGACGCGCTGTTTTCATCTTTGCTAGAACCTACGTGTGTTATTAAATAAAACTAGATAGGCTTTAGCTTGTATCAATATTCTGTGGTATTCAATAAAAAGCCCCTCAAAAGAGGGGCTTGAAGCAATTTTTGTAACTTGGCCTACGTAAAGGTGATAAGTTAATGCCAACTTTTCACTGAGTTTACGCGACGTCGCTGTTACTCGATTTAATCAATCTGAGGACCAGCCGCAACCAGAGATTTACCTTCAGCGTTGTCTGTGTACTTATCAAAGTTATTGATAAAGCGCGCTGCTAAATCTTTCGCTTTGCTTTCCCACTGAAGTGGGTCAACGTACGTGTCGCGAGGGTCTAGAATGCTAGGATCCACACCTGGTAGTGAAGTCGGTACTTCAAGATTGAAGATAGGAATGTGCTTAGTTGGTGCATCTTCAATCGAACCATCAAGAATCGCATCAATAATTCCGCGTGTATCTTGAATCGAGATACGTTTGCCAGTACCGTTCCAACCTGTGTTCACTAGGTAAGCCTCAGCGCCTGCTGCTTCCATGCGTTTAACCAGTACTTCCGCGTATTTTGTTGGGTGGAGCGTTAGGAACGCCGCGCCGAAACAAGCAGAGAAAGTTGGTGTTGGCTCAGTAATACCGCGCTCTGTTCCCGCTAGTTTGGCGGTAAAGCCAGACAGGAAGTGGTACTTAGTTTGCTCAGGTGTCAATTTAGATACTGGAGGCAGTACGCCAAATGCATCGGCTGATAGGAAGATCACTTTATTCGCGTGACCGCCTTTTGATACTGGCTTAACGATATTATCGATATGGTAGATAGGGTAAGAAACACGTGTGTTTTCTGTTTTCGAACCATCATCAAAATCGATAGAGCCATCGCCACGTACTGTTACGTTTTCTAGCAGTGCATCACGACGAATTGCGTTGTAGATGTCCGGCTCCGCTTCTTTCGAAAGTTTGATGGTTTTTGCGTAACAACCACCTTCGAAGTTGAAGACACCGTCATCATCCCAGCCGTGCTCATCATCACCAATTAGCGCACGTTTAGGATCAGTCGACAGGGTCGTTTTACCCGTACCAGATAGACCGAAGAATACCGCTACATCGCCATCTTTGCCCATGTTAGCGCTACAGTGCATTGATGCGATGTCTTTTAGTGGAAGGAAGTAGTTCATCATGGCGAACATACCTTTCTTCATTTCACCGCCGTACCAAGTACCACCGATAAGTTGCATGCGCTCGGTTAGGTTAAATACGGTGAAGTTTTCTGAGTTCAGGCCTTGCTCTTCCCATTTTGGATTAGTGCATTTTGCGCCATTCATTACTACGAAGTCTGGTTCAAATATCGCTAACTCTTCTTCCGTCGGGCGAATAAACATGTTTTTAACGAAGTGCGCTTGCCATGCGACTTCTGTGATAACACGAATGCTCAAACGTGTATCTGGGTTTGCACCACAGTAACCGTCAACAACAAACAAGCGTTTGTTAGAAAGCTGGTTTGTGACCAGTTCTTTTAGCTCGTCCCACACTTCAGGAGTGATTGGTTTGTTATCATTTTTCACTTGATCAGACGTCCACCACATATGTTCTTCTGTCGTAGCGTCTTTGACGATATATTTATCTTTTGGTGAGCGACCAGTAAAGATGCCAGTGTCAACGGCAACCGCACCTAGTTCAGTAACCACGCCGCGCTCATAACCGGTTAGGTCTTCACGCGTTTCTTCCTCAAACAACATTTCGTAGCTTGGGTTGCGAATAACCTCTTTTACGTTATGCAGTCCGTGCTTGGTTAGATCAAGTGTTGCAGCCTTAGTATGTTCCATAACGGTCATAGGTGCTCCTTATAAGGATTTTGTAGGGATTTTGTAAGAATGTTTTAATTTTAATCTGCTCACCATGCTAGCAACGGGGCGGGGAGAAAACAGGGAGATAGCTCAAAATTTGCCCATGATTTCAATAAGGTTTTAGGTAACCCGTCACATATTGGTGGGAATAGTCTATCGTGCACGCAATCCTTTGCGCTAGGGCAAAATCATTATTAATTGTTTAAAATTAAGCAGTTGTTTTATTACGCTTGAGGCTAGTTATTACGAGGGGTTGATCACAAAAAGGCCAGCATTAAGCTGGCCTTTTGTAGGGTAAATTACGTGCTTGATAAGCTATGTAAATTAATGCAGGGTTTTCTTGTCTGTAGAAGCTTGTGCATACAGTTCAGTGACTTCAGATTCGTCGAACGTATAAGTTGTGCCACAGTAATCACAATGTAAAGAAACTGATCCAACTTCTGCCAAAATGTCATAAATTTCAGCTTTCTCAACGGTGATGATTGCTGCACCGCTACGCTCACGAGAACAGCCACAATGGAACTCGACAGGTTGCGGCTCGTACAGACGTACTTTGTCTTGGTTATATAGTCGATACAATAACTCGTTCGCTTCTAAACCAAACAATTCTTCATCTTTTACTGTATCAGTGAGCTGCTCTAGATGTTCGAAATCATCTGGAGAGCCAGTGCCGTCAGGGATCACTTGAATCAACATACCTGCTGCGTGTGCTTTGCCTTCATGCTCACCAGTGCGGATCCATAGGCGCGTTTTTAACTGCTCTGAGTTTGCAAAGTAGCCTTCTAGCACTTCTGCTAAAGTGTCACCTTCTAATCCAACGACGCCTTGGTAACGCTCGCCGTTTTTCGGTTCGATGGTGATCACAAGGTAGCCCTTACCCATTAGATCGTGAATGTTTGCTTCATCGGCAACATCGCCTTCCCAGCGAGCTACGCCACGAACACGTTGGTTATGGTCACCGTTGATAACGGCAAGAGACACGGGACCGTCGCCTTGTAGCTGGATGGTGATCGAACCTTCGAACTTAAGAGTGGCAGTTAAAAGAGTAGTTGAAACGAGTAGCTCACCCAGCAGTTTCTCTATTGCTGCCGGATATTCCTTGCTGGAGATAACACGTTGGTACGCTTCATCCAATTGTACCAACTCGCCACGTACTGAAAGATCTTCGAATAGGTAGCGGTTTAAAACATTATTTGCCATGGAGTGCTTTCCTCGTTGGTAATTCCGGCTTTTATTGGTGTTTGAACTTAATGATGTCTCGGCGCTGCTTTTTATCTGGGCGGCGTTCCGGACTTGGGTTGTGGGCATTAAGCTTACGTTGAGTCGCGTGTTCCTCACGTTTCGCGATACTCTCATTGGTTTCGCGATATAAGGTTTGTGCGATGGGAGCGCCTCGGCGTTGATCTGAGATTTGTTCGATGATCACGATTTTTTCTTCGTTGCCTTGACGAAGTCTGACTTCAGCGCCCACTTCAACGATTTTACTCGGCTTGCTTCGTTGGCCATTATAGTGGACTTTACCGCCATCGACCATGTTACGCGCGATGGAGCGGGTTTTGTAAAATCTTGCGGCCCATAGCCATTTATCTAGCCTAACGGCTTCATTTAGGGAACTCATAGAACACTACGCTATCTAATCACTGCCCGAATACAGCAATGAGTGATGGATTATTCACCTACAGATGGAGTCAAGGCGTATTTTTTTCAAGGGAGTTGGCAAAAACTGCATAAGAAAAAGGTATGAAAGACAACTTGTGATATAGTTCACTGCTCTTTGTTGAGTAATAATTTTATTGCAAATTTAGCAATTTAAAGTCGATAGCTATCGTTATAGCTTAAATGACGGACGTTAGAATAAAGGAATCCATTCAGTGAAACGTTTAGAGCTAAGTGCAGGATTATCAAGCAGACCGCTACTGGCTCAGATCAAGTCCAATCATTATACCATTCAAGCCAAACTTAGCTTGTTGCTTACCTGTCTGTTTATTGCGATAACCGGATGGATACTTGGCAAAATTGTGTGGTTAGCCATACCTCAATCGTCGGAAGTGCCGCAATGGCGTCCATCGGCGAGTAGCGTTGCTGCGAGCAATAAAGGCGACGCGATAGATTTTAATGCCCTTCAGAATGCCAACCTATTCGGTAAATACACTGAGCAAAAAGCGGCGGTTGTAGAACAGCCTATTGTTAAAGACGCCCCTAAGACGCGCCTTAACCTTACGCTGGTCGGTGCGGTTGCAAGTAGTGATGCCAACACCAGCCTTGCTGTTATTGCTAACCGAGGTAAGCAAGCTACGTACGGTTTGGGTGAAGAAATCGAAGGGACACGTGCGACACTAAAAGCGGTATTGGTGGATCGCGTCATCATTGATAACCAAGGTCGAGACGAGACCTTAATGATGGAAGGTATAGAATATAAGAAGCTATCTGAATCGCCGCAGGTAGCTAGGGCGCAAGCTCAGCGAGCAGAAGCAGCGACGTCTGACGTTGGAGAGAAATTAGAGCAAATCCGCGAGGAAATTGCGAAAGATCCACAAAGCGTTTTTAAATACATCACCATTTCACCCGTCAAAAAAGACGGAGACATTGTTGGTTATCGAGTATCACCTGGTCGTGATGCCGCATTATTTAATGATGTAGGACTACAACCTGGCGATATTGCGGTTCAACTGAACGGGATCGATTTAAGTGATCCGTCTTCTTCAGTACAACTGATGCAAGTGATGAGCGATCCGCAAGAATTAAATTTAACTGTTGAGCGAGACGGCCAACAGTACGATATCTATATCCAATTGTAAGACTTAGGCAACCGGCGTAAGTTCAGGGAGACATACGTGAAACATTGGTTCAGCAAAAGTGCTTGGCTACTAGCAGGAAGTTTACTCTGCGTACCAGGTGCAATGGCAAACGAATTTAGTGCGAGCTTTAAAGGCACTGATATTCAAGAATTCATCAACATAGTGGGTCGTAACCTCGAAAAGACCATCATTGTTGATCCTTCAGTACGCGGTAAGATCGATGTCCGCAGCTATGACGTACTTAACGAAGAGCAATATTACAGCTTTTTCCTTAATGTCCTTGAAGTATACGGTTACGCAGTCGTAGAGATGGACAATGGGGTACTTAAGGTTATCAAAGCAAAAGACTCAAAAACCTCAGCAATCCCTGTGTTAGGTGATGGTAGCGCGCAAGGCGATAGTGTTATCACTCGAGTTGTCGCGGTGCGTAATGTGTCGGTCCGTGAGTTGTCTCCTCTACTTCGTCAGCTGATTGATAACGCCGGTGCCGGTAACGTGGTTCATTATGATCCAGCGAATATTATCTTGATTACTGGTCGTGCGGCAGTAGTGAATCGCTTAGCAGAGATCATCAAGCGTGTTGACCAAGCCGGCGATAAAGAAATTGAATTGGTGGAGCTGCGTAATGCATCTGCTGCTGAAATGGTACGCATTGTCGAAGCACTGAATAAAAGTGCGAATCAGAAAAGCACGCCAGAGTTCCTTGAACCTAAAATTGTGGCCGATGAACGTACTAACGCGATTTTAATTTCTGGTGATCCAAAAGTAAGAGCCCGCTTGAAACGTTTGATTCGTCAACTTGATGTTGAAATGGCGACAAAAGGTAACAACCGAGTTGTGTACCTGAAAAATGCGAAAGCTGAAGACTTGGTGGATGTATTGAAAGGTGTTTCCGATAACCTGCAAGCTGAAAAGCAAGCTGGTCAGAAAACATCAGGTGCATCGCGTGGTGAGGTCGTCATTGCTGCTCACGCTGCAACTAACTCGTTAGTTTTAACAGCGCCACCAGATATTATGATGGCATTACAAGACGTCATTTCTCAACTCGATATTCGTCGTGCTCAGGTTCTTATTGAAGCGTTAATTGTCGAAATGTCTGAAGGTGATGGTATTAACCTAGGTGTTCAGTGGGGTTCATTAGAAACGGGTGCTGTAATTCAGTACGGTAACTCAGGAGCCCCGATTGGTCAGGTGATGGTTGGTCTAGAAGAAGCAAAAGATCAAACCCGCACTGAATACTATACCAACTCTAATGGCGAACGAACGCCATATGATGTTACTGAATCAGGTGACTACTCTACGCTAGCGTCAGCGCTTAGCGGAGTAAATGGTGCGGCAATGAGTATTGTCATGGGTGACTGGACAGCGCTAATTAGTGCTGTTGCTTCTGACTCCAACTCAAACATTCTATCTTCTCCGAGTATTACCGTAATGGATAATGGCGAAGCATCATTTATTGTGGGTGAAGAGGTTCCGGTTATTACGGGCTCTACGGCTGGCTCAAACAACGACAACCCATTCCAAACGGTTGACCGTAAAGAAGTCGGTATCAAACTCAAAGTAGTGCCACAAATTAACGAAGGTGACTCTGTACAGTTAAACATTGAACAAGAAGTTTCCAACGTATTAGGCGCAAACGGTGCGGTTGACGTTCGCTTTGCTAAACGACAGTTAAACACCTCTGTCATGATCCAAGATGGTCAGATGTTGGTTCTTGGTGGTTTGGTCGATGAACGCGCACTTGAAAGTGAGTCTAAAGTGCCGCTATTGGGTGACATTCCGGTACTGGGTCACCTGTTCAAGTCAACTAGCACGCAAACAGAAAAACGTAACTTGATGGTGTTCATCAAGCCGACGATTATTCGCGATGGTGTGACGGCTGACGGTATTACGCAGCGTAAATACAACTTTATTCGCGCAGAACAGCTTTATAAAGCGGATCAAGGGTTGAAGTTGATGGCAGACGAGAAGATCCCGGTTATGCCAGCCTTTGGCCAGGAGCGTCAGCACCCAACAGAGATTCAAGCGTTTATTGATCAAATGGAAAACAACTAATGGTTGATATGTTAGACACAGCGCCAAGTATGCGTCGTCTGCCATTCAGTTTTGCCAACCGCTTTAAACTGGTGCTGGAGACAGAGCATCCTGAGCGTCCACCTATTCTTTACTATGTCGAGCCGCTTAACCCTGCGGCTCTGGTTGAAGTCCGTCGTGTATTAAAGAAAAGCTTCGTACCGCAACCTATCGATAAAGAAGCCTTTGATAAAAAGCTGACCGAAGCATATCAACGCGACTCGTCTGAAGCGCGTCAGTTGATGGAAGATATTGGTGCTGATAGCGATGATTTCTTCTCTTTGGCTGAAGAACTGCCGCACGATGAAGACTTATTAGAATCGGAAGACGATGCGCCAATCATCAAATTGATCAACGCCATGTTGGGCGAAGCGATCAAAGAAGGTGCGTCGGATATTCATATTGAGACGTTCGAGAAAACCCTTTCGATTCGTTTCCGTGTCGATGGCGTATTGCGTGAAGTTCTGACCCCAAGTCGTAAGTTAGCGCCTTTGCTAGTTTCTCGTGTGAAGGTTATGGCTAAACTAGATATCGCAGAAAAGCGTGTGCCTCAAGATGGCCGTATTTCGTTGCGTATCGGTGGTCGTGCGGTGGACGTGCGTGTATCTACGATGCCGTCCTCACATGGTGAGCGCGTGGTAATGCGTTTGTTGGATAAAAACGCGACTCGTCTTGATTTACATAGTTTGGGCATGACACCTTCAGTGCATGACAACTTCCGTCACTTGATTGGCCGCCCTCACGGTATCATCTTGGTGACGGGCCCGACAGGTTCTGGTAAATCAACCACCTTGTACGCTGGCTTGCAAGAGATCAATAGCAACGAACGCAACATTTTAACGGTTGAAGACCCGATCGAATTTGATATTGATGGCATCGGTCAAACTCAGGTGAACCCAAAGGTTGACATGACTTTTGCGCGTGGTTTGCGTGCCATTCTGCGTCAGGACCCGGATGTGGTGATGGTCGGTGAGATCCGTGACTTAGAAACCGCACAAATTGCAGTGCAAGCGTCCTTAACGGGTCACTTGGTAATGTCTACTCTCCACACCAACACCGCAGTGGGTGCGATTACGCGTCTACGTGATATGGGTATTGAGCCATTCCTTATTTCTTCTTCGTTATTAGGGGTGCTAGCGCAGCGCTTAGTTCGAACGCTTTGTCCAAGCTGTAAAGAGCCGTATGAAGCCGATGCGGAACAGAAAAAACTGTTTGGTATGGAAGCGCATGAACCGTTAGAACTGCACCGAGCAAAAGGCTGTGAAGCGTGTAACCAAAAAGGCTACCGAGGTCGAACAGGTATCCACGAGCTCATTATGGTTGATGAGCAAGTACAAGAGTTGATTCACCGAGAGTCTGGTGAGCAAGAAATTGAGAGAGCCGTTCGCGCCCATACGCCAAGTATTCGCAGCGATGGTTTAAGCAAAGTGCGTCGTGGCATTACGTCACTTGAAGAAGTGATGCGAGTGACGAAGGAAACCTAATGGCGGCATTTGAGTACAAAGCGCTAGATGCAAAAGGCAAGCATAAAAAAGGCACGATAGAAGGGGACAACGCCCGACAAGTGCGCCAGCGACTCAAAGAGCAAGGGATGATCCCGATTGAAGTGGTTGAGACGAAAGCTAAATCGGCTAAGTCTTCAGGTTCAGTCAGCTTTAAGCGCGGCGTCTCAACATCTGAGCTGGCACTCATCACACGGCAATTGTCTACGCTAGTCCAATCAGGTATGCCTTTGGAAGAGTGTTTGCGTGCGGTCTCTGAGCAGGCTGAAAAGCCGAGGATTCGTTCTATGTTGGCTGCGGTTCGCTCGAAAGTAACCGAGGGTTATCCGCTCGCCGACAGTTTTGCCGATTACCCACACGTGTTTGATGAACTGTACCGCTCTATGGTTGCGGCGGGCGAAAAATCAGGTCACCTCGATACCGTATTAGAGCGTTTGGCAGACTATGTCGAAAACCGCCAAAAGATGCGATCTAAATTGCTTCAAGCCATGATTTATCCTGTAGTTTTGGTGGTATTCGCGGTTGTCATCGTTTCGTTCTTATTGGCGACAGTGGTTCCTAAAATCATTGAACCCATCATTCAGATGGGCCAAGAGTTACCTCAATCGACGCAATTTTTACTGGCAGCCAGTGAGTTTGTGCAAGATTGGGGGCTGATTATTTTCGTTGTGCTGGTGGCGCTTTTCTATGGCCTCAAACTGGCGTTGCAAAAGCCAGACTTTCGCTTAGCTTGGGACAGAAAAATCTTGAGCTTACCGCTAATAGGTAAGATCTCTCGAGGTTTGAATACCGCACGATTCGCACGAACACTTTCGATCTGTACTTCCAGTGCGATTCCAATTCTCGAGGGTATGCGCGTTGCGGTAGATGTTATGTCTAACCGTTATGTGAAGCAGCAAGTCTTGCTTGCAGCGGATAACGTCCGAGAGGGCGCTAGTTTGCGTAAGGCGTTGGACCAAACTCGCTTGTTTCCACCAATGATGCTACACATGATCGCCAGTGGTGAGCAAAGTGGTGAATTAGAGAGCATGTTGACGCGGGCAGCCGATAACCAAGATCAAAACTTTGAATCAACAGTCAATATTGCTCTGGGTGTGTTTACTCCTGCGCTGATTGCATTAATGGCTGGATTAGTGTTGTTCATTGTGATGGCGACCTTGATGCCAATGCTAGAAATGAATAACTTGATGAGCGGATAATTTCGAATTAAGACGTGTCTACTAACGGCATGGCTTTAATCTAACTTTCGGAGAAAAAAATGAAGTTTAAGCGTAGTAAACAACAGGGTTTTACACTTTTAGAAGTGATGGTTGTTGTAGTTATCCTGGGTATTTTGGCAAGTTTTGTTGTTCCAAACCTATTGGGTAACAAAGAGAAGGCAGACCAACAAAAAGCGATTACGGACATTGTCGCGTTGGAAAATGCCTTAGATATGTACAAGTTGGACAACAGCGTTTACCCAACAACGGACCAAGGTCTAGAAGCATTGGTTAGCAAGCCATCTAACCCAGAGCCACGCAACTACCGTGATGGTGGTTACATCAAACGTCTTCCTAATGACCCTTGGGGCAACCAGTACCAATACTTAAGCCCAGGTGATAACGGTACAATCGATATCTTCACTCTAGGCGCAGATGGCCAAGAGGGTGGAGAAGGTCCAGCTGCAGATATTGGCAACTGGAACATGCAAGACTTCCAATAATTGAGCCTAAGCCAGCACTAATGAAACAAATGCGAAAACATAACGGTTTTACATTGATAGAAATTCTATTGGTGCTGGTTTTGCTATCTCTTACGGCTGTGGCCGTGATCTCGACGTTACCGACTAGCCAAAAAGATCTTTCCAAACAGTATGCTCAAAGCTTTTTTCAGCGTTTACAGCTGCTCAATGAAGAAGCGGTGCTGAGCGGTAAAGATTTTGGCGTTCGAGTGGATGATGCCAAATCGACCTACGCTCTACTGAGTTTAACCTCAGAAGGTTGGCAGCCTCTGAAATTAAAGCAGATTCCGAGCAAAACCAAGCTAGAAGAAGATATTACGCTACAACTCGAGCTCGGAGGTGGTGCTTGGGATAATGATGAGCGCTTATTCAAACCAGGTTCTCTTTTTGATGAAGACATGTTCGCAGAAGAAGAGGACGAAAAGAAAATTGAGCCACCGCAAGTGTTTATCTTTTCCAGCGCCGAAGTCACGCCATTTACCCTGTCTTTTTTTCCGCAAAATGGTGATGCCTTTAATGACGGTTGGCGAGTCATTGGCAAAGAAAGTGGACAAATTTTGTTATTAGCTCCGGGCGAAGAAGTGAAAGAGGATGAGAATGCGCAATTTTAAGCAAGCTCACCCAAATTTGAGTCATCGCCGGACGAGAGGCATGACCTTACTGGAAGTATTGGTCGCACTGGCAATTTTCGCCACCGCTGCCATCAGTGTCATTCGCTCCGTGAGCCAGCATATTAATACAATCAGTTATTTAGAAGAAAAAATGTTTGCAGCCATGGTTGTGGATAATCAGATGGCAAATGTGATGTTGAATACCGGAGAACTCAAAGCGAAAAACGGCACAGAAGAGCTGGCAGGACGCACTTGGTTCTGGAAAGTCACGCCAGTCGCCACGACGCAGCCATTGCTGAAAGCATTTGATGTGAGCGTCTCGGTAGAGAAAAGCGCGAGCCCTGTAGTAACGGTACGAAGCTATGTGGCGCAATAATAATCCCCGCGCAAATACGCGCCAAAGGGTAAAAGGTTTTACACTTATTGAAGTGTTGGTATCGATTGCCATCTTTGCCAGTTTAAGTGTCGCTGCGTACCAAGTGGTATCGCAAGTACAGCGTAGCAATGCGCTATCACAAGAACGAACCCAACGCTTAAACGAAATTCAGCGTGCCATGGTGATGATGGATAACGATTTTCGTCAAATGGCGATGCGTCAAACACGTACTAATGGTGAAGAGCCTGCTAGCCGGCTAATTTTTTGGTCCGATTACCTGTTGGACTCCGATACCAAAGGACTGATGTTTGCCCGTTTAGGTTGGCACAACCCTCAGCAGCAGTTCCCTCGTGGAGAAGTAACCAAGGTTGGCTATCGCTTAAAAGAAGAAACACTGCAGCGAGTATGGTGGCGCTATCCTGATACGCCGGTTGGGCAACAAGGTACTGTTACTCCATTGCTAACGCAGGTCGAGTCATTTGATATGCGTTTCTATGATGGTAAGCAATGGAAAAAAGAGTGGGCTGAAGAAAAAGCGCTGCCGAAAGCGGTTTCTGTTGTTCTCACTCTCAAAGACTATGGAGAAATTGCCCGCACTTATCTCACTCCTGATGGCACATTGAGTCAGAAAGAGGAAAGTTCAGGAGACAGCAATAATGGTTAACCGTCAGCGCGGTGTTGCTTTGATTATAGTGTTGATGTTGCTGGCGATTATGGCGACGGTTGCCGCCAGCATGTCGGAACGTTTGTTCTTACAGTTTCAGCGAGGCGCTAATCAAATCAATTACCAGCAAGCGTACTGGTACAGCCTTGGCGTCGAGGCGCTAGCAAAAGTGGGTATCGAACAAAGTTATAAAGACACCGACACGATTAATATGAGTCAACCGTGGGCGATAAAAGAGCAAGTCTATCCGTTAGATTATGGTCAAGCGGCGGGACGAATTAGAGACAAGCAAGCGTGCTTTAATCTAAATGTATTGAGTCGTGTGCAACCAACGGGTCAGCAAATTACAAGACCATATTTAGTGAATGTATTGCAGCGCCTATTAGAAGAGTTGGATGTCGAGCCATATCAAGCAGAAATCATTGCAGACTCTACTTGGGAATACATTGATGCTGATGACTCTGTCCGTTCGACTACTGGGGTTGAAGACAGCACATATGAAGCGATGAAACCTTCCTATTTGGCATCAAATGGTTGGATGGCAGATGCTTCCGAGTTACGGGCTGTCTATCAGGTGAGTGGTGAAATTTTCCAAAAATTGGAGCCGTTGGTCTGTGCATTGCCAAGTGATGACTGGCGTTTAAACGTGAATACGATTGATGTTGAGCAAACTCCGATTTTGGTGGCAATGTTCTCACCAAACTTAAGCAGTAGTGATGCGATTCAGCTAATTGAAAAACGCCCATTTGATGGGTGGGATAGCATTGATGAATTTTTAGCAGAGTCAGAAATGGCTGGCTTAAGTGAAGATGTAAAGAAAAACGCCAAAGGCTATTTGGGTGTGGATAGCGCCTTTTTTGAATTGGATGCACAAGTGTTGGTGGATGAATCACGTGTACGTATCCGAAGCCTTTTGCAAAGTACAAATAGAGAAACGGTGACCGTAGTTCGCCGTCGTTTTGGAGGGATCAGTGAGCGAGTTTCTGACCGTTCGGCTGAGTAGCGAACAACAAAGTACCATTCCTTGGGTGGTGTGGTCGACAGATCAACAGGAAGTGATTGCTAGCGGTGAAATCGCCGGGTGGGAACACTTAGATGAATTGGTCTCATATGCTGGTCAGCGCCAAGTTGTGGCGCTGTTGGCGAGTAATGATGTGGTCCTGACGCAAGTGGATATACCGCCTGGTGCAACACGCCAATTCGAGGCGATGTTACCGTACTTAGTGGAAGACGAAGTTGCTCAGGACGTTGATGGCCTGCACTTTAGCGTGTTGGGTAAACAAGCGGATAAAGCGCAGATTTGCGCAGTTGAACGTGCTTGGATTCAGACTGTACTGCAACGTTTCTCAAGCCAAGGTATCGCCATTAAACGCATTTTACCCGATGTGCTTGCGTTACCGGTTCGTGGAGATCACAGCAGTGCTGCAATGATTGGCGAGCAATGGCTAATTCGTCACTCTGCGACAGAGGGCGCGGTTGTCGACGCTTCTTGGTTAGACCTTTACCTCTCTTCTTATCTACAAAATCATGAAGGTTGGAAGCTCGATTGCTATAGCTCGGTCCCGGAATCTGCGTTACCTGAAATATGGGAGCCGCAACCAGAAGAAATGACGATGGCTTTACTGGCGAAGGGGGTGACAGAAAGCAAAGTCAATTTGCTGACTGGGATCTTCAAGCCGAAATCTTCTTGGGGTAAATACTGGAAGCTCTGGCAAAAAGCCACCATTGCTGCGGGGGTGCTTATTGTCGTCATGGTTGCGCAGCAGTTGCTCGTGGTCCACAAGTACGAAGCACAAGCTCAAGCGTATCGTGAGGAGAGTGAGCGTATTTTCCGCCAAGTGTTCCCAAATAAAAGACGCATTCCTACCGTTAGTTACCTCAAACGACAAATGGATGATGAAGAGCGCCGCTTATCTGGTGGAGGTGGTCAGCAGGCAATGTTGTCATGGTTGGCGGCATTACCCGCGACGCTTGGTCAGGTCAGCGACTTGGAGATCACTAGCTTTAAATACGACGGACAACGTGGCGAAGTACGTATTCAGGCTCGTAGTTCAGACTTCCAACCTTTTGAGCAGGCTCGTGTGAAATTGGCAGAGAAGTTTAATGTTGAGCAAGGTCAGTTGAACCGTAGCGATAACGTTGTGGTTGGCAGCTTTGTTTTGAAGCGTTTGTGAGGTGATGATGAAAAATTTAATTTCTCAAGCTCAGGTTTGGTGGAGCAGCATCTCGCAGCGTGAGCAGCGTTTGGTCATGGGATGTGGCGCTATTGCCGTTATCGGTATTATTTATTGGGGTTTATTACAACCAATGAGTCAAAGTGCGGAGCTAGCTCAGTCACGTATTCAAAGTGAAAAGCAGTTGCTAGCTTGGGTACAAGATAAAGCGGATGGTATCACTGCACTGCGAAAAAGCAGCGGTGTGAGCTACTCTAGTCAACCGTTGAATCAGTTAGTTTCTTCTTCAGCTCGTCGTTATAAAGTTGAGTTGATTCGAGTACAACCTCGTAATGAGAGCGTTCAAGTGTGGATCAAACCACTCGCGTTTAATCAACTAGTGGATTGGTTACGTTACTTGAAAGAGCAACAGGGTATTGAAGTCGAATTTTTAGATATCGACCGAACAGAGCAAGCGGGCATGATCGATGTAAACCGCCTTCAGTTTAAGCGAGGTTAAGGTGAAGCGAGCAGTACTTTACGTTGTTATCTTTATCGTCTTTTTTTCAGTCAGTCTTTTAATGGGATTACCAGTCTCTTGGGTGTTACAACAAGCACCAACAGTGAGAGGCCTGGACATTCAAGGAGCCAACGGTTCGGTATGGCAAGGTCAAGCTGCTAGTATTCGTTGGCAGCGCCAGAACCTTGGAGAAGTTAATTGGGATTTCCAATGGTCGAGTCTACTGACAGGTAAAGCTGAGTTTGCTGTGCGCTTTGGTCGTGGTAGTGAAATGGACGTTCGTGGGCGCGGTTTTGTCGGCTATAGCTTAAGTGATGGCCCTTATGCCAAAAACTTAGTTGCCTCGATTCCGGCGGTAAAAGTTGTTGAGCAAGCGCGCCTCCCTGTGCCTGTTGGTGTTGATGGGCAGCTTGAGCTGAATATTCGTCATGCGACTTATGCTGCGCCTTGGTGTAAGAACGGTGAAGGCACTTTAGTATGGAATGCCAGTGGTATTCAAAGCCCCGTTGGCAGCTTAGATCTCGGTTCTGTGATTGCCGATATAAACTGTCAGGATAGTGTATTGACGGCAACTGGTGAGCAGAGCAGCAAACAAGTCTCTGCGGCGTTTTCCGCTGAACTGATGCCTAATCAACGGTACTCAACCAAAGCGTGGTTCAAACCTGGTGCAGAGTTCCCATCCAGCATGGGGGAGCAACTGAAATGGTTGGGTAAGCCGAATGCTCAAGGTCAATATGAGTTTAATTACCAAGGGCGCTTCTAACCTATCGTGACAAAATCCAATATCTTAAAAGAGCTGCTATTGTGCAGCTCTTTTTGCTTTTGGATCATCGTAAGCTAAAACCTCTATTCGCTGTACATTGGGAATGAATGGAAATTTAAAGCCATGATTTTTAATTGATTTGTTTTCTTTCGTTCAGCTTTACAGGCAATTGGAACATAGTAGGCCAAATACTCCAAGTGCTGTACAGAAGGTCAAAAAGAAAAGGCCACGAAGATATTCGTGGCCTTTCTATTGCTAGAATTTTGTGCTCTAAATTTTACCGATAGGGCGCTTAATCTTTGCGTTGTAAAATCTCATTCCAAGGTAAATCCGCATCACCAAGAACAATAAAGTTCGGGTTTTCTAGTGTTTCCCGCTCGTTATATGACAGCGGTTCTAATTGCGTGCTGAGAATACGTCCGCCAGCTTCTTCAACAATGCATTGTGTCGCAGCGGTGTCCCACTCACCTGTTGGACCTAGTCGGAGATAGCAATCTACCGCCCCTTCCGCGACGAGGCATGCTTTCAATGCTGCAGAACCGAGCGGTATTAAGTCGTAATTCCAGGCGCTGCTCATACGGTTAGTAATACGATTGATGTCTTGGCGACGACTAATAGCAATTGCGATGCTTTGCTCTGGCTGTTCGTGTTTGTGTGTATGGATTTTGACGCTGTCCGACATGTCGGGAATTTTCCAGGCGCCTTTGCCATTATAAGCGTAGTAAGTCACGCCAGATACAGGGCCGTAAACGACGCCCATGGTTGGTCGATTGTTGTCGACCAACGCAATAATAGTGGCAAAGTCACCACTGCGAGCGATGAATTCTTGAGTACCATCAAGAGGGTCGACTAACCAATAACGTTCCCACTGAGCGCGTTGCTCTAAGCTTATGTCTGCGTCTTCTTCTGACAACACGGGAATGTCAGGCGTCAGATCACTCAAGCGTTCAGTGATGAACTTGTGAGCTGCAATATCCGCACTTGTTACGGGAGTTTCGTCACTTTTGGTGTAGGCCTCGTATTGCTTCTTTTCATATATTTCGAGGATCATTTGCCCAGCACTGCGGGCAATCTCGATGACTTGAGGAAGTAGGTGAGATAGATCTTTTGTCATTGGCATAAGTGATAGTCCTTACTCACAGTGTTATTCGGTTCTAATGACCGTTATTGGTTATGCTTGTGAGTGGTGTTTGGTAAGTGTTTCAGTGCCAACATTAGCGCTGTGATGCTTCGTGCTTCACAGAAATCCATGTGAGTTAATAACTCTTCGGCTTGCGCAAGTGGCCAACGCACAATTTCCAGTGGTTCAGGCTCATCGCCTTCTTGCTTCTCTGGATAAAGCGCCTGTCCTAAAAATAGAGTCATTTTGCTCGAAAAGTAAGATGGCGCGAGGATAACTTGTTTCAACGGGGTTAACTGATTACAGCCAAAGCCGATTTCTTCTTTTAACTCACGATCCGCAGCTTGGTGTGGTGTTTCTCCTGGGTCAATCAGCCCTTTTGGGAAACCTAGCTCGTAACGTTCAGTTCCAGCGGCGTATTCACGCACCAGTAATAAATCGCCTTGTTCTGTTACAGGGACTACCATTACAGCATCTCGTCCACTTGGCTTCATACGCTCATAAGTACGATGCTCACCATTGGAAAAACGAAGGTCGAGCGCTTCCACAGCAAACAGTTTGGATTTTGCAACCGTCTGGCATGAGAGTATCTCTGGTGGGGTTCGTTTCGGCATGACGCTGGCTCCTTGGTGTCGTTGGCGTTTACGAGATGCGTAAGATTCTTAATATATGAGAACTCCGCCTGAGTTTCTAGCGGATTTTACGAGTCGAGCTAAGCATCTCAGCATCACCTCAGTATCGATACAAAAATGGGAGACCGAAGCCTCCCATTTTCTGACAGTGTTTACTCTTAGTAGTAAGAGTGATCACCACGGTCATGTTCTGTAGCATCACGAACTGCGGTTAGTTCACCAATGAACTGGTTTAGCAGCTCTTTCTCGATGCCTTCTTTTAGTGTTACGTCAACCATAGAACAGCCATTACAACCGCCACCAAATGCAACAATCGCAACACCGTCTTCAGTGATCTCAACCAAGTTTACGTGACCACCGTGGCCAGCAAGTTGTGGGTTCACTTGAGTTTGGATAACGTACTCAACGCGCTCAACCAGTGGTGCGTCGTCCGCAACTTTACGCATTTTAGCGTTAGGTGCTTTTAGCGTTAACTGAGAGCCCATTTTATCGGTAACAAAATCGATTTCAGCGTCTTCAAGGAATGGCAGGCTTAGCTCATCCACGTAAGCTGAAAAACCGCTGTAAGAGAGTTCAGTGTCGGTCGATTCTACTGCTTCTGGTGGGCAGTAAGACACGCCACACTCAGCGTTTTGTGTACCTGGGTTCACAACGAAAATACGAATGTTAGT
>NZ_JAWOTI010000017.1:0-115463 GCF_033338775.1 Vibrio sp. Vb1018
CAAGCACTTCGTAAGACAAGCGTTGGCAATGTAATTCAGATCGGTGGTGATATCACTAAAGGTCTGGGTGCAGGTGCTAATCCACAGGTTGGCCGTGACGCAGCTCTCGAAGACAGAGATCGAATTAAAGATTCCCTGACTGGCGCCGATATGGTGTTTATCGCAGCTGGTATGGGTGGCGGTACCGGTACTGGTGCAGCGCCTGTTATTGCTGAAGTGGCTAAAGAGCTTGGCATTCTAACAGTAGCGGTAGTAACTAAACCGTTTAGTTTTGAAGGTAAAAAGCGTTTGGCATTTGCTGAGCAAGGTATCGATGAGCTCTCTAAGCATGTTGACTCTTTGATCACGATTCCAAACGAAAAGCTACTTAAAGTACTTGGTCGTGGTGTAACACTACTAGAAGCTTTTGCAAGCGCTAACGATGTTCTTAAGAATGCCGTTCAAGGTATTGCTGAGCTAATTACTCGCCCTGGCATGATCAACGTCGACTTTGCGGACGTAAGAACTGTAATGTCTGAAATGGGTCACGCAATGATGGGTAGCGGCATCGCCAAAGGTGAAGACCGTGCTGAAGAAGCGGCTGAAATGGCAATTTCTAGCCCACTTCTGGAAGACATCGATCTAGCGGGCGCTCGTGGTGTTCTTGTCAATATTACTGCTGGTCTGGATATGCGTCTTGACGAGTTTGAGACGGTTGGTAATACAGTGAAGGCATTCGCTTCTGACAATGCGACTGTTGTTATCGGTACTTCTCTAGACCCTGATATGACTGACGAAATCCGCGTAACAGTTGTAGCGACAGGTATTGGTAATGAGAAAAAGCCAGATATCACGCTAGTTGCGGGTGGTAAAGCTAAAGTGGCACCGACGCCGCAAGCTCAACCACAGCAACAAGCAGCGGCAACGCAAGCTGAAGAAAAACCGGCACAGACTTTGCAGAATAATCAAGTGCAAGAGAAGCCACAGGTAACTCCTCAGCCGACAAACACTGCTCCTTCTTCTCCAGCTTCGTCGAGCCAAAGTTCTGCGGCTCCAAAGCAAGAAAAGGAAAGTGGTTATTTAGACATACCGGCATTTTTGCGTCGTCAGGCTGATTAATCTTTAACCCATAAATTTGACATGGCTCAAAATTATGGTAGCATTCACGGTCGACGTTACAGACGGCCGTGTTTTGTAGCAAATTTTTGAGAGGCAAGCAGATGATCAGACAACGTACTCTGAAAGAAATAGTGAAAACAACTGGTGTGGGTCTCCACTCTGGTCGTAAAGTCACACTTACTCTGCGCCCGGCTGCTGCAAATACAGGTATCATTTACCGTCGTACAGATGTAAATCCACCTGTAGATTTTCCAGCTGATCCAGCTTCGGTTCGTGACACCATGCTTTGTACTGCATTGGTAAACGATGAAGGTGTGCGTATTTCAACTGTTGAGCACTTGAATGCGGCACTTGCTGGTATGGGCATCGATAACATTATTGTCGAAGTAGACGCACCTGAAATTCCGATCATGGATGGTAGTGCAAGCCCATTTGTATACTTGCTACAACAAGCAGGTATCGAAACGCAAAATGCGCCAAAACGCTTCATCCGTATCAAAAAGCCAGTTCGTTTTGAAGATGGTGATAAATGGGCAGAATTTGTACCATTTAACGGCTTCCGTATGGACTTCGAAATTGAGTTTAATCACCCAGCGATTGAATCAGACGAGCAACGTTTGCTGTTTGATTTCTCGTCAAAAGGCTTTGTTCGTGAGATTTCTCGAGCACGTACGTTTGGCTTTATGCGTGATATCGAATATCTACAATCTCAAAACCTAGTTTTGGGTGGTAGTTTTGACAATGCTATCGTTTTGGATGATTACCGTATTCTTAATGAAGAAGGTCTACGCTTTGAAAATGAGTTTGTGACTCACAAAGTGTTGGATGCGATTGGTGACCTTTACATGTGTGGCCACCCAATCATTGGTGAATTCCGTGCCTTTAAATCTGGCCACGGTTTAAATAACCAACTGTTACGTGCTGTTCTTGCAGATCAGGAAGCGTGGGAGTGGACTACATTCGAAGAAGAAGTCGGCTCACCAGTAGCATTCGCAGAACCAAATATGGTGCTTGCGTAAATACTTGGCATTAGAATTAATAAAAAAACCAGGCTTATGCCTGGTTTTTTGCTATTTGGCTTTAATCCTGGATTTATCAATAACATTCAAGCTTTCAGCATATTGAAATAACGTTCACTTACGATCTTCCTTTTCTGCCATATCGGCTAATCGTTTTAAACGCTCTTGAATTTTCGGTGGCGCCATGTCGGCAATCGTCATTAATGACTTTGCTGCAGATTCGGTTAGTGGTGGACGCTTAGGTCTGTCGCCTTGTTGAAAGCGGTTTCGATATAGTGAAGGATTGATCCTCACTTCAACGCTCATCAGCTTGGCAAAGCCTTGAGTACGAAGTTTATTTAGGATCATGAGGCGATCGTAATCGATCTTCATTTTGATCGCGGCACTAGAGACATCGATCAATAGATGGCCGTTACGAACATTCGCTACTCGGCAATGATCGGCCGTCCCCGTGGGTAAGACCTCTTGCAAAGCTTGGTTAAGCTGTAAGATTTCTCCAGCATGTTCTTGAATCTGCTTGAACTGTGACTCAGCAATAACATCTTCAGTCGAGGTTGGACGGTGATCACGCATAGGTAAAATCTAATTTTGTTGAGATATAGCTATTCTAGAGCAGCTTTCTATCAAGGTATAGTTTACATTAACGTCTTTAGCTTCAGTTTTACAATGTAGCAAGGTAAAAAGCAAAGTTTGCTCTGGATGGATTACACATATTGCGGTATGCAATATCGGCTAATCAGTCACCACTTTAAGTAAAAACTTCAGAGTGCTTCAAACAAATACGTCTATTTATGGTTGTATCGATTAAAAATCCTTACACTAAGCCACATTGTTTCAAAACTTAGCCTTGAAATATGGATGTTTGAACTCAATATCTTTGATAAATGATTTATCTCAGTATTCTTAGTTCCAAACTGGCAGAGACTGAAGGCATTATGAGTAGATCGGGAACGGTCTGAATAAAGAGAGATTCACGAAAAATGATAACTAAGCTACTGACAAAAGTGATTGGCAGTCGCAACGACCGAACACTGCGCCGCCTTAGAAAAATTGTAAAAGAAATTAATAACTATGAGCCAACATTCGAGGCTCTAAGTGACGAAGAGCTAAAAGCAAAGACGGTTGAATTCCGTGAGCGCCTAGAGAAGGGTGAAACTCTTGATAAACTACTTCCAGAAGCTTTTGCTACGGTTCGTGAAGCATCTAAGCGTGTCTACGGTATGCGCCACTTCGACGTCCAGCTTATCGGTGGTATGGTTCTAAATGCGGGTCAAATCGCTGAAATGCGTACGGGTGAAGGTAAAACGCTGACGGCAACGCTTCCTGCTTACCTAAATGCCCTAGCTGGTAAAGGCGTTCATATTGTAACAGTGAACGATTATCTAGCTAAACGTGATGCAGAGACAAACCGCCCTCTATTTGAATTTTTAGGTATGACTGTTGGCGTAAACGTGCCAAACATGCCTCCTCAAGAGAAAAAAGAAGCGTACCAAGCTGACATTCTATACGGAACCAACAATGAATTTGGTTTTGACTACCTTCGTGACAATATGGCTTTCCGTAGCGAAGATCGCGTACAACGTGAACGCTTCTTTGCAGTTGTCGATGAGGTGGACTCAATCCTAATTGATGAAGCTCGTACCCCTTTAATCATTTCTGGTCCTGCTGAAGATAGCTCTGAGCTATACACCCGAATCAACCTTTTGATCCCGCATCTTAAAAAGCAAGACAAAGAAGACTCTGAAGAATATCGTGGTGATGGTCACTACACTGTTGATGAGAAATCAAAGCAAGTATACCTCACAGAAACGGGCCAAGAGTACGTTGAAGAACTGTTGGTGAAAAATGGTCTTATGGAAGAGGGTGACACACTTTACTCTCCGACTAACATCAGCATGTTACATCACGTGAATGCCGCTTTGCGTGCTCATGTGTTGTTTGAGCGCAACGTTGATTACATCGTTACTGACGAAGGTGAAGTAGTAATTGTTGATGAACATACTGGTCGTACAATGCCAGGTCGTCGTTGGTCTGAAGGTCTTCACCAAGCAGTAGAAGCGAAAGAAGGCGTTAAGATTCAAAACGAAAACCAAACTTTGGCTTCGATTACCTTCCAGAACTACTTCCGCTTATACGAAAAACTGTCTGGTATGACAGGTACTGCGGATACTGAGGCGTTTGAGTTCCAATCTATTTATGGCTTGGAAACGGTGGTTATCCCAACCAACAAACCTATGATTCGTAACGATATGCCGGATGTGGTGTACCGCACCGAAGCTGAGAAGTTTGCTGCAATCATTGAAGATATCAAAGAGCGCGTTGCGAAAGGTCAGCCAACATTGGTTGGTACCGTATCGATTGAAAAATCAGAACTTCTTTCTAACGCATTGAAGAAGGCTAAGATCAAACACAACGTACTGAATGCAAAATTCCATGAGAAGGAAGCGGAAATTGTTGCTGAAGCGGGTATGCCTGGTGCGGTAACTATCGCGACCAACATGGCCGGTCGTGGTACGGATATTGTGCTTGGCGGTAGTTGGCAATCAAAAGTGGAAGCTTTGGCGAACCCAACTCAAGAACAAATCGATGCGATTAAAGCAGAGTGGAAAGTGGTACATGATCAAGTATTAGATGCTGGTGGTCTACACATCATTGGTACTGAGCGCCACGAATCTCGCCGTATTGATAACCAGCTACGTGGTCGTTCTGGTCGTCAAGGTGATGCGGGTTCATCGCGCTTCTACCTATCTATGGAAGACTCTTTGTTACGTATTTTCACTTCTGATCGTATGGCGAGCCTTATTCAAAGTGGTATGGAAGAAGGTGAAGCTATTGAATCGAAAATGCTTTCTCGCTCAATTGAAAAAGCACAGCGCAAAGTGGAAGGCCGTAACTTTGATATCCGTAAGCAGCTACTAGAATACGATGATGTGGCGAACGATCAGCGTAAGGTTGTCTACGAGCTGCGCGACGAATTGATGAACGTTGAAGACATCAGCGGTATGATCGAGCAAAACCGTGAAGATGTGCTAACCGCGGTTATTGATGAGTACATCCCGCCACAATCACTAGAAGATATGTGGGACGTTGAAGGTCTACAAGAGCGCTTGAAAGCAGACTTCGATCTTGATGCGCCAGTGAAGCAATGGCTTGAAGAAGACGATAAGCTTTACGAAGAGGCGCTACGCGAGAAGATCATCAATCTAGCCGTTGAAGTGTACAAAGAGAAAGAGGAAGTGGTGGGTGCCCAAGTGCTTCGTAACTTCGAGAAATCGGTTATGCTTCAAACTCTGGATACGCTTTGGAAAGAGCACTTGGCAGCAATGGATCACTTGCGTCAGGGTATTCACTTACGCGGCTATGCGCAGAAGAACCCGAAACAGGAATACAAGCGTGAATCGTTTGAACTGTTTGAAGGTCTACTAGAAGCGCTGAAAACTGATGTGATTACTGTTCTATCTCGCGTTCGAGTTCAGCAACAAGAAGAAGTTGAACGTATGGAAGAGCAACGTCGTGCGCAAGCTGAAGAGGCCGCTCGTCGTGCTCAAGCGCAACACGCAGCAGCACAAAACCCTCTTTCTGAAGGTGAAGAATCTGAAGAAGGTTCAAGTCAGCCAATGGTACGTGATGAACGTAAAGTAGGTCGCAATGAGCCTTGCCCTTGTGGTAGTGGTAAGAAGTATAAACAGTGCCACGGCAAAATCGACTAACGTATTAGTCAGATAATTTTTTAAAGAGTCGCCTAGGCGGCTCTTTTTTTAAGCAAATTCTGTGGCTGTCGAATTTCATAAGTTTTGATAGCATCGGATAGTTTTAGAGATGCAAAGACCGTTGAAGCGTAACGGCTTGAGAGTTAGGAACCCCTATGAAAAGAATTCACATAGTCGCGGCTATTATTTTTAACCAAGACAAATCAAAAATTTTTATTACAAAGCGTCCAGACGACAAGCATAAAGGCGGGTTTTGGGAGTTTCCCGGCGGGAAAGTCGAGTCAGGAGAAAGTATTGAACATGCTCTAGCAAGAGAACTTGAAGAAGAAGTAGGAATTGAAGTTACTGAGCAAGCCCTTTTCGAGCATTTGGAATATGACTATCCAGACAAATCACTTAAGTTTGATTTTATTACGGTATCTAAGTTCAGTAATGAGCCTTACGGCCGAGAAGGTCAAGAAGGTCGCTGGGTTGAGATAAGAGAATTGGGTAACTATGCCTTTCCTGAAGCGAACGTGCCTATCTTGGAGCGTGTCGTAAAAGAGTTCGCTTAAGCCTGATGAACTTGCTTGTGGTAACCACGGTATGTTGTTAGTTTAAACAGATTAAGCGAAACGAGAGAACGAGAGCAAACCTCGTTATCCAGAGAAGGAGAGAAAGCGCAATGGTTCGTATTGCAATCGCAGGAGCAGCAGGCCGAATGGGCCGTAATTTGGTTAAAGCTTCACACCTTAATCCAGAGGCGACAGTGAGCGCGGGATCAGAACGACCTGAGTCCTCACTTGTCGGTGTCGATATCGGTGAACTTTGTGGTGAAGGCAAATTCGATGTGTTCTTAACGGATGATCTTGCTAAAGACGTCGATAATTTTGATGTAATCATCGATTTTACTGCCCCAGTAAGTACGTTGGCGAATCTTGAACTGTGTAAGAAGCATGGAAAGAGTATTGTGATTGGGACGACTGGTTTCAGTGATGCAGAGCGTGAACTGATTGACGAAGCCGCTAAGCAAGTGCCTGTTGTCATGGCTCCTAACTACTCTGTTGGTGTGAACCTAGTATTTAAGCTTCTTGAGAAAGCAGCCAAAGTGATGGGCGACTACTGTGATGTTGAGATTGTCGAAGCACATCATCGTCATAAAGTTGATGCTCCTTCTGGTACTGCTATCGGGATGGGCGAAGCCATTGCTGGTGCGATGGGCAACAAGCTGAATGATGTAGCTGTCTATGCGAGAGAAGGTATCACAGGTGAACGTACTAAAGATGAGATCGGCTTTGCTACAATTCGCGCTGGCGATATTGTCGGTGAGCACACAGCCATGTTTGCTGATATCGGGGAACGAGTGGAGATAACGCACAAAGCGACCGATCGTATGACGTTTGCTAATGGCGCCGTCAAGGCCGCTGTTTGGTTGAGTGCCAAACCAGCGGGCTTTTATACCATGACAGATGTTTTGGGATTGAATGAACTCTAAATACATAATTATTCGCCGGCGGTAGCCGGCTTTTTTATATCTATAGAATTATTTGTAAATGAAATGATTCTAACAGAAAGTATTTTGGTGCTTACTTTTGTTGTTGTTTTGGTTGTCTTGTTGGTATTTTGGGTTTTGATGTCCAAAAACTAATGTCTTTTTTGTTGGGTGAACGTTTGCGTGAAAAACTCATACTTTTTTGTGATCTCTAAAAAGTTCAAATTTGTAAAATTCATTAAACCTCTATGCCTCTCTATGTAATAGCATGTAAAAGTTATCTTTTTGGGCCTTACTGATTCAAAATGACCTTACTCGCTAGAAATTAATCATTTATTTTTGATTGTAGGTTGACAGGTTTCGAGTCCAACTTTAGAATACCGCCAATTTGTCTGAAATACCTATTTATGTAGATTTTATAGGTAAAGGAAGGCATGTTTGCAGTTTGATTTATTTTTTTTGCATTTTTATTCTGGAGGTTGTCTTGGGTAAATTAGCACTGTTGGTCCTAGAAGATGGGACAGTGTTCCGCGGAGTGTCCATAGGGGCAGATGGTCTTTCCGTTGGTGAAGTCGTTTTTAATACCTCGATGACGGGGTATCAAGAAATCCTCACTGATCCTTCCTATTCTCAGCAAATCGTCACTCTCACTTATCCTCACATTGGCAATACCGGAACCACTTCCGAAGATGAAGAGTCCTCTTCCATTCATGCACAAGGCCTTGTGATTCGCGATCTTCCTCTAATCGCTTCTAACTTCCGTAACGAACAATCCCTCTCTGATTATCTTAAGTCTCAAAATATCGTTGGCATCGCTGATATCGATACTCGTAAGCTCACTCGTATCCTGCGTGAAAAAGGTGCTCAAAACGGCTGTATTGTTGCGGGCAACAACCTAGACGAAGCTTTGGCACTAGCGAAAGCAAAAGAATTCCCAGGCTTAAAAGGCATGGACCTTGCGAAAGAAGTTACAACAAAAGAAGCGTATCAATGGAAGCAAGGTTCGTGGACGCTTGAAGGTGGACTTCCAGAGGCGAAAGATGACAGCGAGCTGCCATACCACGTTGTCGCTTACGACTTCGGCGCAAAGCGCAACATCTTACGAATGTTGGTTGACCGCGGCTGCCGCTTAACGGTTGTACCTGCAGAAACGTCAGCGGAAGAAGTTCTGGCACTAAATCCAGATGGCGTATTCTTATCGAACGGCCCTGGTGACCCAGAACCATGTACTTACGCGATTGAAGCAACCAAAGTGTTCCTAGAAAAAGGCCTGCCAATTTTTGGTATTTGTCTAGGTCACCAAATTCTGGCGCTAGCATCAGGTGCGCAAACGGTGAAAATGAAGTTTGGTCACCACGGTGCAAACCACCCAGTAAAAGATTTAGAGCGTAACGTTGTGATGATCACTTCGCAAAACCACGGCTTTGCGGCAGATGAAGCAACATTACCGGAAAACTTACGTGCTACTCACGTATCGCTATTTGATGGCTCTTTGCAAGGTATCCACCGCACAGACAAGCCAGCATTTAGCTTCCAAGGTCACCCAGAAGCGAGCCCTGGTCCACATGACGCGGCACCGCTATTTGACCACTTTATCGAACTAATCAAAAAACACAGCGCTTAATTCGGAGTAGTAGATAATGCCAAAACGTACTGACATTCAAAGTATTCTAATTCTTGGTGCTGGTCCGATTGTTATCGGTCAGGCATGTGAGTTTGACTACTCTGGCGCACAAGCGTGTAAAGCTCTTCGCGAAGAAGGTTACCGAGTTATCCTGGTTAACTCTAACCCAGCAACCATCATGACTGACCCAGAGATGGCAGATGCGACTTACATCGAGCCGATTCAGTGGGAAGTTGTACGCAAGATCATCGAGAAAGAACGTCCTGATGCAGTTCTGCCAACTATGGGTGGTCAGACAGCACTTAACTGTGCGTTAGATTTAGAGAAGCACGGCGTTCTCGCAGAGTTTGGCGTAGAGATGATTGGTGCAACGGCTGATGCAATCGACAAAGCGGAAGACCGTTCTCGTTTTGATAAAGCGATGAAGTCTATCGGCCTTGAGTGTCCTCGCGCAGATACAGCGAAGAGCATGGAAGAAGCTTACAAAGTTTTAGATATGGTTGGCTTCCCTTGTATCATTCGTCCATCGTTCACCATGGGTGGCACTGGTGGTGGTATTGCGTACAACAAAGAAGAGTTCGAAGAAATCTGTCGTCGCGGTCTGGACTTATCTCCGACCAACGAACTTCTTATCGATGAGTCACTCATCGGTTGGAAAGAGTACGAAATGGAAGTCGTTCGTGACAAAGCGGACAACTGTATCATCGTATGTTCAATCGAGAACTTTGACCCAATGGGCATCCATACGGGTGACTCAATCACGGTTGCTCCAGCACAAACACTGACTGACAAAGAATACCAGCTTATGCGTAATGCATCGCTAGCCGTTCTACGTGAGATTGGTGTTGAAACAGGTGGTTCAAACGTACAGTTTGGTATCAACCCGAAAGATGGTCGTATGGTCATCATCGAGATGAACCCGCGTGTATCTCGCTCTTCTGCGCTAGCATCAAAAGCAACAGGCTTCCCAATCGCGAAAATTGCAGCGAAACTGGCTGTTGGCTTTACGCTAGACGAACTACAAAACGACATCACAGGTGGTGCAACACCTGCGTCATTTGAACCAACTATCGACTACGTCGTAACTAAGATCCCTCGCTTTAACTTCGAGAAATTTGCTGGTGCAAACGATCGTCTGACAACTCAGATGAAATCGGTTGGTGAGGTAATGGCGATTGGTCGTAACCAACAAGAATCTCTTCACAAAGCACTGCGTGGCCTAGAAGTTGGCGCAACTGGTTTTGATGAGATGGTCGATCTGGAAGCGCCAGATGCACTGACTAAGATTCGTCACGAACTTAAAGAAGCAGGTGCAGAGCGTATCTGGTACATCGCCGATGCATTCCGAGCGGGTATGTCAGTCGACGGTGTGTTCAACTTGACTCAAATCGACCGCTGGTTCCTGGTTCAAATCGAAGAAATTGTAAAACTCGAAGAACAAGTCAAGGCGGGCGGCTACGCAGGTTTGACCAAAGAAGTGCTTCGTCAGATGAAACGCAAAGGCTTCTCTGATGCTCGCTTGTCTAAATTGCTTGGTGTCGCTGAAAGTGAAATTCGCCGTGCTCGTGAGCAGTTTGATATTCATCCGGTTTACAAACGTGTGGATACATGTGCAGCAGAGTTTTCTTCTGACACGGCTTACATGTACTCATCTTACGATGAAGAATGTGAAGCAAACCCAACAGACAAAGATAAGATCATGGTTCTTGGTGGCGGTCCAAACCGTATCGGCCAAGGTATCGAATTCGATTACTGTTGTGTTCATGCATCACTTGCGCTGCGTGAAGACGGTTACGAAACCATTATGGTTAACTGTAACCCAGAAACGGTATCTACTGACTACGATACGTCTGATCGTCTGTACTTCGAGCCAGTAACTCTGGAAGATGTACTGTCTATCGCTCGCGTTGAAAAACCAAAAGGTGTGATTGTTCAGTACGGTGGTCAAACGCCACTTAAACTGGCTCGTGCTCTAGAAGCGGCTGGTGTGCCAATCATTGGCACTAGCCCAGATGCTATCGACCGTGCGGAAGACCGTGAACGCTTCCAAGCCGCTGTTGACCGTTTAGGTCTACTTCAGCCAGAAAACGCGACAGTAACAACGATGGAGCAAGCGGTTGAGAAATCGAAAGAAATTGGCTTCCCATTAGTTGTTCGTCCATCTTATGTACTCGGTGGTCGTGCGATGGAAATCGTATACGACGAGCAAGACCTGCGTCGCTACTTCAACGAAGCAGTAAGCGTATCGAACGAGTCTCCAGTTCTGCTAGACCGTTTCTTGGATGATGCAACCGAAGTTGATATTGATGCTATCTGTGACGGTGAACGCGTCGTTATCGGCGGTATCATGGAGCACATCGAACAAGCGGGTGTTCACTCTGGTGACTCTGCATGTTCACTGCCTGCATACACGCTAAGTCAGGAAATTCAAGACAAGATGCGTGAGCAAGTTGAGAAGTTAGCATTCGAACTCGGTGTGCGCGGTTTGATGAACACGCAGTTTGCTGTGAAAGATAACGACGTTTATCTAATTGAAGTGAACCCTCGTGCTGCTCGTACGGTACCATTCGTATCGAAAGCGACAGGCGCTCCTCTAGCGAAAATCGCTGCACGTGTAATGGCGGGTCAATCTCTAGAGTCACAAGGCTTTACTAAAGAGATTATCCCTCCTTACTACTCAGTGAAAGAAGTGGTTCTGCCGTTCAACAAATTCCCTGGTGTTGACCCTCTATTGGGCCCTGAAATGCGTTCAACAGGTGAAGTAATGGGTGTGGGTGCAACGTTCGCAGAAGCTTACGCGAAAGCAGAGCTAGGTTGTGGTGCGGTTTATCCTGAAGGTGGTCGTGCGCTACTGTCTGTACGTGAAGGTGATAAAGAGCGTGTTGTTGACCTAGCTTCTAAGTTAGTGAAACTGGGTTACCAGTTGGATGCGACACACGGTACTGCTGTAATTCTGGGCGAAGCGGGTATTAACCCACGTTTGGTAAACAAAGTACACGAAGGTCGTCCACACATTCTTGACCGCATCAAGAACAACGAATACACCTACATCGTAAACACGGCTGCTGGTCGTCAAGCGATTGAAGATTCGAAAGTTCTACGCCGTGGTGCACTGGCAGAAAAAGTGAACTACACAACGACACTGAATGCAGCGTTCGCTACATGTATGTCTCATACTGCAGACGCAAAAGCGTCAGTAACTTCGGTTCAAGAGTTACACGCTAAAGTGAAAGCGAGTCTAGACGCGTAACAGATAAAAATCAGTAAGCTCGTTAATCAGGGCTTACATGACAACCTCATTGCCCGCTCATTTGAGCGGGCTTTTTTATATCGAGGTTTTTCTAAAATGAAGAGCATTAAAGTGTGCTAGGAACGATTGGTATGCTTCGCTTTTGAAGATCATTAAGCTAATGATGGCAAGCAATGTACCCAAAGATGAAGAAATAGTACTACCATTTGCTACAACAAAATTAATGCTGCAAGTGAGAATGATAAAAGAGATAGTAAGTAAGTTTATTTTTGCAGCAACACTTAATCCTTTGCTTATTGTCAGAATGTTTGGAATGCATACAACAACAACCGTAATAGCTCCCAATGTAAGGAGGTAAGTATCTAGAGCAATGTGTTGAGTGAAAGAAAACCAGTCATTCCAAATGCTTAAGCTAATAGCCAGACCAATAGTCAATGCCAAGTATAAACATATACTTAGTGAGATGTTTGCTATGCTAATTGATTTAGTATTCAACTTTCAATTCCTCATAGATTCCAATAGCAAGATTTCTTAACTCTCCCGAATAACCGCTTCCTACTATGCTAATTGAGCCTCCAATTGCATCTAGAAGCTGATGAGAAATGGATGCGGATATTGTTGCTTGTGAATACCTCTTAGGAATTTCTCCTGACAACATTAGCTGTTTACGAGCTTTATTCGAAATGCTCGGAAGGTTTTTACGGATGATTTCTTTAGTTAATCTTGTTCTTTCTTGTCTGTTTAAGCCTTTTAGAATCTCGGGAACGCCTTTCTTAGTGGTTTGCTTAAGAGATTGAACCATTTTTATCGTTTGATATCCACTAGCGCCCGCTCCAGCTAAGGAGATGTAATCTAAAGCTTTAGTTGTATTTTGATACCACTCATTACTGTCTATATCCGATAATTTGTCTGGTGATTTAGATACCATACGGGTTCTTGCTACTCCAATAGCACATTGAGCTGTGGCAGCAACAGTAGCGGCGTGTGAGATATAGGACATAGTTACGCCCACAGGACCACTTACTGGTATTGTTAGCCCCGAACCAACTACCCCAATCCAGCCAATCGCTGCACCAATACAGCTAATGCTCGCTGATAGAAGCTCTTGATTGAATCTTGATTTTGACTCTTCCTGTTTTATTTTTTTTGCAAATTCTTGAGATGATTGTAATTTTATCGGTTCTCGTAGAATGATAAAGGTAGGATTGATATGGCATGTGGATTTAAAGTCTCTTAAGCGTACAACGGTGAATTTGTTATCAATATAAATTACACCCGCACCGCTAGTCTCTGGTTTAGCGTCAATAACGCTGAATAGCTGATTAATATTCACTATCTGTTCGATTTTTAAGCGTAATTGCTGTTCTTTTATTGATGGTCGAGTCAGTAAGGCTTCCATTATTTTCGTTTTTTATCAGATTAAATATTTCCTATTAAGACAGCATTTTCTTTTTCTATCAAAATATTAAGAGGCTCTTGAGGTGAGGCTCTATATTTGGATGTAATTGATATTTTTAATGTATCATTCTCTAGATTTATTAACTGATGAAAATTAGGAATAGATTGGTGTCTTGACTTTCCATTGGTAGTTTTGTGAATAAGTGCTACCGTTTCTTCCTCTTTGATACCTCTTCAAAAAGGAAGTGTAGTGGAAATCACGGTTGAAATTTTGTTGGCCTTATTTTTGGTTGCGACTGCCGCAGGCTTTATTGATGCGATGGCTGGTGGGGGAGGGCTCATTACGCTCCCTGCGCTTTTGGCTGCGGGGTTGAGTCCGACTCAAGCTCTAGCGACCAATAAGTTACAAAGTTCGTTTGGCAGTTTCTCTGCTAGCTGGTATTTCGTGCGTAACGGTATTGTTAGCTTAAAGGAAATGCGTTTTGCGATACTCTGCACTTTTATAGGCGCTGCAATCGGTGCCGAGGCTGTGCAGTTTATTGATGCTAGCGTACTCACCAGTTTGATCCCTGTTCTTTTGATAGCCATTTCCCTCTATTTTTTACTCGCGCCAAGTACGCGAAAAATCGATGGAGAACCAAAGTTATCTGAAGCGATGTTTGCGCTATGCATTGGTGGCGGGATCGGTTTCTATGATGGCTTTTTTGGCCCTGGGACTGGATCTATTTTTACTGTTTGTTTTGTTGCACTAGGTCACTTTTCTTTGGTCGAAGCCACAGCTAGAACCAAAATCCTCAATTTCACGTCAAACATTGCGGCACTACTCTTTTTTATCTTAGCTGGGTTGCCAGTGTGGAAGCTTGGCTTAACTATGGCTGTTGGCGGTTTTCTTGGTGCTCAGTTAGGGGCGAAGGTCGTGGTAAGTAAAGGGCAAAAATGGATTCGTCCTCTAGTTATAGTGATGTCGATGCTTATGGCAACGAAACTTCTTTGGCAACAACATCAGCAATGGATTCTGTCAGTGCTTTAACTCGCTCGCTACGATATGTGCTGTGACGTAAGCAGATATGTATTGGTCGAACTAACTGATCTAGCTCTTCAAAGTCATAGCAGAACTTAGGTGTGATATTAAGTATCGTTAGGATAGATGTAGGGATTAAAGCGGGAGCCATACCTCCCAAAGCCAGTTGTGCTGCCGCAGTATACGAATCCATTTCCATCAAAGGTTCGATTCCGTGTTTGGATAAAATAGCTTGTTGATATGTGTTGGCAGGGTTAGTTAGGTCATTGGTCAAAATAGCTTTAGGTAGTTGTGAAAGTGAATGTCGACTGACAATTGAGAAAGGTTCATCGGCGAGGTGAAGGCTCATTAATCCATGGTGAGGCGGTAAATAACCAGCACAGAATCCCAGTGTCGCTTTACCTGATTTCACATTCTCAATAATGCGTGGCGTATGATTGGTCGATATTCGTATGTACTGATCATGGGCAAAGTGTTCTGCCATGATCATGCTGAGGTATCCCGCCACTAAGGTTTCAGAGCAGTCCATTTTGATTAAAGAAGTGTCTTCTATTTGTTGTTGATCGTAGATTTTTCCTCTTAACTCATTGAACGTGGGTTCTATTGTGTTTATGAGGGCAAGGCCATCGGAGGTCAGCTTTATGTGCCGACCATTTGGCTCTATCAATTTTTTTCCTAACTTCTTCTCTAGATTTGAAATACGTTTACTCACGGCAGACTGACTAATATAGAGTTGACTGCCCGTGCGGCTCATGGTTTTTTCTTTACTGAGGATAAGTAACGTTTCAATACCTTCAAGCAACATAATGATTAATGAAAGTTAGGAATGGTTGAGATAATTTAGCGAATTGCCCAAGAATTGGCGAATCAAATGAGCATAAATGAGAGGAGCCGACACTTGGTCGACTCCATGATGAGTGATGTTGTTGGTGTTTAACGGTTAATGGCGAAAGTTGGCAGGGATAGATGCCAACGAATCGCACCGAGACGTATAATGAGCGTTGAGATTACACCAGCGAGTAAAGCCGTTGAGTGGTCATAACCCATGTTTACCGCCATCGTATGGAAGATGCCGCCAATAATACATGCCGTAGCATAGACTTCACTTCTTAATACCATAGGAACTTCGCGAGCCAACACGTCTCGTATAATGCCACCGCCACAGCCAGTAATAACCCCCATTATCACCGCGACCATCCCAGAAGCATTGTAGGCGAGTGCCTTTTCTACTCCTATTCCCACAAATACAGCGAGACCGATGGCATCACAAACGGGTAATACCCACCATGAGAGTCGCTTGGGTCTTCGAATAACAAGCATGGTTAGTAGACACGTAACAAATATCACCCATAAGTAAGTCGTATCTGTTATCCAAAATACGGGAGTGGCACCAAGCGCCATGTCTCGGATTGTTCCGCCACCTATAGCAGTCACACTGCCGAGCACGATAACGCCGAATGGATCCATTTTTAAACGGCCCGCCAGTAATACGCCAGAGATGGCGAAAACAGCGGTACCGAACAAATCGATCATATAAAGCAGCATGGAGTCCATGTTACTTAGTACCTTTAAATAGTGTGAGAAAAAATGGGCGGAAATTGTACGGTATTTGCCACGAAATCGTTAGCGTTTTTGACGAACGCTTTTAAAGTGCTCACACACTTCCTTGATCGCGTTCAATGTGCGTGGTGTCGGACGGTTAATCCAATCAGAGTTTAGGGACCAGATGTGTTTGTTTTTAAGGGCAAGAAGCTCATTACTCCACTCAGCCCACATACCATCGTTACTCATTGCGTGACGAGAAGTAAAAATAACCTCTGGCTGGCGAGTAATGACTTGTTCGATGCTAACTTGAGGATAAGGCGCGCTGGATGCGGCGAAAATGTTCTCACCACCGCAAAAAGTAAAGACTTCACTTGGCCAGTTCTTTCCAGCGACAGTGATGATAGGCTTTTCACTCAACTGATAAAAGTAACGAACTTTCTCGTTCGTGTTGTACTGTTCTTTTAGTGTACTCAGCTGCGTTCTAAAATCTTCAGCGGCCTTTTTTCCTACTTGTGGAGTTTCGCTGTATTGGCTGAGTTGCTCGATATTATTGGCGATATCTTCTAATGAACCTGTAGTGGAGTAATAGATAGGAATACCGAACTGTTTAATTTTCTCCAACTCTTTAGCGGGGTTTCCGGCTGGCCAAGCAATCACTAAGTCCGGTTGAAGAGCAATAATGCGCTCTAATTTAATTCCTTGATAATTTGAGACTCTTTCTAGCTGCTTTGCCTGTTCTGGATAATCGCTCATTTCGCTGACAGCAACAAGCTGGTCTCCTAGCCCTGCAGCAAAGGCAATTTCGGTGGCATGTGGAGCTAAACTTATAATGCGTTGAGCGGGTTGAGCGACGGTCGCTGTCGAAACAAACAGCGTTAATGCGAAGCATAATTTATTCATCATAATCCTTGATAAATTATTCCTAAAAGCAAACTTTGGATTGCGATCCAAGCCAGGACGCGCCAAACGAGCAGCGTATGTATTTGTGAAAGGTGAATAGCCGATGGCGCAATGCGCCCACCGATTTTTGCGCGCTCTGCACGCACACCTTGATAGATAGCAGGGCCGCATAAAGACAGTTGTAGTTTGTGTCCGATAGTACATAACACCCAACTAGGTCCTGGTAAGGGCCAAGACTTCGCTTGCTGTTGTATTCCAGAGAGCACATTACTTGTATTCTTTCCGGCAGCTAAAAGTATGGCAAAGAGACGAAGTGGAATAATATCCAGAGTAGCAACCAGTTGAACCACAGGTTTACCAAAGGGCAAATATTGGCGTCGGCTAGGGGACCACACTCGCGCTAATTCTGTTGTGAGTCGATACATTAACGCACCAATACCACCTGTTAGTGCGTACCAAAATAGCACACCGATCACGTTGCGGCTGTATGCCATAATCAGGGTTTCTGAGCCAGCTTTACCTATGCCAACGAGCGAGAGGCTACCAGTATCGCGATTAAGATATGGTTGCAGTAATGCTCGACATTGGGCTTTGTCTTCCGAAGAGATACTTGTGACGAGCTGTTTCGTTAACGTTTCGCTGTTGCGCCAGTCTAGCGCAAGGATCAATAGAACCAGTTCATATAAAGGGATTTGCCAAACAAATGGCTTTACTGCAATCAGTAATATCAAACAAGGAAACAGCATCAAGCCTAGTGCAAGACTGCCTGAGATTACACTCTGTGAGTAATTGTGATTATTGTTCACTTTGTTGGCTAGCTGTTCTGCTAGCTTTCGCCATAAAGTGATGGGGTGCGCTGAATGGGGGATTGGCACTAGAAGGTGCAAGAGCAGTGCGCCCCACATTATAAGGAGCGCACCGTTGGCATAAAATGACTGAAAAACTTCTTCCATGAATGAGTCGTTTACTTAATGAGTTCCAGCATTTTGAATACCATTTCGGAAGAGCTTTTTGCTGCTAGAGGTAGAAACTCATCAAAGCTCATTGGTGATTCTTTATCAGCGACATCAGAGATTGCACGCACAACAACAAACGGTGTGTTGAATTGGTGACAAGTTTGAGCGATAGCAGATGCTTCCATTTCTACAGCGATAACAGACGGAAAGTGTTTACGAATAAACTCTTGACGCTCAGCAGTACAAACAAACGCATCGCCAGTACAAATTAGGCCGCGAACCGCATGAGTGTTTTCCATTTGTGCTAGGGCTTTTTCTGCTAAGTCCATTAGCTTGTCATCCGCTTTGAATGCAGCTGGTTGACCGGCCATTTGGCCAATTTCATAACCAAAAGCGGTTACGTCTGCATCGTGATGACGAACTTCTGTAGAGATAACTACATCGCCAAGGTTTAAGCTTGAATCGAAACCGCCAGCAGAGCCTGTGTTAATCACAACGTCTGGTTGGTATTCATCAAGAAGGATTGTCGTGCCCACTGCCGCTGCAACTTTACCGATGCCCGATTGTAGTACGACGACTTCGACATCGTTAATTTGACCAGAGAAAAACGTACAACCTGCTTTATTTACAGTTTTGCAGTTTGTAATTGCTTGCTTCAGGATGGTCACTTCTTGTTCCATCGCACCGATGATACCAACTTTCATAACACTCTCTTTAAGTAAATATTTTAGTTGGCCGAGAGTATAGCACTCCCCGTTGGCAGTTTTCTATTTGATGAGCTTAGCTTGAGTGAGCTTTTCTCGTAATTGATCGGCGCGCTTTCTGTTTACGCCAAAGTCAGAGTAGCCCACACGAGATTCCGAGCGCACAATCAGTTGGTCTCCTGCTATTTTTAGTTCGAGGTCATCCACGAAGCGCATGATTTTAGATGTGCACTCGATACGAAGGTAGTTGCTTTCTTTCACCGCGGTTTTCGCGCCTGGCAGTTCAAGCGCAACTTGCTCAATAGCGTCGATGTTTGCTGAATCAACTAAGATAAATGGCGTTAGGTTGTATTTTTCTCGCGTGTCTTGGGTGGAGACGCAGTTTGGTTTGTCACCACAAGGTGATTGAGAACGATCCGTCATGGTTGTGACTCCTTGGCTACAAGCGGTTAAGCCGAGCAAAGTAATGGAAAGGAGAGCGGCTTTTTTCATTATATTTACTCTTATAATTTTGTTTCTAATTATATGGATACAAAAGAAAAAGGATCCAATAACAGGACCCTTTTTGTGAGGTTAGCTGAGATTAAACTTCGAGGTAATCGAGAATGCCTTCTGCCGCTTTTCGTCCTTCATCAATTGCGGTTACGACAAGATCAGAACCTCGTACCGCATCGCCACCCGCGAAGATCTTTTCGTTGCTGGTCTGGAACTGGAACTCTTGCTTCGCTGGGGCTTTGATACGACCCCATTGATCCAAATCGACATCAAACGGTGCTAACCAGTCCATTTTGTGCGGCTGGAAACCAAACGCCATGATAACAACGTCTGCTGGTAGAACGTGCTCGCTGCCTTCAACGGGCTCTGGACGTCGGCGACCCGCTTCATCAGGTTCACCAAGTGCGGTTTTCACCACTTTGACCCCCGAGACTTTGCCTGACGCATCCACTTCCACTCCCAAAGGCTGAAGGTTGAACATGAACTTCACGCCTTCTTCCTTTGCGTTTTTTACCTCGCGACGAGAGCCTGGCATGTTGGCCTCATCACGACGATAAGCACAAACTACGTTGGAGGCACCTTGGCGAATTGAGGTACGAACGCAGTCCATTGCGGTATCACCACCACCCAGTACGACGACTTTCTTTCCTGCCATATCGATAAAGGGTTGGTTACTCTCAAGACCCATGACTTTGTAGGTGTTCGAAACTAAAAATGGCAGCGCGTCATACACACCCGGCGCATCTTCATTATCTAGACCTGCACGCATGTATTTATAGGTGCCAACGCCCAAGAAAACAGCATCGTATTCATCAAGCAGCTCTTGCATTTGGACATCTTTGCCTACTTCCATGTTCATGCGGAACTCGACGCCCATTTCAGTGAACACACGGCGGCGGTTTTCCATCACGCCTTTTTCAAGCTTGAAGGAAGGAATACCGAAGGTCAGAAGGCCTCCAATTTCAGGGTAGCGGTCAAACACGACTGGCTTAACGCCATTGCGCACTAGGATATCTGCGGCAGCCAAGCCAGCTGGGCCAGCTCCAATGATTGCAACCTTTTTATCGGTCCACTCCACCTTGGACATATCTGGCTTCCAGCCCATTTCAAACGCTTTGTCGGTAATGTACTTTTCTATGTTACCGATGGTGACGGCACCAAAGTCATCATTAAGCGTGCATGAACCTTCACATAGGCGGTCTTGAGGGCAAACGCGCCCACATACTTCCGGTAGGCTATTGGTTTGATGCGATAGTTCAACCGCTTCAAGAATACGACCTTCATTGGCAAGTTTTAACCATTGAGGGATGTAGTTGTGGACTGGGCATTTCCATTCACAATATGGGTTGCCACAATCTAAGCAGCGATCCGCTTGTGCAGTCGCCTGTTGTTTAGTGAACGGTTCATAGATTTCAACGAACTCGATCTTACGAACTTTTATAGGCTTTTTCGCAGGATCTACACGCTGCACATCGATAAATTGATAAACGTTCTGGCTCATGATTCAAACATCCTCCATGATTACTGTGCTTGAACACGCAGCTCTGCGGCACTGCGGCTCTGGTGACCAAGTAGCGTGCGAAGATCTGCCGCTTGTGGTTTCACCAAATAGAACTTTGGAATCCATTCATCAAAGTTCGCCAAAATATTTTCTGCATGACTCGACCCTGTTTCTTCAAGGTGTTCCGCAATTAGGCCACGCAAATGTTCTTGGTGGATGTAAAGATCGGACAATGAGATGGCTTCGACAGACTCAGTATTAACTCGACCTTCAAAGCTTTGGTTCTCATCCAGAACATAGGCAAAGCCTCCAGTCATACCCGCGCCAAAGTTCACACCTGTCGCACCAAGAATGGCAACAATACCGCCAGTCATGTACTCACAAGCGTTATCGCCAGCACCTTCAATGACGGCTATCGTACCTGAGTTTCGTACGCCGAAACGTTCACCTGCTTTACCCGCCGCAAACAGCTTGCCGCCAGTCGCGCCGTACAGGCAGGTGTTACCAATGATAGTTGCTTCATTGCATTTAAATGCGGTACCAAGGTGAGGTTTGATAACCACTTTACCACCCGCCATGCCTTTGCCCACGTAGTCGTTCGCATCGCCCGTGAGGTAAAGCTCTACACCACCTGCGTTCCAAACACCAAAGGACTGACCTGCGGTGCCGTCAAGATAGATTTTGATAGGGGAAGCCGCCAATCCTTGGTTGCCATAGCGTTTTGCTATTTCGCCAGATAAGCGTGCACCAACAGAACGATCAGTGTTGATGACATTGTAGAAGAAACTTGCCGATTGACTGCTTTCGACCGCATGCATGGCATCATCAACGATCTTTTGGTTGAGCTCAGCTTTATCAAACGGTTTGTTTGGCTCTGTCCAAAATAGCGGATGACCCTCAGGTGATACTGGAGCTTCTAGAATATTGGATAGATCCAGCTTGGTCTGTTTCGCTGTAAATCCCTCTACTGCCTCAAGTAAATCGGTACGACCAATCAAGTCCGTCAGCTTTTCAACGCCAAGTTCGGCGAGTAATCCGCGCACTTCGTCTGCCAAGCCGATGAAGTAATTCATCACCATTTCTGGTAGACCTTTGAAGTATTCTTTACGCAGTGTCTCGTCTTGAGTCGCAACCCCAGTTGCACAGTTGTTGAGGTGACAAATTCGTAGGAACTTACAACCCATAGCGACCATTGGCGCAGTACCAAAACCGAAGCTTTCTGCACCTAAAATTGCGGCTTTAACTACGTCTAAACCAGTCTTTAGACCACCGTCTACCTGTAAGCGGATCTTATGACGCAGACCATTAGCAACCAGAGCTTGTTGTGTCTCTGCCAACCCCAACTCCCAAGGGCTACCAGCGTATTTTACCGAAGTTAATGGGCTTGCTGCAGTACCACCGTCGTAACCCGAAATGGTAATAAGATCAGCGTAAGCCTTGGCTACACCCGTTGCGATGGTGCCGACACCTGGCTCGGAGACGAGTTTTACCGAAACCAGCGCATTCGGGTTGACTTGTTTTAGGTCGAAGATCAGCTGGGCCAAATCTTCAATCGAATAGATATCGTGGTGCGGAGGAGGGGAGATCAGAGTCACACCTTGTACCGAATAACGCAGTTTTGCGATTTCAGCGGTGACTTTGTGTCCTGGTAGCTGTCCACCTTCACCCGGTTTCGCACCTTGTGCCACCTTGATTTGCAGTACATCCGCATTAGTCAGGTAATGCGGCGTTACACCAAATCGGCCAGAAGCAATCTGTTTGATACGTGAGTTACGCTCAGTACCGAAACGGCGAGGATCTTCACCGCCTTCACCCGAGTTAGAGTAACCACCAAGACGGTTCATCGCCGTTGCAAGTGCTTCATGCGCTTCTGGGCTAAGTGCGCCAATGGACATTGCCGCAGAGTCAAAGCGTTTGAACAGTTCAGTGCGTGGTTCTATTTGCTCAAGTGGCAGCGGTGAGTCTGATTTTCTCAGCGACATTAAGTCACGCAGCATGGCTACAGGGCGTTGATTTACCTGCTTAGCAAAGCTCTGATAGTCGTTACTTTCGCCAGATTTAACGGCCTGTTGCAGCGTGCCGACAACATCCGGGTTGTAAGCATGATACTCACCTCCATGGACGTACTTTAACAAGCCGCCATGATCAATCGATTTGCGTTTCGCCCATGCTTTACGAGATAAGTTTGTAAGATCTTGCTGGAAGTCTTCAAAATTCGCGCCTTCAATTCGAGTTGTGACGCCTTTAAAACACAGATCGACCACATTTTGGCTCAAGCCAACTGCTTCAAATAGTTGTGAGCAGCGGTAAGAGGCGATGGTTGAGATCCCCATTTTCGACATGATCTTGTACAGGCCTTTGTTGATGCCGTATTGGTAGTTTTGCATCACATCGCGGTAGTCTTTCTCTAGCGCTTTATCATCAATCAGTTTACCTAACGCTTCATAAGCAAGGTATGGGTAAACCGCAGTGGCACCAAAACCAAGCAAGACGGCAAATTGGTGTGGATCACGGGCTGTTGCGGTTTCGACAACAATGTTGGCATCGCAACGTAAGTTCGCGTCAATCAGACGAGTTTGAACGGCGCCGACTGCCATTGCTGCCGGAATTGGCAACTTACCTTTGACCAAGGCTCTGTCCGAAAGCACCACTAAAACCGTGCCTTCACGAACGACTTGCTCTGCTTGCTCACACAGATCATTAATGGCTTGTTTAAGATCTTTTTGTTGTGGGTCGTAGTTGATATCGAGAATGGTATTACGGTAATGATCGTCACTCAGCTCTAGTAGTTGCTGCATGTCTGAATAGAGCAGTACTGGAGAATCAAAGGTTACACGATGCGCGTGGCCATCGGTTTCACAGAAGACGTTCATCTCCTGGCCGATGCTGGTCGCTAGCGACATGACGTGTTTCTCACGCAGCGGATCGATTGGTGGGTTGGTGACCTGCGCGAACTTCTGACGGAAGTAATCAGTCACCAAGCGCTCTTTCGAAGAAAGAACCGCCATCGGGGTGTCATCACCCATCGAACCGACGGCTTCTTGCCCCATATCACCGAGGACACGCAATACTTGATCGACTTCTTCATTGCTCATGGCAAACTGCTTTTGATAAGTCTTAAGCAAGTCTTCATCAAAGCTGCGCTCACCTACTTGATCTTCAGGCAGCTTAGAGAACGGTGTTAGTTTGCGAACGTTGTTCTCCATCCATTCGCGATAAGGGTGACGAGATTTCAGGTCATTATCGATCTCGCTAGACTGCCAAAGCTTACCTTTACGAGTGTCGATGACGAGCAATTCCCCCGGACCTACACGACCTTTTTTGGCAACTTCATCTGGGGCGTAATTCCAAATCCCTACCTCAGATGCCAGAGTGATCAGCTTGTCTTTGGTAATTACATAACGCGCAGGACGTAGACCGTTTCGATCTAGGTTACAAGCAGCATAACGACCATCGGACAGTACGATACCTGCTGGGCCATCCCATGGTTCCATGTGTTTGGAGTTGAAATCGTAAAACGCACGCAAATCCGGATCCATATCCGGGTGGTTTTGCCATGCTGGCGGTACGAGCATACGCATGGCACGGAAGATATCCATACCGCCAGCTAAAAAGAGATCTAGCATATTATCTAAGCTAGACGAGTCTGAGCCTGTCTCGTTCACAAACGGTGCTGCAGTTTGTAGGTCAGGCAGCAGTGGTGACGAGAACTTATAAGCACGAGCGCGTGCCCATTGTCGGTTACCTTCAATGGTATTGATCTCACCATTATGAGCAAGGTAGCGGAACGGTTGAGCTAATGGCCAACGCGGTTGAGTGTTGGTAGAAAAACGCTGGTGGAACAGACAGATAGCAGATTCCATACGTAGATCGGCAAGATCAAGATAAAAGCGCGGTAAGTCCGCAGGCATGCATAGGCCTTTGTACACCAAAACTTGAGTCGACAAGCTACAGATGTAGAAATCCGGATCTTCGGTGATTTGTTTCTCGATGCGACGGCGTGCGATGTAGAGACGACGTTCAATGTCACGCTCGCGCCAACCTGCCGGTGCAGAGATAAAGACTTGCTGAATATTTGGAAGCGAGTTGGCCGCAATTGGACCGAGTACTTCTGAATTAGTTGGTACTTCACGCCAACCAGCCACAGTTAGCGTCTCTTGAGCCAGTTCTTTGTTGACGATGTCTTTAGCGAGTTGAGCTTTGACTGGATCTTGGTTGAAGAAAATCATCCCTACGGCGTATTGCTTGCCAAGGTTGAAACCATTTTCTTCGGCAATAAGACGTAAATAGGAATCGGGCTTTTGTAATAGAAGACCACAACCATCACCAGTTTTACCATCGGCGGCGATACCACCACGGTGAGTCATGCGGTCAAGTGCAGAAATTGCTGTACGTACCAGCTTGTGGCTTTGTTCGCCTTCCATATGCGCGATCAAGCCAAATCCACAGTTGTCTTTCTCAAGACTTGGATCATAAAGAGCCATTGCAATTCTCCCTTTGCTTATCCGTCATCCCGACAGATATATCAACACTGCTTACGTTGATATCGATGACTAACTATGCGTCATCTTTATAGCTTTATGTATAATTATTCAGTAAAAGTTGTGAAATATTTAACATTTTTTGAGTGTTTTATTTTCATCAACTTCACAAGCTATAGCTTATTGTAAAAAAGGTCAAGTTATTAGTGGATCATCACGTGAATATGCGATTTACCATTTAATAAGCTAAAATAGTTTAATAATTTCAAATAGATAGAAAATTGATTGTTACAAAAAAGTAACATTTGATTCTGTGGGAGATAAAAAAGACCAGCATAAAATGCTGGTCAAAATAGAAAGATTGGAAGGAATTGTTTTCTTTCTTCACCGATAGCCATCGATATTGCTGATGGCTATTAGGCAATTGAAAGAGAGAAGCATGACTGCTTCGTTAAGCAGAAAGCATCAGTGAATCTGCTTTTGCTTCTAGGTTTGTGCCACCCATTAAGTAATCATCGATAGCACGGGCACATTCACGGCCTTCGTTGATACAACGAACCACCAAAGATTGGCCTGTTCGCATATCACCAGCAGCAAATACACCTTCTTGGTTTGTAGCAAAACCTTGAGTTGCTACGTTACCACGATCATCTAGCGCGATATCCAGTTGAGCAAGTACGCCTGTTGGTTCAGGGTGTAGGAATCCCATCGCTAGAAATGCCATATCACATGGAATCACACGCTCGCTGCCTTCTACTTCTTTGAAGCTTGGACGCTCGCCTGGTTTCGCATCTTGCCAAACGATATCAGCTAAACGAAGACCGGTAACTTCACCTTTGTCATTGCCGATGAACTCTTTGGTTAGGATATTCCAGTGACGATCAACGCCTTCTTCATGAGACGTCGAAGTACGTAGGATCATCGGGTACTGTGGCCATGGCATATTGGCAGGACGTTTCTCTGGTGGAATCGGCATGATTTCAACCTGAGTGATGCTTGCTGCACCGTGGCGGTTTGATGTACCTACACAGTCAGAACCCGTATCACCACCACCGATAACGACAACGTGTTTACCCGCGGCGTGAAGTTCTTCACCCTTAAGATCCATGTCGTTGGCACGGCGGTTATTTTGACCTAGGAATTCCATCGCGAAGTGAACGCCTTTTAGTTCACGACCCGGAACGGGCAAATCACGTGGAACCGTTGAGCCACCGGTTAGTAGAACCACATCGAACTCTTGACGCAATTGTTGAGCATTTACATCAACACCGACGTGTTGGTTTACTTTAAACTCAATGCCAGCTTCTGCCATTAGATTGATCTTGCGATCAATGACTTCCATGCTCAGTTTAAAGTCTGGGATACCAAAACGTAGCAGACCGCCCACTTTCTCGTCTCGCTCGAATACCGTCACAGTATGACCAGCGCTGTTTAGCTGCTCTGCTGCCGCAAGGCCAGCAGGACCTGAACCAATGATCGCAACGGTTTTGCCAGTGCGAGAGCGTGGTGTTTTTGGTTTGGCGTACCCTTCACGATACGCCGTTTCTACGATGGTTTTCTCGATATTACAGATAGTGATTGGATCTTGGTTGATGCCAAGTACACAAGCACTTTCACACGGAGCAGGGCAAACACGACCAGTGAACTCTGGGAAGTTATTGGTTGAGCTTAGAATGTTCCAAGCTTCTTCCCAGCTATCACGATAAACCGCATCGTTAAACTCTGGGATGATGTTACCGATAGGGCAGCCGTTATGACAAAACGGCACACCACAATCCATACAACGAGAAGCCTGAGTATTGATCTTGTCACCAAACTCCTCGTTCAGAACGAACTCTTTGTTGTTCTTGATGCGTTCAGCTGGGTCGATCTTCTGTGGTAGTTCACGACCATGCTCTAAAAATCCAGTAGGCTTACCCATTATACGGCCTCCACTTGAGTTTCGTTTCCTTGAGACTGTGCTTCAGCTTTACGCTTTTGAAGAACCGCTTTGTAGTCACGCGGCATTACCTTAACCATAGAGGCTAGGCTTGCTTCAAAGTTGTCTAGGAAAGACTGAGCGACTTCACTTCCTGTGAATTGAACATGCTTAGTTAGCATGTCGAGTAATAGATCTCTGTCTTCTTGCTCGATTGGATCTAGGTCTACTAACTCTGGGTTCAGTTTTGACTCAAAGTCACCTGATTTATCCCATACGTAAGCCACGCCACCACTCATACCTGCGGCAAAGTTACGACCTGTTGACCCAAGGATGATGGCTGCACCGCCAGTCATGTATTCACAACCGTGGTCACCGACGCCTTCTACTACTACTTTCGCGCCTGAGTTACGAACACAGAAACGTTCACCAGCCATACCACGAATGAAAGACTCACCCGAAGTTGCACCGTAGAAGCACACGTTACCAACCACGATGTTGTCTTCCGCGACAATGCTTGATTTCGCATCTGGATAAAGTACTAAAGTACCGCCGGATAAGCCTTTACCCCAGTAGTCGTTCGCGTCGCCTTCCACTTCGAACTTCACGCCCTTAGCTAGGAATGCGCCGAATGACTGACCTGCAGAACCTTTGAACTTCACGTTCATTGGCTGAGGTAGACCTGCATCTTTGTACACTTTCGAGATTTCGTTCGACAACATGGTACCTGCAGAGCGGTCCGTGTTGACGATAGGGAACTCGGCATTTACCGCTTCGCCTTTCTCGAGTGCAGGAATCGCTGCTTGAATCAGCTTACGGTCTAGTACTTCTTCTAGGTTGTGGTTCTGCTGAGCTTGGTTGAATACACCATCAGCTTCACGTGGTTGCTCAACGTGAAGAACAGGAGACAGATCTAGGTTCTTGTATTTCCAGTGAGAAACGTCTTGGCGAATCTTCAGTTTCTGACCTTGACCGACCATCTCATCGATAGTGCGGAAGCCAAGTTCAGCCATGATTTCACGCAGACCTTGTGCCATGTATTGGAAGAAGGTAACGACGTCTTCTACGCGACCATCAAAGCGCTCACGAAGCGTCTTGTTTTGAGTCGCGATACCAACAGGACAAGTGTTCTTATGACACTTACGCATCATGATACAACCTTCAACCACTAATGCTGCGGTTGCTACGCCCCATTCTTCTGCACCAAGTAGTGTTGCCACTGCAAGGTCGCGAGGTGTCTTCATCTGACCATCTGCTTGAACCACGATACGGTTACGTAGACCGTTCTTCAGTAGCGTTTGGTGCGTTTCTGCCAAGCCAAGTTCCCAAGGAAGACCGGTATGACGAATTGAAGACATTGGTGATGCACCTGTACCGCCGTCGAAACCTGCGATTAGTACAACGTCCGCTTTCGCTTTCGCTACACCAGAAGCGATCGTACCTACGCCTGCTTCTGATACCAGCTTCACGTTTACACGGCCTGCGCGGTTCGCGTTCTTCAAGTCGTAGATAAGCTGAGCCAAATCTTCGATTGAGTAGATATCGTGGTGTGGTGGTGGCGAGATAAGGCCAACGCCCGGAGTCGAGTGACGCGTTGCACCGATCCAGTCATCTACTTTATCGCCTGGTAGCTGACCACCTTCACCTGGCTTCGCACCTTGAGCCATTTTGATTTGCAGCTCTTCAGCGTTAGTTAGGTAGTAAGAGGTTACGCCGAAACGACCTGAAGCCACCTGCTTGATTGCAGAGCGTTCCCAATCGCCGTTCTCTTTGCGCTCGAAACGCATTGGGTCTTCACCACCTTCACCAGAGTTCGATTTCGCGCCAAGACGGTTCATCGCAACAGCTAGTGTGGAGTGTGCTTCGTAAGAAATAGAACCGAATGACATAGCGCCCGTCGCGAAGCGTTTCACGATGCTTTCAATTGGTTCGACTTCGTCGATAGAGATAGAACCTGCTGGGTTCTTAATGAATTCTAGCTGGCTACGCAGAGTTACTGCGTTGTCACCTTGTTTATCTACGGCTGTCGCGTACTGCTTGAACTGATCGTAGTTCTTGTTGCGCGTAGACTCTTGCAGTAGAGAAATGGTTTCTGGGTTGAATAGGTGCTTCTCACCACGCTGTTTCCATTGGTAAACACCACCAACATCCAGCATTTGAATTGGGATTTCGCGTTGTGGGTAACCGATGCGGTGACGGATCAGCACTTCTTTGGCGATATCATCAAGGGTTAGACCTTGGATACGAGAAACTGTACCTGTGAAGTATTTGTCTACCACGGATTTATGGATGCCCAAGGCTTCGAAGATTTGCGCACCATGGTACGACTGTAGCGTTGAGATACCCATCTTCGAGAAGATCTTCAGAAGACCGCCATTGATCGCTTTACGGTAGTTGTTGAACAGATCACGAGGGTTCGCTTCTGGATCCAACTTCTTCGTACGTTGAAGTTCAATGATGGTTTCAATCACTAGGTAAGGGTTAACCGCATTCGCACCGTAACCAAGTAGCGTTGCAAAGTGGTGCGTTTCACGCGCGTCACCAGTTTCAACCACGATGTCACACTTCGCACGTAGACCTTTACGGATCAAGTGGTGGTGCACTGCGCCAACTGCCAGCATTGCTGGAATCGCCGCGTGGTTTGAATTCACTGCGCGGTCAGTGAGTAGGATGATTGAGTAACCATCGATAACCGCGTCTTCTGCGTATTGGCAGATACGTTTTAATGCACGCTCAAGTTTGCCTTGATCTTCACTAGCTTGGAATACGATATCCAACGTTTTCGCTTGTAGGTGCTCGTTATCGATCGCACGCAGTTTTTCAAGCTCTGAGTTCGCCAGAACCGGCGATTCTAATTCGACTTTCTGACAGTGAAGTGGTGTTTCAGTCAGAAGGTTTTGGTCTTTACCCAAGTAAGTGTTCAGCGACATAACCATACGCTCACGGATCGGGTCGATCGGTGGGTTGGTTACCTGTGCGAACAGCTGCTTGAAGTAGTTAGAAAGATGTTGAGACTGATGAGATAGAACCGCAAGAGGCCAGTCGGCACCCATTGCTGATAATGGCTCTTTCGCGTCATTCGCCATTGGAACGATGATTTCGTTCACTTCTTCAGTGCTTACGCCAAACGCTTGTTGGCGGTGTAGAAGGTGTTCTGGCTTAGGTTGGCTGAACTGGTTGCTCGCATCTGGCAGCTTCTTCAAGCTCAGTAGGTTTTCTTCTACCCATTTCTCGTAAGGCTGTGCCGTTGCGATGGTGTCTTTCACTTCTTCATCGGAGATGATGCGACCTTGCTCTAGGTCTGCAACGAAGATACGACCCGGTTGTAGACGACCACGGAACTCTACGTTCTCTGGTTCAATATCCACAACACCAGATTCAGATGCCATCACTAGGAAGTTATCTTTGGTCACTGTGTAGCGAGAAGGGCGCAAACCGTTACGGTCTAGTGTCGCACCAACTTGAACACCATCAGTAAAACATACTGAAGCAGGACCATCCCATGGTTCCATGATGTTCGCGTGGTACTGATAGAACGCGCGACGTTTAGGATCCATGTTTTTGTTTTCTTGCCATGCTTCCGGGATCATCATCATCAATGCGTGTGGCAGGCTGCGACCAGAAAGAACTAGGAGCTCAAGTGCCATATCGAAGTTAGATGAATCCGAGCTGCCTTCCTGACAGATTGGAAGAAGCATGTCGATTTCAGCCTGAGTAAACAGGTCTGATTCTAGAATTGCTTCACGTGCTTTCATCCAGTTCAAGTTACCGCGAACTGTATTGATTTCACCGTTGTGGGCAATGTAACGGAAAGGTTGTGCAAGACGCCATTTCGGGAAGGTGTTGGTAGAGAAACGAGAGTGTACCAGTGCTAGTGCAGTCACCATGGTCGGGTTTTGCAGATCAAGGAAGTACTGAGGTACTTGCTCGGTCGTTAACTGACCTTTGTATACCAATGTCTTGTAAGACATGGAGTTAATGTAGAAGTCGTCACCAATGTTCGAAACGCTTTCTAGGCAAACACGTACAGTGTAGTTACGAAGAACGTACAGTTTGCGTTCTAGTTCTTCAGGTGTGATGCCAGGGCCACCAGAGATAAACACATGCTCAAACTGAGGCTCTGTGCTTAGTGGGTCTGCACCGATCATTGAGTTATCGGTTGGTAAAACGCGGTAGCCGATAACTTCAAGATCTAGACGCTGTGCATTACGTTCTAGAATGTCACGGCATTGCTCGCGTTTGTATTCGTCTTTCGGGAAAAGAACGACACCAACACCATACTTTTCAAACGAAGGCAGTTTAATGCCTAGCTTAACGGCTTCTTCTAATAGGAATTCATGAGGTTTTTGTAGCAAGATACCCGCACCGTCACCGCTGCATGGGTCACAACCTTGACCACCACGGTGTTCCATGCGAGCCAGCATATCCAATGCTTGAGTCACTACTTCATGAGATTTACGGTTTTTAAGGTGAGCAACAAAACCGATACCACAAGCGTCATGCTCCAGTTCTGGAGTGTACAGACCCTGTGGATTTTGCTCTCTATCTACCATAGATACATCCTTCCAGTTCAATGTCGACGCAAAAGTACCGGGCAGCAAATACTACCTAGACTATTGATTACGTCTTGTCCTTTATATTTATTATCGCCACCGATCTAGGTTGACCGGTCTTGATTCCTTTCCGTATCTCGCAGGAAAAGTTTTGCGAGAAAAACAATCCTTGGTGGTATCCCTTTATTTATTATCACTATCTAGTGATTTATATAGGTAGGAGTGGGATAACACCGACAAATCCCGCAGTGTGCTTTGTAATAAAAGTCACAAAAATAACGGGGTTGTGTAAGTATCCTACAATTTTGTCACTTCAGAATGCAATGAAAAAGTCGGCGTTGTGACCCAATTTTTTCGTTTAATTATGCATTTTTAGTTTAACATTTACGCAACATGAACGTTTTTTATCTGTATTTATGCAGGTTTATTGATTTTGAGCCGTATGATGTTTGTTTGAATTGACTAGTATTGTGTGTTTTTTCTTGCAGGGATGTAATTTATTTACACAGATCGTAGTGAGATTGATTACGGTTCATTGTTGGTGAGAATTTATGCAGTTACATGAGTTGGTCAATACAATCGGCCAAGATCTTCAGCGTCGATACGGTGAAAAAGTCCATAAACTAACGTTGCACGGTGGATTTAGTTGCCCTAACCGAGATGGCACGATTGGTCGGGGAGGATGTACTTTTTGTAATGTGGCTTCGTTTGCGGATGAAGAAGTACAGATAAAGAGTATTCACGATCAGTTGAAAGATCGTGCGGGCGAAATTCATCGAGCGAAGAAGTATCTCGCTTATTTTCAGGCTTACACCAGTACTTATGCGGAAGTGCAAGTGCTGAAAAATATGTATGAAGAAGCACTAAAAGCGGCTGATATTGTGGGATTGTGTGTCGGGACTCGTCCAGATTGCGTGCCTGATGCCGTATTAGATTTGCTGTCTGACTATGTACAGCAAGGTTATGAAATTTGGCTAGAGTTAGGGCTTCAAACCGCTAATAACGACACCCTTAAGCGCATCAATCGCGGTCATGATTTCGAATGTTATGCCGAAATCACTAAGCGTGCTCGAACACTCGGAATCAAGGTTTGTACTCACTTAATTGTGGGTTTACCCAAAGAAACCCGCGCCGAAAATATTGAAACGCTGCAAAAAGTGTTGGCCGTGGGAACGGATGGCATCAAGTTACATGGCTTGCATATTGTCGAAGGTAGCACCATGGCGAAAGCTTGGCGTGCTGGAAAGCTAGAAGCCCCTGAATTAGAAGAATATGTTGCGATCGCCAGTGAAATGATTCGTATGACACCACCAGATGTGATTTATCATCGCGTTTCATCAGCAGCCAGGAGGCCCACGTTATTATCGCCTCTGTGGTGTGAAAACCGTTGGCTAGCGATGACGGAAATTGGTCGAGATCTCAGTGCTCATGGTGCTCAAGGGAGTCTTACGGGGAATACCTTTATCTATACTAAACCGGAATTAATAGCAGATCGCTCAATAAATAACTGATATATTTTAACCAGTGTTCTTTGAAGGTTTAAACGATGGATCAGTTACTCAATTGGCTTTGGGGTGGTCAAGGCGGTTATGGCTATGTCGTCTTGTTGTTAATCGCAGGCGTGTGCGCGTTAGCACTGATCTATTTGCACTTTCAGACATCACTTAAGCAACTAGTAACGGATTCTCCCTATCCAGTCATAGTGGTGGACACTAGCCATGCTCAGCTCTTGCTATCTAACCAGGCTGCGATGCAGTTGTTAGGCATTCGCTCTCTGGGAACGGGGTATTTGTATCCTGCTTTATTCGATATTCATGAGCTTGAGCAGTTTCTCGATCGCTTCTCTAGTCGTCATTTTCGTCAGCAGGCTTTTGACTGGCGACTATCTGATAGTGAATCTATTAAAGTGGAGCTGTCAGGCAGAAAGAGTTTATTGCGCAATCATCGAGTTTGGATTCTTTATGCTCAGCCATATCAAGCCACTCACCAAGATCAGCAACAAGAACTTGCCCAATTAATCATCGCACGTTCGGCATTAGACTCACTTTCAGAGCTGATTTGTACCCAAGACCGCCAAGGCAATCTGTTAACGACCAATCGAGCATTTGATCAATTCTGGCAAGGGCGAAGGGAAGAAGCTTGCGCATCCAAGACCTTGGGTGAGATGACCAGAAAAAGCGAACGTAAATGGACAACGGATCCACAAGGTCGAAGTTGCTTACTGGAAGTCAATCAAAACTCTCTTGTTTCGCCGAGTGGTGAGCTTATCGGTACGCTGTCTATTAGTCATGACGTGACTGAATGGCACAAGATGCAACAGAATCTGCGAGATGAAATGGAGCGTCGCAAAGATACAGAGGTGGCGCTAGCGCAAAGAGATACTATCTTACAAACGATTCTGGATGCCAGTCCGGACTCTATTGGTATTTTCAATGAGAACATGGTCTATCAAGCGTGTAATCAGCCTTTTGTTAAGGCGTTAGGAATTTCAAAAATTTCTGATTTGATAGGTAAGCGCCTCCAAGACGTGATTCCTAAAGAGATGTACGCGCGCTTAGCAGACAGTGACTTAGAAGCATTACGCCAGTTAGAGCCAGTTCGATACATAGATAAAGTCGTGAGTAGTGATGGTAAAAGTACGTGGTTTGATGTGGTGAAATCGCCTTTTAAAGATAAAGCATCAGGAACGAATGGTGTGCTGATCATGGCGCGTGATATTTCTGAGCGTTATCTTGCAGAACAAAAGTTGGAAAAAGCCAACCTAGAGTTAGAAAAATTGAGCTTTATGGATAGCTTAACTCAAGTATCGAACCGACGCCGTTTCGATGAACAACTGCAGGTATTGTGGTACCACCATGCTAGAGAAAAGCTGCCGCTCACCATCATGTTATGTGACATCGACTTTTTCAAAGATTACAACGACTGTTACGGTCACCAACAAGGTGATGAAGCGTTAGTCAGTGTTGCTACCGTGTTTACACAAGTCATCAATCGTTCTTCGGATTGTGTTGCGCGTTATGGTGGCGAGGAGTTTGGTTTTATCTTGCCGAATACCACCACGGAAGGTGCGCGCAACGTAGCACAGCGTATTCATGAGAAAATTCTACAGCTTGATATGGAACACGACAGTTCAGAAGCATCTGAACGCCTTACCGTCAGTATCGGTCTGGTCTCTTACATTCCTCAGCATGGTGATGAACCCGAAATGGGCATCGCTATGGCTGACAGTGCGTTATATCAAGCTAAAGCTGATGGACGTAATCGCACTTGTATTCACCCCAGTTCTTGCTAACGCTTTGTGACCGCTTGCTCTAAGTTGATAGCTGATTGTTTAAATCACCGTATTAAACACGTTAAACTTACACAAGCCTGTGCGCTCGTTGGTTTATCTTTTTATCTCGTATCACAAGAGCAGATCGCACCGTGTGTTTTTCACTAATCAAACAGACCTAAATTGCGTTAGGTCGAGTGCATTTACCTGTTTTTCATCATCGAATGGCGCTATCTAGCCACCACCATGGAGTAGTTAATGAAACCCATGAAAAATCTCGCCCAGTATTATGTCGACTTGCTAGTCAAACTGGGGATTGTTCGCTTCTCTATTTTGCTAGCCCTTGCGCTGGTGGCATTAGCTGTTGTGGTGCAGGTAGGGATTACTTTAGCTCTCAAAGGGCGAGTAGATGATATCGACATTGTCCGTTCGGTGTTTTTTGGTCTATTGATCACCCCTTGGGCGGTTTACTTCCTCTCTGTGGTTGTCGATCAACTAGAAGAGTCTCGCCAGCGTTTAACTAAGCTGGTGTCCAAACTGAAGGACATGCGTTCGCGAGATCAAGAGCTGAATTACCAACTTCAACAAAACATTGAAAAGCTTAACCAAGAAATTGAAGAGCGTATTAAAGCGGAAGAAGCACGTGAAGAGGCGATGCAAGACCTCGAAAATGAGGTGTTCCAACGCGAACGTACTCAATTAGAGTTGGCAGAACGTACCGCATTACTGCGTTCATTTATTGATGCCTCACCAGACTTAATTTACTACCGCAATGCGGATGGTGTTTTCTCTGGCTGTAACCGCGCGATGGAAGAGCTAACGGGCAAGAAAGAGCACCAGTTAGTCGGATTAAGCCCTTGGGATGTGTATAGCAAAGAAATCGCCGAGCATATCGTTGATACTGACCAAAAGGTTTTTGCCGATAATCAAGCAATTACTTACGAGCAATGGCTCGAATACCCAGATGGTCGCAAGCATTACTTTGAGCTGCGTAAAGTGCCATTTTACAGCAAAGATGGCCGCCACCTTGGTCTCGTTGGGTTCGGTCGTGATATCACTGAACGTAAGCGCCATGAAGAGTCGTTAGAGAAAGCAAGCCGCGACAAAACTACCTTCATCTCAACCATCAGTCATGAGCTGCGAACGCCGCTGAATGGCATTGTAGGCTTAAGTCGTATGCTTCTAGATAGTCCGTTGACAGAAGAGCAGCGTAAACACATGCAGACCATCAATGTGAGTGCGATTACTCTAGGTAACATCTTCAACGATATTATCGATATGGATAAATTTGATCGCCGTAAGTTAGAACTATTACCTGCGCCACTTAACTTCGAAGACTTCGTCGCAGAGATTGAGAGTATCTCAGCTCTGATGGCGGAACAAAAAGGGTTACGCTTTGACTTAGAACGTTTAAGCGACTTGCCAAAAGCAATTGAAGTGGATGCAACCCGTCTACGTCAGGTGATTTGGAACTTGGTCAGCAACGCAATGAAGTTCACCAAGGAAGGTGGCGTTGTGATGACAGTGAGCGCGGATGTCGAAGACGATTTTGCGACCATTATTATGGAAGTGGAAGACACAGGTATTGGTATCCCAGACGAAGAGCTAGATAAGATCTTTGCGATGTACTACCAAGTGAAATCAGGCAAGGACAACCTGCATGCGGTCGGTACAGGTATTGGTTTGGCGGTATCTAAGCAACTGATCAATATGATGGATGGTGACATTACGGTTACCAGTGAGGAAGGCTTTGGTAGCACTTTTACTGTATCGATCCACGTTCCGATTGTTGAACTAGCTGAGCCAGTCATTGATGCGAAACGCGACAATGTGCGCCTCAACATATTTATGGTCGAAGACATCGAGCTTAACGTAACTGTGGCTAAATCGTTACTAGAGAGCCTAGGGCACTCTGTCACCGTGGCAATGACGGGCCAAGAAGCGTTAGTGAACTTTGTGCCAGAAAAATACGACTTAGCGTTGTTGGATATCCAACTGCCTGATATGACGGGCTTTGATGTCGCCAATTATTACCGCAAGCATTATAACAATCTTCCTCCATTGGTCGCCTTAACTGCTAATGTAATGAAAGATCGTCGTGAATACTTAGATAACGGCATGGATGATGCGATCAGTAAGCCGCTGGCAGTGAATGCTATTCAGTCAGTGATTGATAAATTCTTCGCTCACCAGTTAGAACAACCTAAGGAAGTGGTGAGCGGTCCCGAAACAGTGGAAGAGCCAGTGCCTTCTCCTGTGATTGAGACACATTTGCTCGATATGGATATGTTAGAGTCTTACGTCGACATTGTTGGTGCAAAACCTGTCTACGACAGCATAAAAATGTTTGAAGATATGATGCCAGACTATATCGATGTCTTAGATTCGAACATGACAGCGAAAGATCAAGATGGGATTGTTTCTGAAGCGCATAAAATCAAAGGTGCTGCAGGTTCAATTGGCCTGAAACGTATCCAAAGTGTGGCGCAAAAAGCGCAATCGCCCGATATGCCAGCATGGTGGGAAAACATTTCAGACTGGGTTGAAGAGATCAAAAATGAATACCAAAACGATATTCAAGTCCTCAAAAGTTGGTTGGAACAAAGGAAATAACATGAAAAGAATCGCACCATTGGCATTAGCCATGGCATTGATGGCAGGCTGTAGTTCCGTTCCAAATGTGAATTGGCAACAAAACAGTCAGATTACGATTAATGAGGTTAATGTTGAGCTCAAAAGTAATTTATGGGTGAACCTCATGCCGAATATTGGGGACGTGGAAGAGCAAAGTATTCAAGGTGCACTTTACCTCGAAGGAGATCAGTTACTTCCTGCAAATCTAACGGCAGAAGCTCTTATTATTAAACAGGGGCAAAAAGAGTGGTTGGTGGACAGTGCGTCTTTAGATACTCGAACGCACAGTGAAAGCCGATGGGAGGTGGCGTTCTCGTCTCACATTGATGTGAACACAGAAAAATCGGTTGATATCGCAGTGCTTCTAGACGATGCGGGTAAACAGCGTTGGTTAGTCGAAAAGTACGTGAAGATTAACAAGGTTTATTAACCGCAATGATGTTGCATTAGTCGTTAGACCTAAAACAAAAAGGGCTTGCTCAATGAGCAAGCCCTTTGCATATTAGCGGTTAAATCTAGTCTTCTAGATCGCCACAGAAGCGGTAACCTTCGCCGTGGATAGTGGCGATGATTTCTGGCGTACCTGAAACAGACTCAAAGTGCTTACGGATACGACGAATCGTTACGTCTACAGTACGGTCGTGTGGCTTAAGTTCACGACCAGTCATCTTCTTAAGAAGATCTGCACGAGTTTGAATCTTACCCGGGTTCTCACAGAAGTGCAGTAATGCGCGGAACTCAGAGCGAGGTAGCTTGTAGCTATCACCAGCAGGGCTTACTAGAGAGCGGCTGTTGATGTCTAGTACCCAACCGTTGAATTCATACTTTTCTACCGAGCGCTTCTCTTCTTGCACCGCGTTAGAGCTCATTGAGCGACTAAGTAGGTTACGTGCACGAATAGTTAGTTCACGTGGGTTGAATGGTTTAGTGATGTAGTCATCTGCACCAATCTCAAGACCTAGGATCTTGTCTACTTCATTGTCACGGCCTGTCAGGAACATTAAAGCAATGTTCGCTTGCTCGCGTAATTCACGCGCTAGTAGAAGGCCATTCTTGCCTGGAAGATTAATGTCCATAATAACCAAGTTGACTGAGTTATCAGACAACACTTGGTGCATCTCTTCACCGTCACTGGCTTCAAAAACAGCGTATCCCTCTGCTTCAAAAATACTCTTAAGAGTGTTACGAGTTACTTGCTCATCTTCAACGATAAGAATCTGCGGGGTTTGCATTGGCGGTACCTAAATTTGTGACAAAATTGTGCTAATAGAATAAATTCTAGGCAAAAATATAACATACAGGTAATGTGATTTTGATAATAAATCAAGTTGATCAAAAAAACACTTCTTTCAGTTATCCGCCCTCCATGGAATTTTGCCAACTCACCAGTATCCAATGGCGACGTTTATTCTAAAGGGCTTGTTTACCTTTCATTTCCTGCTTTCAGTGGGGCCTGAAACGTAAACACCCTAAGATATTGAGCGGATTTTATATTGTTAACAGCATGCTAACAATGCTCAAATGTTAATTCCATTCAGTTTGTTGATTTATATCAATTGATGAAATGTAACTGTTATTAATCGTTTAAGACTTATGATAGAAAAAAGTAATAAGAACATAGACGCATCGTTATGGAATGCTTATTCAGAATCTTTTTTCAGATTCGAAGCCGAGTGGCGTGTTTCAAACTATGCTGTGATAACCGCTTGGAACCCATACAGTAACTTGAGGTCCAAAGAAGAGAACAGCATAAACAATCACGCGTTAGAAAAACAGCTACAGCACGTTAATTACGCGCCTGTCACGGTAGGTGATAGCGCTTTTACATGGTATGAGGAAAGCTTTGCCGTCGAGTTGTCGCCAGAGGTAGCCGTTGAATTGGCGAGTGACTTTCAACAAAACGCGATTTATTACGTCATTAATGACCAACTTTATCTTATTGCGTGCTCGCAGCCGAAAGTTTTTCATACGTTAGGCTCCATTAAACCTCGGCTCGTATAGAAGGTATAGAAAAGGATACTGCTCACTGAAGCACCGCTTGGGTGAGAAAATTCACGGAGGAAATATGAGAGACATTACACCCGATATTTGTGACCAATTTGAAGACCAAGTGAGCTTGCTTACTTTACCATTGCAGAACTTTGGTCAACGTAGCGCTTTTTACGGTGAAATCGTTACGGTGCGCTGCTATCACGATAACTCGAAAGTGCGTGAAGTACTGGGCGAAGATGGAACGGGTAAAGTATTGATTGTTGACGGACATGGATCGTGTCAGAGAGCATTACTCGGCGATCAATTAGCGATACTCGGAATAGAAAATGGGTGGGAAGGTATCATTGTCTATGGTGCAATACGCGACGTAGCACAAATATCTCAAATGGACATTGGCGTTCAAGCTCTTGGAACTAACCCGTTTAAAACAGAGAAACGCGGGATAGGAGAGGTAAACGTAACCTTAACGATGCAAAACCAAATCGTTCAACCTAAGCACTACGTTTACGCGGACTGGAACGGTGTGTTGATTTCTAAGCAAAAGCTGGACTTCTAAAAACGAAAGCCTAAACCAACCTCAAAGCCTTGTTGCCAATCTTGGTAATCAAGAGTCGCGTGAAGATCCAGTTTATCGGTAATTTTTACGCGACTTGATACTTCAGCCGCGAGGCTACTGTCGTCTTGGCGAATACCTTCCGCTGTTTCATTCTTGTAAGAGCGAACTGTACTTTTCAGCGTGACACGATCATTAAAGTGATAGCTGATCCCACTCAAAAAACCACTTTGATTTTTGGTAGGAGAGTTATTGACTCGCGCACCGACATAAACGTCTACCGAATCAAAAAGTTCGTAAGCGTAACCCGTATCGATATTCCAAACATCAAAACTGTCAGACTGATAACTGTCGCTGGAAATGAATAGTTTATGAGGAGAAGGGGATATTTTACCTGGAAGCGGCGGAAGCTCGTTTGCTAGACAAACACCAGGCACAAAAAACAGCAACAGAAAAAGCCCTCTTTTCATGTTCACCACTCCTTGTGTCAACTTTTTTATTAGTATGCGCCCAAAGCTTCTCACTATTAAAGCATAGAATATGAAAGCTAGCTCACCTATTTTCTAAATAATTCGATCCTATGAACATAAGTCACAGTTAAGTTGTTGTTATGTGTCACAACCCTCTCGAATTATTTGATCGTACGTTTTATGGCAAAGATCAGACTAGTTATTAGATAAAAAACCGAACTGGTGATGATGGTTAAGTCCTTTACAAAAACTAACTGTAGATTTTTAAATGATCAATAATGTGTAATTAACTATAAATATCAATGACATTGCTTAGCAGAATTCTCTGAAAGATGGAAAAACAAACAATTTTTTGTTGACTATGTATCAGAAACTCGGTAAACGTAGAGTTAAGCAAACACAATTAACGTTGAATATTTATTTATGCCATCTAACAGCCTAGTAGTAATGACCACGACCATTATTATTACCGACACGACACATGTTGGGGCAGGCTGCTGAGCGAAAGAAATTCACAAAAAAGGCCTGTATCCAACAAGATACAGGCCTTTTTTTATGCTTTTTTATCCAGAATTTAGACAAATTTAAGAAGATATACCGGAGGAAGGGATGCGAGTATTGAAGTTTGGCGGATCATCACTAGCTGATGCAGATCGCTTTTTGAGAGCGGCAGACATTATTGCCAATAACGCTCAACAAGAAGAAGTGGCGGTTGTTCTTTCCGCTCCTGGTAAAACAACAAACAAATTGGTTGCGGTCATTGAAGGCGCATTGCGCAATGGTGAAGCAGAACTACAAATCAAAGAGTTGGAGGAGTCGTTTAAAACGCTCTTCACTCAAGTCCAAGCAGTACTACCCAATATCGATGGTTCAGCTTTCGATAACCAAGTGAAAACTTCTCTCTCTCAATTACGCCAATTCGTTCATGGCATCAATCTTCTTGGCATGTGCCCAAACAATGTTAATGCACGTATTATTAGCAAAGGCGAACGCGTTTCGATTCAATTGATGAAAGCGGTGTTAGAAGCCAAAGGCCAGCCTGCACATCTTATCGACCCAGTTGAATACCTATACGCAAAAGGTGATCACCTTGAAGCCATGGTCGATGTTGAAGTTTCGACTCAGAACTTCCGCCAGAATCCTCTTCCTCAAGGTCATGTGAACATCATGCCTGGCTTTACCGCAGGTAACGAGAAAGGTGAATTGGTAACACTTGGTCGCAATGGCTCTGATTATTCGGCGGCGGTTCTTGCGGCGTGTCTGCGCGCAGATTGCTGTGAGATCTGGACAGACGTAGATGGTGTGTACAACTGTGACCCTCGCTTAGTCGAAGATGCTCGCCTACTTAAATCTCTTAGCTATCAAGAAGCGATGGAGCTTTCTTACTTCGGTGCTTCCGTTCTGCACCCGAAAACCATCGCCCCAATCGCACAGTTCCACATCCCATGTCTGATCAAAAACAGCTTTAACCCACAAGGTGCAGGAACTTTGATTGGGCAAGACACTGGTGAAGACAATCTGGCGATCAAAGGTATCACGACGCTAAACGACCTAACTATGGTTAACGTCTCCGGCCCAGGTATGAAGGGTATGGTTGGCATGGCAAGCCGCGTATTTGGCGCAATGTCTTCCGCTGGTGTGTCTATTGTTCTTATTACTCAGTCTTCTTCTGAGTACAGCATTAGCTTCTGTATTGAGGCAGAAGATAAAGCAAAAGCGCAACAAGTACTGGCCGATGCGTTTGAGTTGGAACTGAAAGATAGCTTATTAGAGCCGGTCGAGTTTATTGATAATGTTTCAATCATAACGTTGGTTGGTGACGGCATGCGTACATCGCGCGGTGTTGCATCTCGCTTCTTCTCATCTCTTGCTGAAGTGAACGTAAACATTGTAGCCATCGCACAGGGCTCATCTGAGCGTGCTATCTCAGCCGTGATTCCTGAAGATAAAATCTCTGAAGCGATCAAAGCGTGTCACGAAAACCTATTCAACTCTAAGCACTTCTTAGACGTATTCGTGGTTGGTATTGGTGGCGTTGGTGGTGAGCTGGTGGATCAGATCGAGCGTCAACAGGCGAAGCTTGCGGAAAAAGGCATCGTTATTCGCGTGTGTGGCTTGGCAAACAGCAAAGGTCTTCTGCTTGATAGTGAAGGTCTGCCACTCGATCATTGGCGTGATCGTATGTCGGCAGCGACAGAAGAGTTCAGCCTAGCGCGTTTGATTTCTTTGGTTCAACGTAACCACATCATCAACCCAGTATTGGTTGACTGTACATCAAGTGAAGATATTGCGAATCAATACGCTGATTTCCTAGCTGCTGGTTTCCATGTCGTTACACCAAATAAAAAAGCAAATACAGCAAGCATGGCTTACTACCATCAGCTTCGCGATGTTGCGCGCAGCTCTCGTCGCAAGCTGATGTACGAAACAACTGTGGGGGCGGGTCTACCGGTAATCGAAAACCTGCAAAACCTAATCTCAGCGGGTGATGAGCTAGAGCGCTTCAGCGGTATTCTTTCTGGCTCTCTGTCATACATCTTCGGTAAGTTAGATGAAGGTATGAGCCTAAGTGAAGCAACTAATATCGCAAAAGAAAATGGTTTTACTGAACCGGATCCTCGTGATGACCTTTCTGGTATGGATGTCGCGCGTAAGCTTCTGATCCTAGCTCGTGAAGCAGGCATGTCTCTAGAACTAGAAGACGTTGTGGTTGATCAAGCACTGCCACCAGGTTTTGATGATTCTGGTAGCGTTGATGAATTTATGGCGCGTTTACCTGAAGCAGACGCCTACTTTAAAGAATTATCTGCAAAGGCAGCGGAAGAAGGCAAAGTACTGCGCTACGTTGGTGAGATTAATGAGGGCAAGTGCACAGTAAGCATCGCTGCGGTGGATGAAAACGATCCAATGTATAAAATCAAGGACGGTGAAAACGCACTGGCATTTTACAGCCGTTACTATCAGCCAATCCCACTAGTGTTACGTGGCTATGGTGCAGGCACCGAAGTAACGGCTGCGGGTGTATTTTCTGACGTGATGCGTACTTTAGGTTGGAAACTAGGGGTATAACAATAATGAGTTCAAGTGATATGGATGTAGTGGTTTATGCCCCAGCATCAATTGGTAATGTAAGCGTTGGCTTTGATGTGCTGGGGGCTGCCGTGTCTCCAGTGGATGGCACACTATTGGGTGACCGTGTATTGGTGAAATCTGGGGCTGACCCGTTCAGCCTTAAAACGGCGGGTGATTTTGTTGAGAAATTGCCAACTGAACCAAAAGAGAACATCGTCTATGACTGTTGGCTCGTGTTTGCTCGTGAGTTAGACAAAAAAGGCGTTGAGCTAAAACCACTTGAGATGACGCTAGAAAAGAACATGCCAATTGGCTCTGGTTTAGGCTCAAGTGCATGTTCTATCGTTGCTGCATTAGATGCATTGAACCGATTCCATGGACAGCCACTTAACGAGACAGAATTACTAGCGCTGATGGGAGAGATGGAAGGCAAGATCTCTGGTGGTATTCACTACGACAACGTTGCGCCGTGTTACCTTGGTGGTGTCCAGTTGATGCTTGAAGAGCTTGGTATCATCAGTCAAAAAGTGCCTTGTTTTGATGATTGGTACTGGGTGATGGCGTATCCGGGTATCAAGGTATCAACGGCGGAAGCGCGTGAGATCCTACCATCTCAATACCGCCGACAAGATATCATTGCTCATGGTCGTCACCTTGCGGGCTTTATTCATGCGTGTCATTCTGGTCAGCCAGAACTTGCTGCAAAAATGATCAAAGACGTGATCGCAGAACCGTATCGTGAGAAACTGCTTCCAGGTTTTGCGAATGCACGTCAATACGCAGCGTCTGCGGGTGCATTGGCAACCGGTATTTCTGGCAGTGGTCCGACACTGTTCAGTATTTGCAAAGAGAAAGATGTCGCTGAGCGAGTTGCTCGCTGGTTAGAACAAAACTACGTACAAAACGAAGAAGGATTCGTCCACGTTTGTCGTCTAGATAAGCAGGGTTCGAAAGTAACAGGAAGTGAGCTATGAAGCTTTACAATATAAAAGAAAATGATGAACAAGTTTCCTTTGGCCAAGCCGTTCGCCAAGGGTTAGGCCGTAACCAAGGTCTATTTTTCCCATCGGAATTACCAAAATTTGAAGATATCGATGCGCTGCTTGCAGAAGACTTTGTCTCTCGTAGCACTAAGATTTTATCGGCGTTAATTGGAGATGAACTTACAGAGGAGCAAGTGAATGCTCTTGTTGATGCTGCATTCCAATTCCCTGCGCCAATTAATCAGGTCAAAGACGGTGTTTACGCTCTGGAACTGTTCCATGGTCCAACGCTTGCATTTAAAGACTTTGGTGGTCGCTTTATGGCGCAATCTCTTGCTGCGGTTTCGGACGGCGGCAAGATCACTATTCTGACTGCAACTTCCGGCGATACTGGCGCAGCCGTTGCGCATGCTTTCTACGGTATGGAAGACATCAACGTTGTGATTCTTTACCCGAAAGGTAAGATCAGCCCACTGCAAGAGAAGCTATTCTGTACGCTTGGTAAGAACATCCATACTGTCGCGATCGATGGAGACTTCGATGCGTGTCAGGCACTGGTTAAGCAAGCTTTTGATGATTCTGCACTGCGTGAAGAGATCGGTCTGAACTCTGCAAACTCAATCAACATCAGCCGTTTGATGGCGCAAATCTGTTACTACTTTGAAGCAGCTGCGCAAATGAGCAAGCAAGAGCGTGAAAACCTAGTGGTATCAGTACCAAGCGGTAACTTCGGTAACCTAACTGCTGGTCTACTGGCAAAAGCACTGGGTCTACCTATTAAGCGCTTCATCGCTGCAACGAATGCCAATGACACTGTGCCACGCTACCTAGAAACAGGTAAGTGGGAGCCAAAACCAACAGTCGCAACAACATCGAACGCGATGGACGTGAGCCAACCAAACAACTGGCCTCGTATTGAAGAGCTGTGCCGCGTGAAAGAGTGGGGCTTGGAGACGCTAGGTAAAGGTGCAGTATCTGATGAGCAAAGCGCACAGTCAGTGAAAGACTTACATGCTCTAGGCTATCTATGCGAACCGCACGGTGCGATTGCTTACCGCGTTCTTGAAGAACAATTGCAAGACGGTGAAACCGGTCTGTTCCTATGTACTGCTCACCCTGCGAAGTTCAAAGAAGTCGTGGATGATATTCTAGAATCCGATATCGAGCTTCCTGCGCCACTAGCGAAGCACGCTGCGATGGAGCTGCTATCGGAAGAGCTCGACGCAGACTTTGACGCATTGAAACAAGTACTGCGCCGCGTGCAGTAAGCTTCAAAAATACAGTCAGTATCAAAAACACAAATAACTAGAGGTGAATGAGCAATCATTCACCTTTTTTATTGCCGGTAAGTTTTAACTCTCTTTATGATTGAGAAACGAACTTAACTAAATGAGATAGAAAGAGAAGCATGCATTTTTTGATTTTTCTTGGCTCAGTGAGAAACAGCACGCCACCACGACCAGCCCGTTTAGGAATGCGAGTCAGTAAAGCGTGTGAAAAACTCATCGCGAGTCAACATTCGCAACATACGGTCGAAATCATCGACCCTTTGAATTACGACTTTGGCGATGTGTTTAAGCCCGAGTTTGCTTATCACCGCTCTAAAGTTCCGCAGCACCTAAGTGAGCTGGCAGACAAAATCAAACATGCGGATGGGTATGTGATGGTTAGCCCGGAATATAACCATTCGATGAGTCCTGCTTTGGCGAACATGCTTAACCATTTCGGCAGTTCGCTGTTTTCTTACAAGCCGAGTGCTATCGTGACCTATTCTGCCGGACAATGGGGTGGTGTTAGAGCTGTTGTTTCTATGCGTACTTTCTTATCTGAACTTGGATGTCTACCTGTCTCTGCGATGATCCACATTCCGAAAGCGCAAGAAGTCTTTGATGAACAGGGCGTTGCTACGGATGAGTCGGAGCAGACGCAGTGGGACAACTATATGAATCGTACGATGCATCAATTGATTTGGTGGGCAGAAGGGGCGTCACTGCAAAGAGATAGGCTTGATCCAACCTCTGTAGCGCAAGCGTTTCAGAAAGATCCTTCGCAAAGAAATGCACCTTAGAGGCGAGTTGCTTTCCACTATAGAAAGGGGTTAGAAGGATTCTGAAACAAAAAAAGCTTGGTCATTGCTGACCAAGCTTTTTAAATTCTAGCGAGCTAGTTTACTGAGAGATTATAGAGTCTCAGTAAAAGTACGAGCGATTACATCACGTTGTTGCTCTGGAGTTAGCGAGTTAAAACGTACTGCGTAACCAGAAACACGAATAGTTAGTTGTGGGTATTTCTCTGGGTGTGCAACTGCATCTTCTAGTGTTTCGCGTTTAAGCACGTTCACGTTTAGGTGTTGGCCGCCTTCGATACGAGGAGCAGTTTCGATTGCAACTTCACGGCTTTCGTATTCACCTAGGTCGCTGATTGCGATAACTTGGTCTGCTTCGTAGCCAGCAGTTGCAGCAACACAACGAGCTTCATTTTTTTCGCTATCTAATAGCCAGATAGAGTTTAGTAGGTCGTCGTTTGCCGCTTTTGTAATTTGGATACCTTGGATCATCACTATCTCCTAGACCACTTACGTGGTGATTATTGGTGTTAATTTTCGAATTTTCGTTGAGCTGAGTATTATATAGCTAATATCCACTATTTTAATATTGATTTAAGTCAAAAAACAACCAAAAACATCATTTTTATTAAGGTAATTTTATTGAGTTAAATCAATAAAACCTTTGAAAACAAACTAATTACAATTTATTTGATAATATAAAAAATATTTAATAACTAGTTTTGTTGTAAATTTACTACAAATTGAGATTAAAGTTTAAACTGGTTAACGCAACTATCTGTATTTAGGTAGCAATACTGAAAGTCTAAAGTGATTAAATGACAAACATGAAAAACAAGCTTGGGAATAAACTCATTGGTGCACATGTCTCTGCTGCTGGTGGGGTCGATCAAGCTCCGTTGAGAGCTCGTGAAATTGGCGCGAATGCATTCGCACTATTTACAAAAAACCAACGCCAGTGGGTGGCGAAGCCTTTAGAAGCAAAAACCATCAGTGCGTTTAAAGCGAACTGTAAAATGCTGGGTTTCGGAGCAGAACATATTCTTCCCCATGATTCTTATCTGATTAACTTGGGTGCGCCGGAAGAAGAAAAGCTGAATAAATCCCGCGCGGCATTTATTGATGAAATGGAGCGTTGTAATCAGTTGGGGCTGACTTTGCTTAACTTCCACCCGGGTAGTCACCTAAAGAAAGTCTCTGAACAGGAGTGCCTCGCGACGATCGCCGAGTCGATCAATCTTGCGCATAAAGCGGTGCCGAATGTGATCGCTGTTATCGAGAATACGGCAGGTCAAGGCACTAACTTAGGCTGGAAGTTTGAGCACCTTGCTGAAATCATCGAGCAAGTGGAAGATAAAGATCGTGTCGGCGTTTGTATTGATACCTGCCATACCTTTACTGCTGGTTATGACTTACGTACAAAAGAAGATTGCGAGCGCACCTTTGCAGAGTTCGACCGTATTGTAGGTATGCACTATTTAAGAGCAATGCATCTAAATGATTCAAAAGTAGAGTTTGCCAGCAAAGTAGATCGCCACCATTCTCTAGGTAAAGGAGAGATCGGGTGGGATTGCTTTGAGTACATCGCGAAAGACCCTCGTTTTGATGGTATCCCTCTGATTTTAGAAACAATTGATCCAGATATTTGGCTGCAAGAGATCAACACGTTGCGTCAATTCCATTTAGCGGCTATTGCCAGTTAATGGCGTAACCACAAAGTTGGCACCTTTCTTTCTTAGTCATTGAACATCAATCTCTGAATTAGCAAAGAAGGATGCCAACATGTCTCGACCATTCTCTTTTACTCCTTATACTTACACTCGTCGTGTGCTTCGCTTACCGATGCCTAATCGTCACATTACCGGACAGGGGCATTTTCGAACGCCACAGAAGCATTAGTCTTTTATTACTTGTCTCAAGTTCGTGGTAAGTTTTTGTTTGTTTGAGTTTCGCTCGTTAGAATAGAAGCAAAATTTAGGACAGGAACTTTCCATGAATCAGTCACCCACTTGGCACGATGTGATCGGCGAAGAGAAAAAGCAGAGCTACTTTGTAGACACCTTAAATTTTGTTGAAGCCGAACGCGCCGCAGGCAAAGCTATTTTTCCTCCCGCAAAAGATGTCTTTAACGCGTTTCGTTTTACCGAGTTCAAAGACGTTAAGGTCGTGATTCTAGGACAAGACCCATACCACGGCCCAAATCAGGCGCATGGCCTGTGTTTCTCTGTACTTCCTGGCATTAAAACGCCACCGTCACTGGTTAATATGTATAAAGAGCTGGCGCAAGATATTGAAGGTTTCCAAATCCCTCAGCATGGTTTTTTGCAAAGCTGGGCTGAACAAGGCGTATTGTTACTCAATACGGTATTAACGGTGGAGCAAGGTAAAGCGCATTCACATTCAAAGACAGGTTGGGAAACGTTTACTGATCGAGTGATTGAAGCCATTAATCAGCATCAAGAAGGTGTAGTGTTCCTGCTGTGGGGTTCACATGCACAGAAGAAAGGTCGTTTTATCGATCGCAATAAACACCATGTCTTGGCAGCACCGCATCCATCGCCGTTATCGGCACATCGAGGCTTTTTCGGTTGTAAGCATTTCTCTCAAGCAAACCAGTTGCTTACATCACAAGAAAAAGCACCAATTAACTGGCATTTGCCATTAACGGTATAAATGAAGAGACAGCGATCATGGATGCTATGATCGCTGTTTTTTTGAGCACGCTCGAGGCTGATAGTAAATTTCTCATGTACACTTACTAAAAGTAGGTGTTAAGGAGAGACGCTATGATGATCGAAAGAATTCGACGAGAACATGGTTATATGGTTCGTCTGTTGGCGATACTGCGCCATAAGCTTAATGAGATAAAAAAAGAACGTGTAATCAACTATGCGTTAGTAAGCGAGATTGTTGATTACCTCTCTAATCATTCGGAGAAAGTACACCACCCGAAAGAAGATATCCTCTATCACCACTTTCTTGAACACTATGGTAAGCAACAAACCATGGAAAATTTAGAGAAAGAACATCTAGAGTTAGCGAGTAAAACCAGAGAGTTTTCATCCGTGATAGAGATGATCCTTCAGGATGCTGTTGTGCCACAAGACATGTTTGTCGCTCACCTAGAAGATTTCATAGAATCGCAAAGGCACCACTTGGAGCTAGAAGAGCGAAAAATTTTGCCTCTCATTGAAGAGTTATTTACCACAGAAGATTGGCAGCATGTCGAGAGCTTATGGAGCGTTAGTGAGGATGACCCTGTGTTTGGTGATACGATTGCTGATCGTTATAAGCAGTTGGCCGAACGTGTTCGTCAAAGTGATACTGAGTATGTTTAAGCCTGAGTGATGAAACCTGAGCGAGCGAAAGTCGTATCTCGGGTTTGTGAGATACATTTCTTATTTATTGGGAATCAACCGAACATCTCGTGTGCATATTTTTCGGCAAAAAGTACGGAAGATTCTCATTGAGTAATAATGGTATTCATACTTAAACCTTGGTACATAAACTCACGGTGTTTACGGTCACTGTAAACAAAAAACAAAAGGCACCCGTAAGGTGCCTTTTGTTTGAATTAGAGTTTAATGTCTTCCAAGTTATAATCGGTACAGACATCAAGTTCGCGCAGCTCTTTAAGCAAATTGCGTCTGTCGTTCATCTCTTCTATTTCACGCCACTTTCGCTTTACTGGTTTGGCACGAGATTTGGTTGTTGAGGTAGTATCCAGATTAAAAATGTCATCTAGTTGAAAGCCTTCCATAAGCCACCTTTACCTTTCTTAAGCTAAACTGTTGTAACCAGTCCTTGTGGAGTTTTTTAAGTACCACAATAGCCGTGAGAATAACCATGATATATTTCGCATTTGTGTCGGTAGCATGACATTTTCGTGCAAAAATATTCTCAAAATCACACTTTTTATTGCAACGATGTGGATAAAAAATGCACAAACGATCTCAAGAAAACGATTAAATAGAGAGATTTTCTATGTTAATTCGATTTGATGAATGGGTGTACTGCGCAAAGGTTAAAGTTGCATAAAATCAGTTTGATGAAATAGTGTTCAATTAGATGGTAAGTCACTAGCGTAAATTTATGTAACACCTTGTGAATACTAGCTTGTTCTTGTTTATACGGTTTACCATTCCATTTAATGAGGAATAATTATTTATGTTGGTGTTTGGTAATTGAAATGTTGCGCAGTTTGAGTGTTAAGTCTTCTATTTATGTTATTTTTTGGTGACTTTATAGTGAAAAATAACAATGTTATTCATGTTGTTGCATATTGATTTTTGCGCTCCTAGGTTGCATTATCCGCCCGTCAAAAAATACGCTGGTACGTAAAATGGATGCATGAAGCGACGTTTACGATTCTAGATTGCCCATAAACATTACTTAAAAAGCTAAGCACACTTTGACACTTAGCAGGCAATTTGGTGGATGGCTAGGACGCATAGACTGGCGCAACTCACTTTGAGGTACACATGACAGACTTAATCAATTTGATGAACGATCTCCTCTGGGGCTCGATTCTGGTTTATCTTCTTGTTGGTGTTGGTATTTACTTCACCGTTCGATTAGGGTTCATTCAGTTCCGCCATTTCGGCCACATGTTCTCTGTTCTTAAGAACAGCCGTAAAGCAGACAAAGCTGGTATTTCCTCTTTCCAAGCGCTTTGTACTAGTCTTGCTGCACGTGTTGGTACAGGTAACATGGCGGGCGTTGCAGTTGCATTGACTGCGGGTGGTCCTGGTGCGATCTTCTGGATGTGGCTGATTGCAATGCTTGGTATGGCAACATCGTTTGCTGAGAGCACACTGGCGCAGCTATACAAAACCAAAGATGATGATGGCAACTACCGTGGTGGCCCTGCCTACTACATGGAAAAAGGCCTGGGCATGCGTTGGATGGGCGTGTTGTTCTCAGTTTTCCTAATCATCGCTTTTGGTTTGGTATTCAACGCCGTACAAGCTAACTCAATTGCCAATGCAATGAGCAACGCATTCGGTTGGAATAACCTGTATGTCGGTATTGCCGTTGTTTTACTGTCTGCAATTGTTATTTTCGGTGGCATCAAGCGTATCGCAAGAGTTGCTGAGATGATCGTTCCGATCATGGCACTACTTTATCTAGCCCTAGCGCTGTTCATCATGTTCTCTAACCTAGAGAAATTACCTGATGTATTGATGCTTATCTTTAAGAGTGCATTTGGTCTGCAAGAAGCAGCAGCAGGTGGTCTTGGCTACGCAATTGCACAGGCAATGATTAACGGTATCAAGCGCGGTCTATTCTCGAATGAAGCAGGTATGGGTTCTGCACCTAACGCGGCAGCTTCAGCAACACCTTACCCACCACACCCAGCGTCTCAAGGTTACGTACAGATGCTAGGCGTGTTCATGGATACGATCGTTATCTGTTCTGCAACAGTGGCTATCATCCTGATGTCTGGTGAGTATGTCGGTCAAGCAACAGAAGTGACGGGTATCGAGCTAACTCAGCGTGCATTGAGCTCACAAGTTGGCGATTGGGGCGGCATCTTTGTTGCTGTGGCAATCTTCTTCTTTGCGTTTACTTCAATCATTGCAAACTACTCGTATGCTGAAACGAACTTAATCTTCCTAGAGCACAATCATAAAGCGGGCTTAAGCATTTTCCGCGTTATTGTTCTTGGTATGGTGATGTTTGGTGCACTAGCTTCGTTACCAGTCGTATGGTCGCTTGCTGATGTCTCTATGGGTCTGATGGCGATAGTCAACTTGGTGGCGATCATCTTGCTATCTGGCATCGTGATTAAACTGGCCAAAGATTACAATCGCCAGCTTGGTGAAGGCAAAGTGCCAACATTTGATGCGAATGATTTCCCAGAGCTGAAATCTCAGCTTGAAGAAGGCATTTGGTACAACGATAAAAAAGACTAAGTGAGCTATCACTCATAGTTGAAAGCTATTAGTACGATGTAAAAAGCCATGCAGACAATGCATGGCTTTTTTTGTACCCTATTAAAAACAAAATTAGAGAAGGGAAAGTCATGCTTATCGTAGTTTCTCCAGCGAAGACTCTTGATTACGAGTCTCCGTTAGCGACAGAAAAATTTACTCAACCTGAGTTGGTCGAATACTCAAAAGAGCTTATCGATGTTTGCCGCAAACTGACTCCTGCTGATGTTGCCTCTTTAATGAAAGTGAGCGACAAGATTGCCGATTTAAATGTGGGCCGATTCCAAGAGTGGAGTGAAACGTTTACCACGGAAAACTCACGACAAGCCATTCTTGCATTTAAAGGTGACGTTTACACAGGGCTAGACGCCGAAAGTTTATCTGAAGCGGACTTTGAATATGCTCAAGATCATCTGCGTATGCTATCGGGTCTTTATGGTTTACTAAAACCACTTGATTTGATGCAGCCATACCGTCTTGAAATGGGTACCAAGCTTGCAAACGACAAGGGTACGAACTTGTACCAGTTTTGGGGCAATGTAATTACGGACAAGCTTAACGAAGCGATTTCTGCTCAAGGTGATAATGTTCTTATCAACCTTGCATCAAATGAATACTTTAAAGCGGTTAAGCCAAAGAATTTAGATGCGCAAGTGATCACGCCAGTATTCAAAGATTGTAAGAATGGTCAATACAAGGTCATCAGTTTTTACGCGAAGAAAGCGCGCGGTATGATGGCGCGTTACATCATTGAAAACCGTGTTGAGAGCGTGGCAGACCTGACTAAGTTTGATACGGCGGGTTACTACTTTGTGGAAGATGAATCGACGCCAACAGAGTTAGTATTTAAACGCGAAGAGCAAAAATAAAGCTGATTGAGACGTAGTCTACGTTAATCTCTATCAGCACAAACGAAAAAGGGTTGGCATTGCCAACCCTTTGTTTTTTAGCTTGAGCTACTTCGCCCCAACAAGATTACTTCTTCTTAGCGGTTTTCTTTTTCGCTACTTTTTTCTTGTCGTCTTTTTTCTTTTTCTTCTTAAACACTGGCTTTTTGTGTTTAGGACGCATCTCTTTCACGAAACGCTCTTTGATGTCTTCTTTCACGTAACGTGCAACGCGATCCATCATTGGTTGGTCGTGTGCTTCTACGATTGAGATAGCGTTACCTTTCTTACCTGCGCGAGCGGTACGGCCGATACGGTGAAGGTAAACATCAGCCGTGCGCGGCATGTCGTAGTTGATAACGTGTGATACATCCGGAAGATCGATACCACGCGCAGCAACGTCCGTCGCGAGCAGCACGTTCACAGTTCCATCGCGGAAGCGAGAAATCGCATTGTTACGACGATCTTGCGGCATTTCACCTTGAATCCAAGAACATGGAATCTGTGCGCTTTCAAGCTGCGCTCGTAGCTCAGCCAAACGCTCACGAGTCTTTAAAAAGACGATAGTGCGCTCAGCTTGCTGAGTAATAATGTGTTTTAGTAATTCCAGTTTGTGTTCAGCATCATCAGCTCGGTGGTACCACTGAGCAATTTTCTTACGCTCACGCAGCGGCGATTTTGCATCGATCTCTGCTGGGTCATTCAACAGATCAGCGGTAAAGCCTTCTACGCCTTTCCCTTCTAACGTTGCTGAGAACAGAAGGGTTTGCTTACGCCAGCGACATTCGTTAGATAGACGATCGACAGTAGGAGCAAAACCCATATCTAGCATACGGTCTGCTTCATCAAGGATTAACCATTCGATTGCACGACAATCAAAACGTTCTGCATCAATGTATTCTTTTAAACGGCCAGGTGTCGCAACCACAATGTCTTGCGTTGTTGCAAGGATGTCGGCGTGCTCTTGGTACTGAACACCACCAGTGATGGTGAAAATGTTGAGTTTGGTATTTTTTGCCAAAGCACGTGCTTGATCGGCAATTTGCATCGCCAGTTCGCGAGTAGGCGTTAGGATCAAAATACGCGCAGGCCCAGGCTTACGACGAGGGAAGTCTTGCAAGTATTGCAATGCTGGCAGGACGAAGGCGGCCGTTTTACCAGTTCCTGTTGGCGCTGACGCTAGAATGTCACGACCGTCCAACGCTTGTGGAATCGCTTCTGCCTGAATTTTTGTTGGGCGTTCGTAACCCATCTCTTCAATGGCTTCAAGTAGGTTTTGGTCTAGATCAAGTTCAGCAAAGGTTCTGATCACAATGAGTTCTCCACAAGCAAAGCTTGGTTAATGGTTCGCCACAACAGCATAGAATACAAAAAGGTCGCACATTATAAAGTGATTGGTGATAAGGATCACATGTTATTTCACATCTTAAGATAAAACTCGCGGGTTAACTGGATGAAATCATCACTATAGCCGTCATTTGAACGGATAATTAAATGTGACGTCTGCAAATCGCAAGGTCGTTTTGACAGTTCAAATAACAATCGGTGTACTGGTTTCTTTTCTGATGGTTGCACACGACAGATCCTCGATAGATACCAACCTTGGTTTAATGCTAGCTCAATGAACTGCTCGCCTTCGGTGATTGGCAACACAAAACTAGCTCTCCCTTCGTCATCAAGCAAATGATAGCAACGCTGTAGCAATGCGTTATGGCCTAGCGTATCAGTGTGCCTCGCGGTTGCACGTTGACTGTGTTTCGATTGCTCGCCGCTGTTGAAGTAGGGCGGGTTACAAATGATGCGTTGGAATGAATGTGTCGGCGTAAAGTGCAGTATGTCGGTGTGATGCACACTTACACGATCTGACCAAGGAGACTGGGCCATATTTTTTTGCGCGGCAGCAACGGCTGTTAATTCGATATCGACCGCGGTTATTTGAGCTTCCGTAAAGCGTTGAGCACACATCAGGGCAAGCAGGCCAGTGCCAGTGCCAATATCGAGAATTTTAGCGTCGTTAGGGCTTTGAATCCAAGCACCAAGCATTACCCCATCTGTGCTGACTGGCATACCACTCTCGCCGCCCTCAATACAAAATTGCTTAAAATTGAAACCTTTAGTTTTCAGTTTTTTGTTCTTCATGATTGTTTTATATTTGCTCAATAATTAAGTGGATTACTCTATTGTTTATTAATTGTATAGATTGTTGTTTTGTTGGTTATTAAATTGTATTGTTAATTGATCGAGATAAAGAACTGGTCTGTTATTTGGATCTGGTTATATCCACTGCTTTTAAGTTTGAAAACTAAATTAATATGGTGTTTTTTTCTTAAAGGTTGCCAAATGATGAGTCTTTCGTCATTATGCGGCGAAAATTTTATAGATTGAACCACGTGTACTTATTGACTTTAGGTATACAAAAAGTGGTCTAAGCATACACAACATTCATTAATTAAAAGACAAGGGTTATCTGTGAAGCAGACGTTAAAACTAACAGATATTATCGCAGTAGGCTTTATGCTATTTGCGTTCTTTTTAGGTGCGGGCAATATTATCTTTCCACCTCTAGCGGGTCAGTTAGCGGGTGAAAACTTAATGCCAGCTATGTTTGGTTTCTTGCTGACAGCGGTAGGTCTACCTCTTATTACTATCGTTGCTATTGCTGTTGCTGGTGGTTCTTGGGATCACTTAACGCAAGATCTTCCGAAAAAAGCAGCGGTTATTATGGCTGCGTTGATCTTCATCATCATCGGTCCTGCGTTTGCTGCGCCTCGTACTGGCCTAGTGGCTTACGAGATGGCGGTGAAACCTTTCTTCCTTGAAGCGTCACAAACGCATCTCACTGCATTTTCAGTGATCTTCTTTATTGCGGCGATGATGTTCTCATGGTTCCAAGGCCGTTTGATCGATCTTATCGGTAAAGTACTGACACCAGCATTGTTCGTTGGTTTGATCATTCTTGCTGTCGCTGTCTTCCTTGATCCTCAGGGCGATATGATTGGCGCGCACGGTGAATACCTAACGCAGCCTCTGACCAAAGGCTTCTTAGAAGGCTACAACACAATGGATACGTTCGCGTCATTGATGTTTGGTATGCTGATGGTTGATGCACTGCGCGGTAAAGGCATTACTGAGCGCTCTGCAACTACTAAATATCTGATCTATGCAGGTTGTATTGCTGCTGCTGGTCTTGCGTTTGTTTACATCTCACTATTTTACTTAGGTGCGACGAGTGCAACGGTTGCTGCTGGTGCTGATAATGGTGGCCTAGTGCTTAGCCAATACGTTCAAGCGTTGTTTGGTCCATACGGTCAAATCGTTCTGTCTGTCATCGTATTGCTAGCGTGTCTGACAACCGCGATTGGCTTGATTTCTGCGTGTTCAGATTTCTTCAGCTCGAAAACACCACTGTCATACAAGCAATGGGTACTGATTAATGGTTCTGTTTGTGCATTGGTTGCAAACGTTGGTCTTGCACAGCTGATTTCTCTGTCAGTGCCAGTATTGTTTGCGCTGTACCCTGTGGCGATTGCGTTGGTTGCACTAACATTTGTGCGCAGCAAACTGCCAAATCCACGTTTTGCTTACCGCGCGGTACTGCTTGTATCTCTGTTGTTTGCGTTGGTTGATGCGGCAAAAGTATCGGGTATTGATGTTTCTGCGTTTAACATGTTGCCACTATTCGAAGTCGGCATGGGTTGGGTGCTTCCAACATTTGCGGCTATCGTGTGCATGTTCTTCATCGCGAAACCTCGCCCAGAACTAGCACAAGAAACCGCGTAATCACTTCGCGTTATCAAGATAATAAAAAGCCCGATGAATTACTTCATCGGGCTTTTTACTTTTTAATGATGACGTGTTTGCGCTATTAAAGCGTGTCGTGGAATTCCACAAGAACTTGTTCACACCATTTTTCGATGCGTTCATCACTCAGTTCGTACTGTGAGTCTTCATCTAACGCAAGTCCAACAAACTTGCTGCCATCTTCGATCAGTGCTTTCGATGCTTCAAATTCGTAGCCTTCATTTGGCCAGTAACCGATAAAGGTTGCGCCTGTGGCTTGTAATTCATCGTGAAGTAAGCCCATCGCATCTAAATACCACTCTCCGTAACCTTCTTGGTCACCCAGACCAAACAGCGCTACAACTTTGCCTTTCAGTGGTGTGGTCGCGATGTCTTGCCAAATCGCGTTCCAATCTTCTTGAATTTCACCAAAATCCCAAGTTGAGATGCCAAGGAGTAATAAGTCGTAGTCCGCCATTAGTGATAACGGTGTCTCTTTCACATTGTGAATGTCGACAAGGTCTTCACCAATAAGGGTACGAATTTTCTCTGCTGCCATTTCTGTGTAGCAGGTCGTTGAGCCGTAAAAGAGTCCGATTTTCATTATATTCGTCGTTATTTGTGTTGCTGTTGTGGAAGATTCTAACCATAAATTGAGGAAGATTGCAGCGAATATCCTATGTGGGATGATTTTTTATGGTATTGGATTGGCAGGTGCTTTAATCTAAATACTGTAAATATAAACAGATAAGGAAGCATTCATGACGGCACAACAGCCTGTCAATCAACAAGATTTTTCGCTTGTTGAGCAATTCTTAGATGCGATGTGGATGGAGCGTGGTCTATCAGAGAACACGTTGGCTTCCTACCGAAACGATTTAATGAAGCTGCTCGTGTGGATGGAAAAACATCGATACCGTCTTGATTTTATCAGTTTGTCTGGCTTGCAAGAATATCAAAGCCACCTTGTAGACTTAGATTACAAACAGACGTCCCGTGCGCGTATGTTGTCGGCTATTCGTCGTTTATTTCAATACCTGCATCGTGAGAAGGTGCGTGCTGATGACCCGAGTGCGCTCTTGGTTAGCCCTAAACTGCCACAACGTTTACCCAAAGATATTAGTGAAGAGCAAGTGGACGCGTTGCTCGAAGCGCCAGACCCGAATGACCCTATAGAATTGCGCGATAAAGCGATGCTAGAGCTACTCTACGCGACAGGGTTGCGTGTGACAGAGCTCGTCAGTTTGACCATGGAAAATGTTAGCTTGCGCCAAGGGGTGGTGCGCGTGACTGGTAAAGGTGGTAAAGAACGCCTGGTTCCTATGGGGGAAAACGCGGTCGATTGGATCGAGACGTTCATTCAACAAGGGCGCCCTGCGTTACTTGGTGATACATCATCTGATATTGTTTTTCCTAGTAAACGCGCAAGACAAATGACTCGTCAGACGTTTTGGCACCGTATTAAGTACTATGCTTTGATAGCAGGGATTGACACGGATCAGCTGTCGCCGCACGTACTGCGTCATGCCTTTGCCACGCATTTATTGAACTATGGCGCAGATCTCAGGGTCGTACAGATGCTTTTAGGACATAGTGACTTATCGACCACGCAAATTTATACTCACGTGGCGACTGAACGATTGAAGCAGATCCACAGTCAACACCACCCAAGAGCATAACAATGGTTAGATTCATCCATGTCTTCTTGGAAAAACGATTTTACATTAAGGTGAATTTCATGAGCGTATTACGCCGACTAACTCTGCTGACTTTACCATTTTTTGTTACCGCTTGTGGTGCAGAAGAAAGTCAGGCTCAAACGGAGACTCCTGCGCAACAAGTGGCGCCAGCTGCACAAAGCGGCTTTGATGAAGCAGCATTAAAAACTAAGTTCTCAAAGCTTGGTTTATCTATCGTTGATATTCAACCATCAGACGTCGCTGGCTTATTGGAAATTCAAACCAATGGCGGGATCCTGTTTGCTTCAAATGATGGTAGCCATTTTATCGCCGGTACGCTTTATGCCATTAATGATGATGGCAGTTACAAAGATGTCATAGCAGAGCGTCAAGCGCCGCTTAACGCCGAGAAAATTGCGCAGTTCTCCGATAGCATGATCGAATACAAAGCCGACGATGAAAAGTACGTTGTGACCGTATTCACCGATATCACCTGTGGTTACTGTGTGCGTCTGCATAGCCAAATGCAAGGCTATAATGATCTAGGTATTACAGTGCGTTACATGGCTTACCCTCGCCAAGGTGCAACTGGCCCTGTAGCGGAGCAAATGGCAACGATTTGGTGTGCTGAAGATCCGGCGTCGGCAATGCACAACGCGAAAGTGAATCGTACATTTGATAACCCTGCGAAAGACTTGAAACAGTGTAAAGAAACCATCCAGGCGCATTACAATCTAGGTCGCCAATTGGGTATTTCTGGTACGCCAGCAATCTTCTTACCGAATGGCGAAATGGTTGGTGGCTACCTACCACCTGCAGAGCTATTGAAACGTTTAAAGCAACTATAATCCATTAGGAGCAGAGCCGGCAAAGTTGTCGGCTCTTTTAAGCATGATAGAAATTCAACGACGTCCTGAACCTGATCTTTCCCTTCTTCCTGATTCCATTCCTCCGATTCTTAAACGTATCTACATCAACCGTGGGATAACGGATCTTTCACAATTAGAAACGTCGGCCCGTGGGTTGCATTCATATCAAAAACTCGGGGGGATTGAGCAAGCTGTCGATCTTTTGTTTCAGGCGATAAAAGAACAAAAACGCATCATCGTTGTCGGTGATTTTGACGCTGATGGCGCGACAAGCTCAGCATTATCAGTGCTCGCGCTGCGTATGCTTGGTAGTCACAATGTGGATTACCTAGTGCCAAATCGTTTTGAAGACGGTTATGGGTTAAGCCCAGAAGTCGTTGACCAAGCCTTAGAGCTTGGCGCTGAGATGATCATGACGGTGGATAACGGCGTCTCATCAATCGAAGGCGTGCGTTACGCAAAAGAAAATGGCATTACTGTGCTTGTTACCGATCACCACTTGCCAGGACAAGTGTTGCCTGATGTGGATGCAATGGTGAACCCAAACCTTGAGAGCTGTAGCTTTCCATCTAAAGCGCTTGCGGGTGTAGGGGTCGCGTTTTATCTTATGATGGCACTATGCGTTCATATGCGAAAACACAATTGGTTTGCAGAACAGGGGATGCAAGAGCCCAAATTGATGGAACTGATTGACCTTGTTGCACTGGGTACCGTCGCCGACGTCGTTCCATTGGATGAAAACAACCGCATTCTTGTACACCAAGGCTTGCAACGTATTCGTGCTGGCAAAGCGCGTCCCGGCATCCAAGCATTAATTGAGGTCGCGAAGCGCGATGCGCGTCGTTTAGTTGCGTCTGACTTTGGCTTTGCTTTAGGTCCACGTATTAACGCTGCAGGTCGTCTTGATGACATGTCTTTCGGTGTTGAACTATTGATGTGTAACAACATCCACGCTGCTCGTCGCATGGCAAGTGAATTGGATGGCTTGAACCAAACTCGTAAAGAGATTGAAGAAGGCATGAAGCAAGAAGCGATGGCTTTCTGTGAGCGCCTTCAGTTTGGTGAAGGCAATGAGCTTCCTTATGGCTTAGCCTTATTCCAGCGTGATTGGCACCAAGGTGTGATTGGTATTTTGGCTTCGCGCATTAAAGAGAAGTTTCACCGTCCAGTCATTGCATTTGCTGATGGCGGAGAAGGGACGATTAAAGGCTCGTGTCGTTCTATTCCGGGGCTACACATGCGCGATGCGTTGGATTTCATCGACACACAAAACCCGGGTTTGATCATCAAGTTTGGTGGACACGCCATGGCAGCAGGCTTAACGATTAAAGAGCAGGATTTTGAGCGTTTCAGTCGTTTGTTTGATGAAGTGGTAAAAAAGGAACTCGATGAAGCGGCGCTAAAAGGCGTGATCATGTCAGATGGTGAACTTAAGCCGGAAGAGTTCTCTATGCATGTTGCTGAACAGCTGCGATCGGGTGGCCCTTTTGGACAAGCCTTCCCTGAACCAATCTTTGATGGTGAGTTTAAAGTACTGCATCAAAAGCTGGTGGGTGAGAAGCATCTTAAATTGATGTTAGAGCCGCTTTATAAAGGTCACCCTACCAATGTGATGATCGACGGCATTGCATTCAATGTTGATCTACGCCGATGGCCAGATGCATCGGTTAAAACAGTACGTCTCGCGTATAAGCTGGATGTGAATGAATTTCGTGGTAATCAATCATTGCAATTGATGATCGACCATATCGAAGCTAAGTAATACCTAGATTAACCTTTCTTATAGAGTACGGTTGCCCCTAAGTGGGCGTAAAATTTTATGACCGTGCTCTCTCTCACCGCAATCTGATTTCTCATCCGAAATTTTCCTGTATCTCGGTCACATTTTTCAGTAGAATTTCTCGGTTAAATTCTATTCTAAAATGTTGAGTAAACATGTTTGAAATCAATCCAATTAAAAACCGTCTGCAGGACGTGTCTCAGCGCACAAATGTCCTGAGGGGGTATCTTTGACTATGACGCGAAGAAAGAGCGTCTAGAAGAAGTCAACGCAGAACTTGAACAACCAGATGTATGGAACGAACCTGAGCGTGCGCAAGCACTGGGTAAAGAGCGTGCATCACTAGAAGCGGTTGTTGAAACCATTGATCAACTAGAGCAAGGTGTGGAAGATGTAGAAGGTCTTCTTGAGCTGGCTGTAGAAGAAGAAGATCAAGAAACATTTGACGAAATTGAACCAGAACTTGCTGAGTTGGAAGAGAAGCTAGAAAAGCTTGAATTCCGTCGTATGTTCTCTGGCGACCACGATAGCTCTGATTGTTACATCGATTTGCAAGCAGGTTCTGGTGGTACAGAAGCACAAGACTGGACTAACATGCTGCTGCGTATGTACCTACGTTGGGCAGAAGCGAAGGGCTTCAAAGCTGAAGTGATTGAAGTCTCTGAAGGTGAAGTCGCGGGTCTTAAGTCGGCAACAGTTCGCATCTCTGGTGAGTATGCGTACGGTTGGTTACGCACTGAAACGGGCGTCCATCGTCTTGTTCGTAAATCTCCGTTCGATTCAGGCGGTCGTCGCCATACGTCATTTGCTTCTGCGTTCATCTATCCAGAGATTGATGAAAACATCGACATCGACATTAATCCTTCCGACCTACGTATTGACGTTTACCGTGCGTCAGGCGCAGGTGGTCAGCACGTAAACACCACAGAATCTGCGGTACGTATTACGCACGTACCTACGAACACAGTGGTTCAGTGTCAGAATGACCGTTCTCAACATAAGAACAAAGATCAGGCAATGAAACAGCTTCGAGCGAAGCTATTTGAGCTTGAATTGCAAAAGCAAAATGCGGAAAAACAAGCTAATGAAGACGCTAAGTCTGACATTGGCTGGGGTAGCCAGATCCGTTCTTACGTATTGGATGACTCACGTATTAAGGACCTCCGTACGGGCATTGAAAACCGTAATACTCAAGCGGTTCTTGATGGCGATCTGGACAAATTTATTGAAGCTAGCCTGAAATCAGGTCTATAAAGCTTTTCACCGACAAAAACAGGATACATCGAAAATGACTGATGCTGTTCAAAACGAAACTGTACTAGAAGAAAATAAGCTGATTGCTGAACGCCGCGCTAAACTGGATGCAATCCGAAAGAGCTGCAAAGCGAACGGCCATCCAAACGACTTCCGTCGTGACGCACTAGCGGGCGACCTTCAGAAAGAGTTCGGTGAAAAGACGAAGGAAGAGCTAGAAGAGCTTAACCACGTAGTAGCAATCGCTGGCCGTATCATGGCTAAACGTGGTCCATTCTTGGTAATTCAAGAAACTTCTGGCCGTATCCAAGCTTATGCTGACAAAGCGGTTCAAAAAGTACTTAAAGAAAAATACCAAGGTCTAGATATCGGTGACATCATCGGTGTTAAAGGTGCACTTCATAAGTCTGGTAAGGGTGACCTATACGTGAACATGGAAGAGTACGAGTTGCTAACCAAAGCACTACGTCCACTTCCAGAAAAGTTCCACGGTCTAACTGACCAAGAGATGCGTTACCGCCAACGTTACGTTGACCTGATCGTTAACGAAGACTCTCGTCAAGCGTTCGTAGTACGTTCTAAAGTAATGTCTGCAATCCGCAACTTCATGATCTCTAAGCAGTTCATGGAAGTTGAAACGCCAATGATGCACGTTATCCCTGGCGGTGCGAGTGCGCGTCCATTCATCACGCACCACAACGCACTAGACATGCCAATGTACCTACGTATCGCGCCAGAGCTATACCTGAAGCGTCTAGTTGTTGGTGGTTTTGATCGCGTATTCGAAATCAACCGTAACTTCCGTAACGAAGGCCTTTCTCCACGCCACAACCCAGAATTCACAATGATGGAATTCTACATGGCGTACGCAGACTACAAAGATCTGATGGACCTAACTGAAGAACTACTAAGCTCAGTGGCGCAAGAAGTTCTAGGTTCAACGTCAATGCCTTACGGTGATGAAACGGTTGAGTTTGGTGGTACTTACACTCGTATGAGCATGTTCGAAGCAATCAAGCACTACAACCCAGACCACGCGCAAATCCAAGCGCTAACAGAAGAAGACCTACAAAACCGTGATCTAATGGTTTCTATCGCGAAATCTGTTCACGTTGAAGTAGAACCTTTCTGGACATGCGGTCAGCTTCTTGAAGAGATCTTTGGTGAAACAGCAGAACCTAAGCTAATGCAGCCTACGTTCATCACTGGTTACCCAGCAGATATTTCTCCGTTGGCTCGTCGTAGCGATGATAACCCGTTCTTTACAGACCGCTTTGAGTTCTTTATCGGTGGCCGTGAAGTAGCGAACGGTTTCTCAGAGCTTAACGATGCTGAAGACCAAGATGCACGCTTTAAAGCACAGGTTGAAGCGAAAGAGTCTGGTGACGACGAAGCAATGTTCTACGATGCAGACTACATCACTGCTCTAGAGCACGGCCTACCGCCAACAGCAGGCCAAGGTATCGGTATCGACCGTTTGGTTATGCTACTGACTAACACGCACACTATCCGTGACGTGATCTTATTCCCTGCAATGCGCCCGCAAGCGTAATTCGATAGGATGAGTAAAAAAACCACCTTCGGGTGGTTTTTTTTTGCCTTTTAGTTAAGGTAATTCAAGTTGTTGCACTTGCCTTTTAATGGGATATGCAAATAAACATTCGCCAAATCTCAATCTATTGCATAGTCTTAATACTGAGACAGACGTGAGGGGGCGGAGTCTCGATAATGTTACCCGCTCGCAAAGATAAGTTTGTGGCACAAAATTTCTATTAACAATGAAAAAGGGTTAGAGAATGGCTGGGCAGTTTAAGATGGATTCCATCCCGGGATCGCTTGTGGTAGTTGGCGGTACTTATGAGCCTTGGTTATCGGTACTGGAGCAAGTGGGCTGGAAGTGTCATCAAGTAGGTGACTTACGCAAAGCTAATACGCTGTTAGAAGATATTGGTCCATGTATCGGTATTGTTGATCTCAGCCATGACGAGTTCAGCTTGAATGGTTTGGCGAACTTAGTCAGCTCTCACAAACACGTACGTTGGTTAGCGTTTATTCGTGAATCTCAGCTTGGCACTGACACCATATGCCAGTTCATTGTTAACTTTTGTATCGATTTTTTCACAGCGCCGATCCCAGATGCACAGTTATTAAGCACAATAGGTCACCAGCTTGGCATGCTTAAATTGGAGAAAAAAGTTTGGCCTAGTTTTGGTAGCAGTTTAGATATGGGTTTGATCGGTGAATCTATCCCGATGAAACGTTTACGCGATCAAGTGAAGCGCATTGGTCCAACGGACGTCAGCATTCTGATTTCTGGGGAAAGTGGGACTGGTAAAGAGGCGGTTGCTAGGGCCATCCATAAAGTCTCTTCACGCTCTCATAAACCGTTTATGGCAATTAACTGTCGCGCACTCAATGAACAACGTTTCCAAGCTGAAGTATTTGGTATTAACGCCGATGAAGATATGGAAGCATGCCTGCTTGAACAAGCAGATGGTGGCACCGTGTTGTTTAATGACATTCTTACCATTTCAAAAGAGCAGCAAATGAATCTGCTGAGATTCTTGCAAGAAGGCACCATTGATACCAAAGATGGCGTAAAAGCGGTTAACGTGCGTATTCTTGCTGCTAACTCGTCGGATGTTGAAAAAGCTTTGATTGACGGTGACTTCAATGAAGAGCTTTACCATTACATCAACGTTCTGCGCATCAATGTCCCTAGCTTGAAAGAACGTGCGAGTGACATCGCATTGCTGGCTCGTTTCTACTTACAAGAGTTCTCAAAAGAGTACAACTCGCAAGCAAAAAGCTTTTCTGAGGATGCATTCAAGGCACTGACACGTTATTTCTGGCCTGGAAATGTGCGTGAGCTGATGAACCAAGTGAAGCGAGCGGTATTAATGTCCGACAGCGTAATGATTGAAGATCATCACTTAGATTTACCTCAACGTAATGACTCAAAGCGCAGCTTGAAATCAATCCGAGAGAAGAGTGAACGTGATGCGTTGCTGGTTGTTTTGGAATCTCATTCTGGTCAAGTTTCAAATGCGGCGAAAGAGCTCGGAGTTTCGCGTGCAACCATGTATCGACTACTTAATAAACATAACTTGATTTCCGAACAAGCCATGTAGTTGGCCTTTCCCTGTGTTAAATAGGCGAATAAATACAATAAAAGAGAGTGGCCACAGAGCCGCTCTTTTTATTTTTGTTTGGTTTGATTTATAAAATCCGCAAATTTATATATTCCTCAGGTGAATATGTTATACATAAAAGTATATGAAACTAAATTGCGGTGTATTGATTTGTTTTTAATCAAAAAGGCAAAAAATGTTTGATATATATTCATCAAAGCTTACAATTTAACCGTAACTCAATGAGTTATACCTTTCATAAACGGATTAATTTTTAGCTAGGAGGCGCAAGATGAAACATTACGTTGTTAACACCACTGCTTGCGCTGATCGTATGCCTATCGCTCCGATAACCCTTAAATCGGATGATACCAATACCACTGGCTCACAAGATAAAAATTAATCCGTAACCTATCATATTTATTACTAGGCTGCGGGAAAGTAGCGGCTTAGTATCAACAGAATATTTCTGTTCATTTTACGCATTATTTTTCCCAGTCGAATACATCGATAATCGGAGAAAATATTATGCGTCACTCTATTTACTTACAATTGGCCACTTTGCTATTGAAAGCAGACCTTAAACGCGAAGAAAAGCAATGGCAGCGTACCATACGCCGAACTGCTCATGATATTCCATGGACGAATGTTCATCTATTGAGGGATATTGGTTTAGATCGCGATGGTCGTTCTACACGTGCCAATGTTCCGGATGCAGTAAAAGTTGAACGTCGAGTTCGTCACCTTCGTCGAGTCTTAACGTCGCGAATAATGACGTAATCGTTAGCGTGTTGGGCTGACTGAGTTGCTAACGAGTCATTCAACACGCTTAACTTTTTATATGAAGTATGACTTCATTGGATAAACAGCTGATCTTGAAGATCAGCTGTTTTCGTTTGAAGGTGGTACTGTTAAGGGCAAGGATTCGAGTAAGTTGTACCTATTGCTTGAATTTCAGTAAGTAGTTCGTCGCTAAGTTGCAAATCAATACTGTCGATATTGGCTTTTAATTGGTCTAGGTTTGTTGCTCCGATAATGTTAGAAGCAACAAATGGACGCTGATTGACAAACGCGAGCGCCATTTGTGCAGGGTTTAGGCCATGCTCTTGAGCTAAATTGACGTAAGCTTCGGTCGCTTTAACACCTTGCGGAGTGAAGTAGCGCGCAAAACGCTCCCACTTAGTGCATCGAGCGCCTTCAGGTTTTGCCCCGTTTAGGTATTTACCACTCAGGCAGCCAAATGCCAAAGGAGAGTAGGCAAGTAACTGAACGCCTTCGTAATGGCTGATTTCAGACAAGCCAACTTCGAAGCTGCGGTTCAATAAGTTATATGGGTTTTGAATGGAGACAATTCTTGGCAAATCGTGTTTTTCTGCCAAACGCAATAGCGACATCACACCCCACGGCGTCTCGTTGGATACGCCGATATAGCGCACTTTACCTGCATTCACTAATTCAGTAAGCGCTTCCAACGTTTCAATTAACGTGACTTCTTCTTGTTTGTCAGGGTATGGGTAGTTGAGTTGACCAAAGCAGTTGGTTTGACGCTGCGGCCAATGTAGTTGGTACAAATCGACATAATCGGTTTGTAGACGATTAAGGCTGTCATCAATTGCTGTATGGATGTGGCGACGATTAAGGCTCATGTTGTCTCTGATGTGAGGAACATTGCGAGGGCCTGCCACTTTTGTTGCCAGTACTACTTTCTCTCTTTTGCCGCTTTTTGCTAACCAATTACCGATGTATTGCTCGGTGAGCCCTTGTGTTTCCGAGTTTGGCGGTACAGGGTACATCTCTGCGGTATCGATGAAGTTCACCCCATGATCGAGGGCAAAGTCGAGCTGTTCAAAGGCGTCCTTTTCTGTGTTTTGCTCGCCAAACGTCATAGTGCCGAGGCAGATTTTACTGATCTCAAGTGATGAGTGCGGTAGTTTTGTGTATTGCATATCACGTCCTTGAAGAGTTACCGACTAAATAAGTGACTCCAATATAGGGGATTTGTAGCCGCAATCGCAAATGATTTACGTATAAAGGAAGAGCAAACTCGAAAGCTACAGTTAGCCTAACTACACTTAAATGATCGTGTGAAGGAGGTATGTTATGCAGAAGCATCAATTGGACATGTGGCTACATGGTCCACATAAAGATACTTATAAAACTCCCAAAGTATTTGTGATTGGGTGTTCTGATGTCTCTGACTATCTTTTAGCTGTGGAGTACAAGCATCAACTTGAGCCGATTAAAGACGGTGAAGACCCGATACATTTTGGCTCTCTAGACTTAGTAAAAGAAGAACTATTGAGGCTAGGGGTCGATAAAGCGTATTTAAGGCTGCGCAATGCGTATGACGAATGTGGCACTGAAGAGGCAGCCTCATACTGCGATATTGAGTTATCGCTCGTGACGCACTAAATAGCTGATATAGTTTTATTCTGGTTGAGTGTTAATGTAGTGCTTGAGTAAGATCTGTTCAGTAAACTGTGTTCTAAGGTAAAAGCCTCGGGGCAGAGTTTTCATCGGCTTACCATTTGAGTTATATGCTTCGGTGAGCGCTTTTGCATTTGCGGCTTTAGGGCGAAGATGCAGCGCTTCTCCGTGTCTGGCGGAAATTTGATCAAATCTTCCCAAGACGATCATCTCCATTAACTCTTCCCAGTCATTTCGCAAAATCCGTTCTTCTTCTTCATCTGGTGACCAAATGAGTGGACTGCCCACACGTCTTTCAGGGAGTGGGATTTCTCGTTCTCCTTCTACGGGTACCCAAAGGACACGAGATAGCTTGTTTCGAACATGACTTGTTTCCCATGTAAGACCATGAACACCAGTGAGGGGCGCCACAGAAACAAAGGTTGTTTCTAAAGGTTTGCCAGAGTAACTGATCGGAATACTTTTCAACTCGATCCCTAGTTTTGCGAAATCTTGTTGAGGTTTACTGCCAGCTGGAGCGCCCAAGTGCCATTCGAGTAATTGACCCACCCAACCTTTATCACGTTTTAAGTTTTCAGGAACAATCATATTCGCCTCGGCGGCCAACTCAGCAAAACAGAGTCCTGCCATATCATGCGCTCGTTCCAATAGCTCTGCTTCTGTTTGTGGTTCTGGTTTCATAGTTACAAGGTGGTATTACAAAAAATATAGTTTATCAAACTCCGACCAAATCTACTGTTTAAGATTTCACCGAGGCGGTGTAAGAACGATCAATTCATAACTTATCCACAGGTGGAGGAGGTATTGATAAGATCCTGGCGGGGTCTGTATGAATAAACAGGGGTTAAAATGCATTTTTGGGGTTGATTTTGTTGTAATCATCTAAACGAATAGCAGGTGAGTGTGGATAAATAGCCTGTTGGTGGATCTTTGACCGATCTGAGTTTGGTGAAAAGATCATCAAGAAACTGAAGATCGAATTATCGTTGTTTTTAAAAATAAATACTTTTTTATCAATGTTTTATGTTTGTTTTTTTGTTTCTTCATCTGTTTTGCTTTTGATGGGATTGAACTGAATTACTCATTTGAATTGAATTCTTCACAAAGTTATTCACAGAAAAGGTGAATAAATGTGGGCAATGTCTCACTCTTGTGTTGATAAGGTATGGTTTGATTAAAAGATATCCAAAAATGGTGAAAAGGTAATAAATCTTGCTCATATCACATCAGTAAGTTTGCTAGTAATGGGGATATGTGGAAAAATCACGGTAATAAAAAATTTATTCATAGAGGTTAGCCAGTGATAGATGGCGATGGTTACCGACTTAATGTTGGTATTGTGATATGTAATAACCATGGTCAGGTCTTCTGGGCTAAACGATACGGGCAACACTCATGGCAATTTCCACAAGGTGGGATTGACGAAGGTGAAACCCCTGAACAAGCCATGTTCAGGGAGTTATACGAAGAAGTCGGTTTAACGAAAAAAGACGTTAAGATCATTGCAACAAGTCGTCATTGGTTAAGATATAAGCTACCAAAGCGATTGGTGCGTTGGGACTCCAAGCCTGTTTGTATCGGCCAAAAACAGAAATGGTTTCTGCTGAGATTAGAATGCGATGAGTCTCGCATTAATATGCAACGCGGAAAATCCCCTGAATTTGATGGTTGGCGCTGGGTAAGTTACTGGTATCCAGTTAGGCAAGTTGTTTCTTTCAAGCGAGATGTTTATCGACGAGCGATGAAAGAATTTGCATCCTTAGCCATGCCTTTTCGAGAGAGAAAAGCGAAAGGGAAAAGAAAAAAGCAACGTAGAGGATAATCATGCTCAGTCAGCTAAGGGAAATAGTTGAGAAAGTCTCCAGGGTCGATGATGTGCATCTGGCACTCGATATATTGGTGAAAGAGACTTGTGCTGCCCTTAGTACTGAGTGCTGTACTATCTATCTTGCTAATGAAGAAATGCAGCGCCTTGAGTTAATGGCAACTCAAGGCCTTATTTTTGAAGGTGATAGTATTCATATCAACTTCAATGAAGGCTTGGTTGGGTTGGTAAAACGAAGCGCTGAACCCCTTAACCTTGCCGAAGCCTCAAAACACCCCGAGTTCAAATTCTTTCCTCAACTCGGCGAACAGATTTACCACTCTTTTTTAGCTACTCCAATCATTCATCGTAAACAAGTTTTAGGTGTGTTGGTGATCCAACAAAAAACGCCGCGCTTGTTTAGTGAAATGGAAGAATCGTTTCTTGTTACCTTATCCGCTCAGTTAGCGGTGCTCATTGCACATGCGCAGAATCTTGGGCATTGGCAGTTAGCATCTAAACCCACGGTATTAAAAGGTTTGCCTGCGTCTACTGGTGTCGCGATTGGAGAGTTTTGGTTCGACAATACCCAGCCGAGTTTATCGGATGTTTTCCCTTCGTCCACGTTAGATAAGGAACGCGAGCACGAGACATTACTGGTGGCCATAGAGCGAGCGTTAAATGACTTTCGCCGTATGCGGAAAAAGCTGGACAGTGAAATCAACAAAGATGCGCTGGCGATCTTCGATCTGTTTACTCACTTACTGAATGATCCGATGCTTCGCGGTGATTTGAAGAAGCAGATTGAAAAAGGAGATAGGGCAGACTGGGCGTTACGCCAAGTTGTAGAGTCATACTCGAATCGATTTGCAAGAATGTCGGATGTATACATGCGTGAAAGAGCGCAAGATATCCGAGAGTTAGGGCAAAGGCTGCTCTATTTTCTGCACAACAGTGAGCAAGAAAATTCTGCAATTGATCGTCCCATTATTTTGGTGGCGAACGAACTCACTGCCACCTTGCTCGCTTCTGTACCTAAAGAGTTTTTGTTAGCCGTCGTATCATTAGAGGGAGGCGCAAACTCTCACGCTGCCATTTTATCTCGAGCTCTTGGGGTCCCTGCAGTCATGGGCGCCAACATTAATCCGGATGTGGTGAATGGCAAACTCGGGATAGTCGACGGCTATACGGGTGAGATCTTCTTAGAGCCAAACCGCCAGTTGTTGCGAGAGTATCGCAGCTTAGTAAGCGAAGAGTCTGAACTGTTTGCCATGGTAAACAAGGACCTCGCACTCCCTGCGGTTACGCAAGATAATCACCATATCGAAATTATGCTGAATGCGGGACTCAGTGCAGACAGTAATATTGCCATCAACACAGGTGTTGATGGTGTTGGGTTGTACCGAACTGAGATTGCATTTTTACTTCAGCATCACTTTCCTTCGGAAGATGAGCAGTATCATCAATACCAAGCAATACTTAACAGCTATCCGAATCAACGAGTAGTGATGCGTACTTTGGATATTGGTGGTGACAAACCTTTGCCGTATTTGCCCATCGAAGAAGATAATCCGTTTCTAGGCTGGCGTGGCATTCGTTTTACATTGGATCATCCAGACATTTTCTTGATCCAGCTGCGTGCAATGTTAAGAGCGAGTGCAGAAAGCGGAAACTTAAGTATCTTATTGCCAATGGTGTCAGGGGTAAAAGAGCTAGACGATGCCATTAGCTTGATTAATCAAGCTCACAGCGAAGCCGTTTTGCTTGATGATAGAATTCAATTCCCACAAATTGGGGTCATGATTGAAGTACCATCGATGGTGTATCTGTTGCCAACGATTGCTCACCGTGTTGATTTTGTTTCTGTCGGGACAAACGATTTAACTCAGTATTTATTAGCGGTAGATAGGAACAATTCGCGCGTAGCGGATGTCTATGAATCTATGCATCCTGCGGTACTGTTAGCGCTTAAGCAAATCCATGAGGTGTGTGATAAATATCAGGTGCCCGTGTGTATTTGTGGTGAGCTAGCGGGTGATCCATTTGGCGCTCTTCTCTTACTTGGGTTAGGGTATACCAGTTTGAGTATGAACACCTCCAACGTGGCTAAGGTGAAATATTTGATTCGTCATAGTCAACAAGAAGAATTAGAAAAATTAGCGGAGCAAGCAATGACAAAATCCTATGGGGAGGACATTCATCAAATGATGCATGACTTCTTCATTCAACAGGGCTTTGCGGGCTTTATCCGTGCAGGTAAAAAGTAGGAAATCGTGACCGTCTCTTTATTTTTGTTATTGTTGGCGCTAGGCGCTTTTGTGGGTGTGATGGCGGGGTTACTCGGTATCGGTGGTGGTTTGATTGTTGTTCCTGCCTTGTTGTATTTGCTTCCTCTTGCTGGGATCTCTCCAGAAATGAGTATGCACATGGCCTTAGCCACTTCGTTAGCGAGTATTATTGTCACGTCTGGCTCATCGGCGATGAATCACCTTAAGCTCGGCAATGTCGATATGTTTGTCGTAAAATGGTTGATGCCTGGTGTGGTCATTGGTGGCTTTGTTGGTGCCAATATTGCTGAGTGGATCCCTACACACTATTTGCCGAAAGTGTTTGGTGTCATTGTTCTTTGCCTGTCAGTACAAATGTTTCGTTCCATTAAAGTTACGAGCAGTAAACCTATGCCGAGCAGCCCTGTGACTGTAGTTTACGGCACGGGAATTGGTGTCGTATCAAGCCTTGCTGGTATTGGTGGTGGCTCACTGTCGGTACCATTTTTAAATAAACATGGGATAGAGATGCGTAAAGCGGTGGGCTCATCCTCCGTTTGTGGTTGCGTGATTGCTATTTCTGGTATGATCGGCTTCATCTTACATGGCTATAAAGTGGAAGGCTTACCTTCATACAGTATTGGCTATGTTTATCTTCCCGCTTTATTAGCGATTGCTATGGCCTCGATGCTCACAACAAAAGTGGGTGCGAAGCTCGCAACTAACCTTCCAACTGCGGTATTAAAAAAGATATTCGCGGTGTTCTTAATGTTTGTTGCAGCGACCATGCTGCTCTAAGTTTGTACCCAAGTCATTCTCGCTGAACCAAGCATCTAGAGGTTACTTGGGTATATTTATTTTGTTGTGATAAGAAGAGAATGATTTATGTCTCAGGGATATATTGAATTTCCCAATATTGATCCGGTTTTAATCTCTATTGGTCCTGTTTCGGTTCGTTGGTACGGTTTGATGTACCTTGTTGGCTTTATGTTTGCTCTATGGTTAGCGAACCGACGTGCGGATAAGCCTGGAAGTGGTTGGACACGAGAGCAGGTTTCTGATTTGTTGTTCGCAGGCTTCCTTGGCGTGGTGATTGGTGGCCGTGTAGGCTACGTGCTTTTCTACAATTTTGAGCTCTTCCTGGCTGACCCTTTGTATCTATTTAAAGTGTGGACCGGTGGTATGTCTTTCCACGGGGGCTTACTGGGTGTGATTACTGCGATGTTCTGGTATGCACACAAAAACGGGCGAACTTTCTTCGGTGTTGCTGACTTTATCGCGCCGCTTGTGCCATTTGGTTTGGGTATGGGGCGTTTAGGTAACTTCATGAACAGCGAGTTGTGGGGCCGAGTAACGGATGTGCCTTGGGCGATCGTTTTCCCAAATGGCGGTCCACTGCCACGTCATCCATCACAGCTTTATGAAATGGCGCTTGAAGGTATCGTCCTTTTCTTCATTTTGAATTGGTTCATCAAGAAACCTCGTCCTCTAGGTTCTGTTTCAGGACTCTTTCTTGCGGGTTACGGAACCTTCCGTTTCCTAGTAGAATACGTGCGCGAACCAGACGCTCATTTGGGTTTATTCGGTGGCTTTATTTCCATGGGACAGGTTTTATCCCTGCCAATGGTGGTTATCGGTGTCCTCATGATGGTTTGGGCATACAAACGTGGTCATTACAAAGACGAATTACCACAAAAGACGAAGTAAGGTATTGGTGTGAAACAGTATTTAGATTTGTGTCAACGCATCGTTGACCAAGGTGTTTGGGTTGAAAATGAGCGTACAGGCAAGCGCTGCCTGACCGTAATCAACGCGGATTTAACCTACGATGTTGCGAACAATCAATTTCCGTTGGTCACCACACGTAAAAGTTTTTGGAAAGCGGCCGTTGCAGAGCTATTAGGGTATATTCGTGGTTACGATAATGCGGAAGATTTTCGTAAGCTGGGCACGAAAACCTGGGATGCCAATGCCAACCTAAATGATGCCTGGTTGAATAACCCATACCGTAAAGGTGAAGACGACATGGGCCGTGTCTATGGGGTTCAAGGGCGCGCCTGGGCGAAACCTGATGGTGGTCATGTTGACCAGCTACGTAAGATAGTGGATGACTTAACGCGTGGTGTTGATGACCGCGGTGAAATCTTGAACTTCTACAATCCGGGTGAGTTCCACATGGGGTGCTTGCGTCCTTGTATGTACAGTCACCATTTTTCATTGCTGGATGATACGCTTTACCTGAATAGTACTCAGCGTTCGTGTGATGTACCGCTTGGCTTAAACTTCAATATGGTTCAAGTTTACGTGTTCTTGGTGATTATGGCGCAAATTACGGGCAAGAAACCTGGTCAGGCATTTCATAAGATTGTGAATGCTCACATTTATGAAGATCAGCTTGAACTGATGCGCGATGTTCAGTTGAAACGTGAGCCATTAAAAGCGCCGACGTTCCATATCAACCCAGAGATTAAATCTCTAGAAGATTTGGAAACATGGGTCACACTGGATGACTTTTGGGTTGAAGGGTACGAGCATCACGATCCTATTCGTTACCCATTCTCAGTGTAACGAGTATCGTTCTTCAAGATATAGAAAAAGCTCCGAATGGAGCTTTTTTCTTTTTTGTACTTAGAAGGTATTATTTTAGTGCACTGACAATATAACGGTGAATTGGGTTGGTCTGCATCGGTGTGGACAGTGCCGGGCTAATAAACTTAGGTTGAGTGAATATTTCTTTACTCACTAATGAACGGATAAGCTCAAAGTACTTCAGCTCTGTTTTCCCGCACAACAATAGTGAAAAGTCATCGCCCAATTTATCATAGGCATTGAGCACCTCTCGGAATCCTCTAAGATACAAGTAATCCTTCGTTAAACCTCCACCTCGATAGACTCGGGCAGTCGTTGTAAATGCTTGAAGATCAGAAGCTTTATACTGTTCTTTTAATAGCATGAACGTATGGCGGAAATCGCGATCCTTGATCATCGACTCTACTGCCAGAACTCGTAAGGCTAAGGTTCTTAGGCGCTTGATACTGAAATGTCCTGACAGATACTCACATAATATAGCCAGCCCTTCTTGAGTGTTGGTATTGGCAGGACAACCTAAGCTCAGGACTTTTAGCGGTTGTTGACGACCGTTAAGCGTAGTCAGGAGATGTACTCCCATTTCATGATGTGCAAGAGCCTCCAGCTCATCAGTGGTGATGTACGCCGCGTGGTTAATTTTGACTCGAGATCCTGAAACTAGTGCGTTTGCTAACATCCCGTCCAACACCTGTATTTCACATTCATACCCATTGCGTAGAGCAAAATTTTGCATGAAACGTGCTATTGCACGGCTATCGTGCTGAGGTTCTTTTTCTTCTTCTGTAGGAAGGTGCAATATGAAATGGGCGTTGGCAATATCTTTGGCGCTCGGTTCCCCATAATAGCGTAAGGAGTTATAAAGAAACTCTTGCGTGCCGATGGTATTCACTTGATCCAGTTTATCTGCATAAGACTGAATTACATCCGCGTACAGCCTCTGCAGTTGGGTGTCTTGAATGTTTTCTAGAGGTAGCTCATATAGACGTCGCTTTGCGCTGTGGGTATCTACGTTAGTAATTGAATATTGAAAATTAGGCTCTTGAGAATATTTGTTTTTAATGAAACGTTCTCTTTCTTGAGCATAATTAAGAGGATTCACGCTACTGAGGATATCAATATCAGCAACCAGTTGGGTTAGGTTTTCGTCTATTGCGAGTAGCTGATCAGAAATAGCGTCATTAAGCTGCGTCATGTTGTCGACTCCAAATGAGATAGCTCAGCATAAGCATGCTGATGTGGCTCAAATTATCACCGGACAATCGATTTGAACAGTTTAATTATCATAAAAAAGGCTCCACGATGTGGAGCCTAAACAATAAGCGATGGTATGTCGTTGTTGTTACGTTGTTAGGGCTAGAATTGCACCTGGTAGAATAACGAATACTGACATTAGGTAACCACCAACAACTGCTTTATTCTTAATAGCCATTTCAGAAATCATCTCAGCGCCTTTAACCGGAATCTCACGTAGGAATGGAATTCCAAAGATAAACAGCGTCGCCATGATGTTAAATACTAAGTGGACTAGAGCGATTTGTAGTGCGAATACTGCGAACTCTCCAGACACCGCTGTCGCTGCTAGTAGTGCCGTAATACAAGTACCAATGTTAGCACCCAGAGTGAAAGGGTAGATATCTCGTACTTTCAACACGCCAGTACCAACCAACGGAACCATTAAACTTGTCGTGGTTGAGGAAGATTGTACTAGAACGGTCACGATTGAGCCTGATACGATGCCGTGAATAGGACCACGACCGATGGCGTTTTTCAAAATTTCACGTGCGCGACCAACCATTAGGCTCTTCATCAATTTACCCATCACTGTGATTGCAACGAAGATAGTCGCAATACCCAAAGCAATAAGCATGACGCCGCCAACAGTATCACCGAAGGTAGAAAGTGGCTCTTTAATTGCGCCTACGACTGGCTTTGTAATTGGTTTAATAAAGTTGAAGCCTTTAATGCTCATATCACCAGTAGCAAGCAGTGGAGAAACAAGCCAGTGAGAAACTTTCTCTAAAATGCCGAACATCATTTCCAACGGAAGGAAAATAGCGACAGCAAGCAAGTTGAAGAAGTCATGAATGGTTGCACTTGCAAATGCACGTTTGAACTCTTCTTTACAGCGCACGTGGCCAAGAGACACAAGCGTATTGGTCACTGTGGTACCAATGTTAGCACCCATCACCATAGGGATAGCGGTTTCTACAGGTAAGCCACCTGCAACCAAGCCTACAATAATAGACGTTACAGTACTTGAAGACTGAATTAAGGCTGTTGCCACCAAGCCGATCATTAGACCTGCAACTGGGTGTGCGGCAAATTCAAATAGCACCTTAGCTTGATCGCCAGTTGCCCATTTAAAGCCACTACCAACCATAGATACTGCTAGAAGAAGCAGATATAACATGAATGCCAAGTTAGCCCAGCGTAACCAACGAGCTGTGCTCGAAATTGGTGCCACTGTTGAAGTAGCTTGGTTCATCATAATTTTCTCCGTTGACCTTTCAGTTCATTTTTCGGTCTGTAGTTGAATCTGCGGGCGATGTTAGAGAACAAATATTTCAGTAATATTACAGATTTCTTGCTGTGAGAGATTTTTATTGTTCTTTTTGATAATGGCGTAAAAGAGGAAGAAAATTAATTTTTAACTTATTGATTTTAATGGTTAAATTTTGATTTAGTTTTGTTTGGTTTTTGCGTTTTTTTGTAGAGAAAATGCGCCTCAGTTCAACTTTTATGACAGTGTTGACTTTATACTTTCGGTAAAACTTATGCTTTTGTAAGGTATTGTATGGTTTTGTCGAGTTTATTGTTTGTCTCTGTCACATTTGGTATAAAAAGTATCACTTTCTTTTCGGGACTCGATCATGTCACATCTAAACTACAACCATCTCTATTATTTCTGGATGGTGTGCAAACAGGGCTCTGTAACTAAGGCGGCTGACGCGCTCTTCCTGACACCGCAAACCGTGACAGGACAGATTAAAGCGCTTGAAGAGCGCATGAAAGGAAAGTTAACCAAGCGCAATGGTCGTACAGTTGAGCCCACTGAGTTAGGTCAGCTTGTGTTTAAGTACGCCGACCGGATGTTCGGTTTGAGCTATGAGATGTTAGATATCGTCAATTACAGCCAGCACTCGAACATTCTATTTGAAGTTGGTGTAGCCGATGCATTATCTAAACGCTTGGTCAGTAAAGTACTGATGACGACCGTCCCGGAAGATAACAGTATTCATTTACGCTGTTATGAATCGACCCACGAACTGCTACTTGAACGCCTTTCTCAGCACAAGCTAGATATGATCCTTTCGGATTGTCCCGTTGATTCTACTCAAAGTCCTGGCCTTTATAGCAAAAAGTTAGGTGAAAGTAGCATGAGCTTTTTTGCTTCTTCTGAAATTGAAAATGTGCGATTCCCTGAGATCTTGGAACAAAAAAAACTTCTGATTCCCGCGAGCCGAACGGCTATGGGGCGTAAAGTTATTCAATGGTTTGATCGTCAAGGTCTTCAACCCAATGTGCTGGGGGAGTTTGATGATGTTGCGTTGATGAAAGCTTTTGCTCGGTACCACGATGATGTGATTTTCTTGGCACCGACCGTATACATGTCGGAGATTGAAGACGACCGAAATTTACAGCTAATTGGCCATGTCGATGGGCTAAAAGAAGAGTACTACGTGATTTTTGCGGAACGAATGATCCAACACCCCGCGGTAAAAAATGTTTGTGATGCTGATTTCAGTCAAATGTTTGAGTAAACCCGTATCGTTGCGTAAATAAATAGATTACTATCAATAAAAATATAATTCTAAATAATATCTAAGTAAGCAAGATACTTGTTTTAGTGAGCAAAACTATTAATTATTGATGGCGCACCAATTAAAATCCTTGGTGGATAATATTGGTGTATCACTAACAACTAAATTAGAGGTTCTAATAATGAAGACTCTGGAAGTGTATCTTGATTTTCTTAGATATATAAATCAGTGCAACACAACAAGCTGGCCAGGGTTGGAATAAGTAAGTTGTAGCTAGAGGTCCAACACATGAATCTACAAGAAATGGAGCAGAACTCCGCAAAAGCCGTCGTGTTGCTCAAAGCGATGGCAAACGAGAGACGCCTACAAATCCTTTGTATGCTGCATAACCAAGAGCTGTCCGTGGGAGAGCTGTGTGCAAAGTTAGAGCTAAGCCAGTCGGCATTATCTCAGCATCTTGCTTGGCTTCGCCGTGATGAGTTAGTCACGACAAGGAAAGAAGCACAAACGGTGTACTACACATTAAAGAGTGATGAAGTGAAAGCGTTAATAAAAACACTGCATAGTCTTTATTGTGCTGAGAGTGCTCAACATTAATTAAATAGTCCTAATATACTGCTCATCTTAGAGTGTGAATCTGACTTGTTGGAATATTTGAGAGTGGCGTTAAACTTTTGATGATAGGGTACTACTCATCGACCAATTTGCTTTGTTCTCAAGTGTTTTATTAGTGCTTTCTAGTTTGAGCGTTATATGGGTAATGAATAAGCTGATGTCTTTAAATGGGACATTCAGAAAAAGAAAAGCTGGCATTGCCAGCTTTTTTTATTAAGAAAATTTTGTAGATATAAAAAAACCGACACAAGGTCGGTTTTTTCTTCACTGTAAAATCAGGACTCTATTAAAGAGCTTTGATTTGTGCAGCGAAACGAGACTTATGGCGAGCTGCTTTATTCTTGTGAATAAGGCCTTTAGTTGCCATGCGGTCTAGGATAGGTGTAACTACAGCGAATGCAGCAGTTGCAGCTTCTTTGTCGCCTGCTTCGATAGCAGCAACAGTTTTCTTCATGTAAGTACGCATCATTGAGCGACGGCTAGCATTGTGCTGACGACGTTTCTCAGCTTGGATAGCGCGCTTCTTAGCAGATTTACTATTTGCCAAGGGTCTAACTCCCAAAAACTTAGTTCTGTGACAATTTAAGGGCGAGGAATATCCCTCATTTGCGCTTAAATGTCAAATGATTTGTGCAAAAACCGATCTAAGCCAAAACAAATTTTGGTAAGAGAGGTTATCGCGGTTAAGATGGCGGGGATTCTAACAGCATTTTTATACCAATGCTAATAATTATCCGCGAAAGGCACACTTATTCCTTACAACCCGCGGATAGATTTTTGACGTCTATTTACAGCACCTGTCAGAGAAACAGTATAGGGTTAGCTGTCTTATGGTGATATTCCGAGGTTACAGTGAGTAAACGACTACTCAAGTCTGGCATGATCGTCAGTGCTATGACATTTATTTCCCGCGTTCTTGGCCTAGTTCGTGATGTTGTAGTGGCAAATTTAATGGGGGCAGGAGCAAGCGCAGACGTCTTTTTCTTCGCCAATAAAATTCCTAATTTTTTACGACGTTTGTTTGCTGAAGGTGCTTTTTCCCAAGCGTTTGTACCTGTTTTAACGGAAAGCCATGCTCAAGGCGACATGGATAAAACTCGGGAGCTCATTGCTCGTGCGGCGGGTACATTAGGGGTGATAGTCTCAATTGTTACCATCTTAGGTGTTCTAGGTTCCGGAGTGGTGACTGCACTGTTTGGTTTTGGTTGGTTCCTAGACTGGATGCATGGTGGTCCCGCGGCTGAGAAGTTCGAACTTGCTAGCGTGATGCTCAAGATTACCTTTCCTTATTTATGGTTCATCACTTTTGTTGCCCTATCGGGAGCCATTCTCAATACACTAGGTAAGTTTGCGGTTTCTTCGTTTACTCCTGTCTTCCTCAATGTGATGATCATTTTGGCAGCATGGTTTATCTCGCCGCAGATGCCACAGCCAGAGATTGGTCTTGCCATCGGTGTTTTCCTTGGTGGTTTGGTTCAGTTCTTATTTCAAATCCCTTTCCTTATTAAAGCGGGGGTTATGGTTAAGCCGAAATGGGGCTGGCGCGATCCGGGCGTGGTGAAGATCCGAACCTTAATGATTCCTGCTTTGTTCGGTGTGTCGGTAAGCCAAATCAACTTGTTGTTTGATACTTTTATTGCCAGCTTTCTGCAAACCGGTTCGATCAGTTGGTTGTACTATTCAGATCGCTTGTTGGAATTCCCGTTAGGTCTGTTTGGTATTGCTATTGCAACGGTGATTTTACCAGCATTATCACGCAAACATGTTGACGCACAAAATGAAGGATTCGCACAAACCATGGACTGGGGGGTGCGCATGGTGATCTTACTTGGCCTTCCTGCAATGCTTGGTTTGATGGTACTGGCAAAACCTATGTTGATGGTGTTATTCATGCGAGGTGAGTTTTCGCCACAAGACGTACATCAAGCATCATTGTCACTCTTTGCTTACGCTTCAGGCTTGTTGAACTTTATGCTGATTAAAGTGCTCGCTCCGGGTTATTACTCGCGTCAAGACACTAAAACGCCAGTGAAATACGGCATCATTGCGATGGTGACCAACATGGTATTTAATGCAATTTTTGCGTACTTCTATGGCTACGTTGGCTTGGCTATCGCGACGGCACTATCGGCATTTGTGAATATGGCACTGCTGTATCGTGGCCTGCACATCGCAGAGGTATACCAAATCACTAAGCGAACCGTCTTCTTTATTATACGTTTAGCTATTGCTGGCGCGGCGATGGTGGCGGCAATCTTATGGCAACTGGAAGATATGTCAGTATGGCTGGGCTGGAGCTTTGCTCACCGAAGCGCGGTGCTAGGGATGTTGATCGGTTTAGGAGCCGTAGTTTACCTAGTGGTTCTATTTTTAACTGGTGCGCGTTTAAAAGACCTAAAAGCTGGGACAGACTGAGGGTGATTAGTATATAATCCGTCAGTTTCACACAGTGTAAAGTAAAACAGAGGCAGAAAGCAGTATCCAATGGAACTGATTAGAGGCATTCACAATATCAACCCGCGACATCATGGTTGTGTGCTGACTATTGGCAATTTCGATGGTGTCCATAAAGGCCATCAACAAGTATTGCAGCAAGTGTCTGAGCAAGCGGACAGGCTATCCTTGCCTTCTGTTGTGATGACCTTTGAACCTCAGCCGATGGAGCTGTTTGCCAAAGACAAGGCACCTGCAAGGTTGACTCGATTACGCGATAAGTTCGTGCAATTGAGTAAGCTCGATATTGACCGCTTACTGTGTGTCAATTTCAATCGCCATTTTGCAAATTTAACCGCGGAAGAGTTTATCCGTGACTTGTTGGTCGAGCGTTTGGGTGTTAAGTTTCTTGTCGTTGGTGATGATTTCTGCTTTGGCAAAGGCCGTACAGGTAACTTTGCAATGCTGCAGGAAGCAGGGGAAAAATACGGCTTTGATGTCGTAAGTACCCAGAGCTTTTGTTTACAACAATTACGTGTCAGCAGTACGGCTATCCGTCAAGCGCTGGCGCGTGACGATTTGCATTCCGCGCAACAGATGCTGGGAAGAAACTACAGCATCAGCGGTCGTGTTTCTCATGGAAGAAAGCTAGGTCGAACCATTGGGTTCCCTACTGCAAATATTCCTTTGAAACGCTGTGTTTCTCCGGTTTCCGGAGTCTATGTTGTTCAAGCGCTTGGCTTAGGAAATAAGCCAGTTGGTGGTGTTGCTAATATTGGTCAAAGACCAACCGTCAATGGTGTTCGCCAACAGTTAGAAGTGCACTTATTCGACTTTCATGCCAATTTATATGGCAAGCAACTAGAAGTGGAACTTTTGCATAAACTTCGAGATGAGCAAAAGTTTGAGTCGTTTGAAGCACTTAAACAACAAATTGAATTGGATGCTGAAGCAGCAAGGGTGTGGCTGCGTCAGCTTAAGCGTTGAGCGGTTTATTCCACCGTTCAACATAATGTCTAATTTTCGCCCAATATAACGGAATTAAGAATCGATGAGTGAGTATAAAGATACCCTGAACTTACCTGAAACAGGGTTTCCAATGCGCGGCAACCTGGCCAATCGTGAGCCAGAAATGCTTAAGCGTTGGTACAAAGAAGATCTTTACGGTGAAATCCGTAAAGCTAAGAAAGGCAAAAAGTCATTCGTATTGCACGATGGCCCTCCTTACGCAAATGGTGACATTCATATTGGTCACGCACTAAACAAGATTCTTAAAGACATTATTATTAAATCCAAAACACTTTCAGGTTTTGACGCACCTTACATCCCAGGCTGGGACTGCCACGGTCTACCAATCGAATTAATGGTAGAGAAGAAAGTAGGTAAGCCAGGCCAAAAAGTGACAGCAGCGGAATTCCGCGAGAAATGTCGTGAATACGCAGCAGGTCAGGTTGAAGGTCAGAAAGAGAGCTTCAAACGTCTTGGCATCATGGGTGAGTGGGACAAGCCATACCGCACTATGGATTTCGCAACTGAAGCGAACATTATTCGTGCTCTTGGTAAGATTGCAAGCAATGGTCACCTTCTAAAAGGTTTCAAACCTGTTCACTGGTGTACAGACTGTGGTTCTGCTCTTGCTGAAGCGGAAGTAGAATACAAAGATAAAGTATCGCCATCTATCGACGTTCGTTTTAAAGCGGCTGACGAAGCGGCACTGCTATCTAAATTTGAACTGACAGAAGGTCATGAAGGTCACGGTGACGTATCTATCGTTATCTGGACAACAACACCTTGGACACTGCCTGCAAACCGCGCAGTATGTCTACGTGATGATCTAGAGTACGTGCTTATCCAAACAGAAGGCGACAACGCTGAGCGTATCATCGTTGCTGCTGAGCTAGCGAAAGACGTAATGGATCGTGCGGGTATCGAGCACTTCCACAACCTTGGCTTTGCTAAAGGTGCGGACCTAGAGCTTTCTCAATTCCAACACCCATTCTACGATTTCACTGTACCGGCGATCCTTGGTGATCACGTTACGACTGATTCAGGTACTGGTGTTGTTCACACTGCTCCTGGTCACGGTCAAGAAGACTTCGCGGTTGGTAACAAGTACAACCTAGAAGTAGCAAACCCAGTTGGCTCAAACGGTGTTTACCTACCAGATACAGAGCTATTTGCTGGTCAGCACGTATTTAAAGCGAACGATGCAGTAGTAGAAGTACTAAAAGAAAAAGGTGCACTACTACACCACCACGCTTACGAGCACAGCTACCCACACTGTTGGCGTCATAAGACCCCAATCATCTTCCGTGCTACACCTCAATGGTTCGTTTCTATGGACCAAGCTGGCCTACGTGCTAAAGCATTAGAGTCAATCAAGAATGTAGAGTGGATGCCTGAGTGGGGTCAAAGCCGCATCGAAGGTATGATCGAAGGTCGCCCTGAGTGGTGTATCTCTCGTCAACGTACTTGGGGTGTGCCAATTGCTCTGTTTGTTCATAAAGAAACAGCAGAACTTCATCCAAACACGCTAGAGCTGATCGAGAAAGTCGCTAAGCTGGTTGAAGAGAAAGGCATCCAAGCATGGTGGGATGTAGATGCCGCTGAACTACTAGGTGCTGACGTTGACCAATACGAAAAAGTGCTAGATACGCTAGACGTATGGTTCGATTCAGGTGTCACTCACTTCTCTGTTGTTGATGCTCGTGAAGAGTACAACGGCAACAGTGCAGACCTATACCTAGAAGGTTCTGACCAACACCGCGGTTGGTTCCAATCTTCTTTAATTTCATCTATTGCGATGAAAGACGAAGCACCTTACAAACAAGTACTGACACACGGTTTCGTGGTTGACGGTCAGGGTCGTAAGATGTCTAAATCTATCGGTAACGTGGTTGCGCCAAAAGACGTAACCAACAAGCTAGGTGCTGACATTCTTCGTCTATGGGTTGCTTCTACAGACTACACTGGTGAAGTTGCGGTTTCTGATGAAATCCTAAAACGCAGCGCAGATGCGTACCGTCGTATCCGTAACACAGCGCGTTTCTTCCTTGCTAACCTAAGCGGCTTCAACCCTGAAACAGACATCGTTCCTGTTGAAGAGATGGTTGCGCTAGATCGCTGGGCGGTTGGTCGTGCACTAGCAGCACAAGAAGAGATTGTTAAAGCATACGAAGAGTACAACACACACGGTGTAACTCAGCGTCTAATGCAATTCTGTTCAATCGAAATGGGCTCTTTCTACTTAGACGTAATTAAAGACCGTCAGTACACAGCAAAACGTGGCGGCAACGCTCAACGTAGCTGTCAGACTGCACTTTACTACATCGTAGAAGCGCTAGTTCGTTGGATGGCGCCAATCATGTCGTTCACTGCAGATGAAATCTGGAACGAAATGCCAGGTCAACGCGACAAGTTCGTATTCACTGGTGAGTGGTTCGACGGTCTATTCGGTCTTGCTGAAGGTGAAGAGCTGAACAACGAATTCTGGTCTGAGATCCAAGCGGTTCGTGGTGCGGTAAACAAACTTCTAGAAGATGCGCGTAAAGAGAAAACCATTGGTGGTGCACTACAAGCTGAAGTGACTCTATTTGCTGATGACGCACTAGCGGCGAAGATCAACAAACTTGAAGATGAACTGCGCTTTGTTCTACTAACCTCTGCGGCGAAAGTTAAGCCTCTAGGTGAGAAGACGGATGCAGCACAAGCCACAGATATCGAAGGCTTGTTTGTAGAAGTAGCAGCAGCTGAAGGCGAGAAGTGTGACCGTTGTTGGCACCACACGCCAGACGTAGGCACAATTGAAGGTCACGAGAAGATCTGTGGTCGTTGTGTGTCTAACGTAGACGGCGAAGGTGAAGTACGTAAATTCGCGTAATTGCCTAGAACGACTGAACTTTTTTTAAAATTAACAGCCCCAGTATTTACTGGGGCTGTTTGTAGGTAAAGTAATGAGTGAAAAAGCACTGACGTTAAAGCAATCTGGAGTTCGCTGGCTGTGGTTAGCAATTCTGGTATTTATTGCAGATATTGGCATCAAATTGGTGGTGATGGACAACATGGGCTACGGATGGGCAAACCGAATTGAGGTGTTGCCATTCTTCAACCTACTTTACGTTCATAACTACGGTGCCGCTTTCAGCTTCTTGAGCGATCAAGCTGGTTGGCAGCGCTGGTTATTTACAGGTATCGCGTTTGTTGTTACGGGTCTTTTGACCTACTGGATGAGTAAGCTTCCAGCAAAAGAAAAATGGAACAACATTGCTTATGCACTGATTATTGGTGGTGCAGTGGGCAACGTGTTTGACCGCGTCGTTCATGGCTTTGTTGTTGATTACCTAGACTTCTTCTGGGGTAACTACCACTGGCCAGCATTCAACCTTGCTGACATGGCGATCTGTATTGGTGCGGCAATGATTATTCTGGATGGCTTCCGTAAAAAAGACGCTGACAAGTAATCTTTTGCGGTATATCGAATAACCCTAAGCGTCGTCCGTTGATTCGAGCGATGCTTTTTATTATGTTGGAGCGCCAATCAGCATATCAATGTATAAAAAGACCAAGCTGACAGCGTAATAACCCAAGAACAAGGAAGCATTAACGTGACAACAATAACCAATGAATCGGTAGTAACCCTTCACTTTACGATTAAAATGAAAGACGGATCGGTTGCAGATAGTACTCATAACATGGGTAAACCAGCGAAATTTGTTATGGGTGATGGCAGCTTGAGTGAAAACTTTGAGCAGTGCTTGATAGGCCTCGAAACAGGCGCACAAAAAGCGATTGAGCTAAAGGCAGAAGACGCGTTTGGTATGCCAAACCCTGATCATATTCACTATATGGATCGCACTAAATTTGTAGGTGATGCAGAAGTGGAAGTTGGTACAATCATGGCCTTCAGTGGCCCTGATGGCATGGAAATCCCGGGCATTATTACAGAGATTGCAGGCGATTCAGTCACTGTGGACTTCAACCATCCTCTAGCGGGACAAGACGTGACTTTCGAAGTTGAAATTTTGTCAGTAGAATAGCGAACCAAATAAAAGATAACTTCCATGAGCAATGAAATGAAAATCCTGTTAGCTAACCCACGTGGTTTCTGTGCTGGTGTTGACCGCGCGATTAGCATCGTAGAGCGTGCGCTAGAGATGTATCAGCCACCTATCTATGTTCGACATGAAGTGGTGCATAACCGTTTTGTGGTTGAAGGTCTAAAACAGCGTGGTGCTATCTTCGTTGAAGAACTGCACGAAGTGCCAGACAACAACATTGTGATTTTTTCTGCTCATGGTGTATCGCAGGCGGTTCGTCAGGAAGCGAAGCTGCGTGATTTGACCGTATTTGACGCAACGTGTCCTTTAGTAACCAAAGTGCATATGGAAGTGGCGCGTGCGAGCCGTCGTAATATGGAAGTGGTTCTGATTGGTCACGCAGGTCACCCTGAAGTCGAAGGTACGATGGGGCAATACGCCAGTGAAACCGGTGGTATGTACTTGGTTGAAACTCCAGCCGATGTCGAGAAACTGAAGGCGATTGTGAAAGATCCATCCGATCTTCATTACGTAAGCCAAACGACGCTTTCTGTCGATGAAACTGCCGATGTTATCGAAGAGCTACGCCGCGTGTTCCCAGATATCCAAGGTCCACGTAAAGACGATATCTGTTACGCGACACAAAACCGCCAAGATGCCGTACGTGAATTAGCTGGTGACGTAGATGTGATGGTTGTGGTGGGTTCTAAAAACTCATCAAACTCTACACGTCTTAAAGAGCTAGCTGAAAAGCTAGGGACACCTGGCTACTTAACCGACTGTCCGGAAGATATCAAACCTGAGTGGTTCGAAGGCAAAACAAAGGTCGGCGTGACTGCGGGAGCATCTGCTCCGGAAGAGCTCGTTAATCAGATTCTAGAGCGAATCAAAGAACTCGTCGGTGCCGAAGCGGTTGATGAAGTACTTGGCCGTGAAGAGAATATGTTCTTTGAAGTACCTAAAGAACTGCAAATCAAGCAAGTGGATTAGTCTCCATTTATCGAATATTCAAAAGGCGACCTGTGGGTCGCCTTTTTTACATCTCTCTTAACTCATTTAGGTAATCACGAATTTGGTCTTTTCCTAAACCATCGATAATCATATCAGACATCTTCGTGATTCTTCGCTCAAGCGACTGAGCAACCTTTTCGCAATGTGCGTACATGTCTTCATCAGAACCATCGGTCGGAAAAGCATCAACTTGCCAGTTTACTCGAACACCACCTGCAAGCCACTGAGGAGCGGTTTCTTGATGTAAAGAATCACAGAGAATAATAACGATGTCGGGAAGAAACTGAGTTCGCTCCTCCCATGAATGCGTGTGGATATGCGGAATGGGGAGTTGGTGGTCATCTAAATATTTTTGCACCACTGGGTGCACCTTGCCTGTGGGATGTGAGCCTCCACTGGTGACACTAAAATCTGCTGGCAGGATATTGGTTGCGATTGACTCCGCGAGGACGCTTCGTCCAGCGTTGTGCTTACATATGAATAAAACTTTATACATCATCGCCTCGTCTTTTCAGAGCGTCCTATTTATACGCTAGCGGAAACTCAGCGATGATGTGTGAAGTTTTTGTGTTAGTGGCTAATGCCGAGCATCTCTTTGAGCACCTTTAAGTAGCGGCGGCTTACTGGTATCTCAAAGCCTGTTTTGGTGATGATTTCCGCTAACCCATTTTCCAGTAACTTGATTTCGCTAATCGCTTTAATACTGACTAAGTATTGACGATGGCAGCGGACTAGAGGGGTTTTCTCTTCCAACGTTTTTAATGTCAGTTGGGTGCTCGCGGTTTGGCTGGTGGAGCGTACATGCACGCCGCTGATATCACTGTAAGCACATTCCACCGTGTCGGTGGCCATGATAACGATGCGGTTGTGTCCGATGCACGGTATTTGATCCAACGTGTCAGGTGTAATAGCAGACAGTTGTTGCGTTAGGGCGGATTGGCTAATGACTTTGTTTAGTCGTTTTACCGTTTTAGTTAGCCGGCATGGGTCGACAGGTTTGAGCAAGTAATCAAAGGCATTGTCTTCAAATGCTTGAATCGCATACTGATCATAAGCCGTGACAAAAACCACATAAGGCATGGTTTCTGGATCAAGCATCCCTAGTAATTCAATCCCCGTGACTTGAGGCATTTGGATATCGAGAAACACCACATCAGGCTTGAGTTCATTGATTTTTTTTAGGCCGAGGATTGCGTTTGAGGCATCGCCCACGACCTCAACTTGGCCTGTTTCATCCAGTAACTCTGCTAGCTCTTCACGAGCAAACTGTTCATCATCAATGACGAGTGCGGTTAACATCCAACATTACCTTTATTGCTTCAGCGTGCTTTTATGATTTTGGGGGAATGATAAAGCTCATTTTAGTAAATTGATGTGGCTCGCACGTAATTTTTAGCGCTGCATCACGTCCAAATTGATTAGTGAGACGCTTGTCGACAATTTCTAAACCTAGCCCTGAGTGGTTTTCTTTTGGCGGCTCAAAACTGCCTGCGTTGTCTTCGACGGTAATCAAGTGACCTTGTGGGTGTGCTTCGCTGTATATATGAACTTTACCACCTTCAAGCATGTTTGAAATGCCATGCTTAATGGCATTCTCAACCAAAGGCTGGAGTGTAAAGCTTGGTAATTTGATGTCCAGCAATTCAGGTTGAATATCGATTTCAACCTCTAAGCGGTCCGTAAAACGCGCTTTTTCGATGCTCAAGTACGAGTTCACATGTGCAAGCTCTTCCTTTAACGTCACGGTATTAATGTTCTGCTTTAAATTGCTGCGGAAGAAGTGCGATAGATTTTGGATTAGCTCGCGCGCTTTGTCAGGGTCACGACGAGTAATCGCACTAATAGTATTGAGTGCATTAAACAAAAAGTGTGGATTCACCTGAGCGTGAAGCAATTTTATTTCTGCTTGGGCGAGTAAGGCTTGTTGTTGTTGGTAATCGCCATAAAGGATTTGGCTAGATAGAAGCTGGGCTATTCCTTCCGCCATCGACATGTTGGCCGTCGAGAACAATTTACGCTTCGGTTCATACAGCTTTATGGTACCAATGACCTCTTTCCCTGCACGCAGTGGGATGATCAGCGCAGATCCGAGCTTGCAATCTTTTGCAATGGAGCATTGGTATGGACGCTCCGCGCCATCAAGATAAATGATGTCGTTTTTCTCCATGGAGTCTAATGTGCTTTGCGATGAAATCGGCGTGTTTGGTTTATGGTGATCATCGCTAATACCCACAAACGCCAAGATTTTTTCTTGGTCAGTAATCGCGACAGCGCCCACTTTGGTTTCTTCGTAAATAATACGCGCGATTTTCTCTGCGTTTTCGGTGTTGAAGCCGTTGCTTAGAATTCCCACTGAGCGATCAGCAATGGTGAGCGCTCGACGCGAAAACGTCGCAGAAAACTTTTCAAAGATTGCTTTTCTGTCTTGCAGGATACTCATGAACAACGCCGCACCAAATGAATTCGCGATGATCATAGGCGCTGCAATAGCGGACACCAGTTCATAGGCTTGATCAAAAGGTTTCGCGACGGCGAGCAGCAAAATCATTTGCACCACTTCTGCAACAAACGTGACGCTGAATACGACGCTTGGATTAAACAGCAATGCGCCTTTATTTCGCTTGATAAGGTAAACGTGGAGTAAGCCACCAATTACGCCCTCGGCGGTGGTTGAAATTGCGCAGGCTAGGTCAGTAAAGCCACCAAGAGAGTATCGATGGATGCCACCAGTAAATCCGACGGCGAAACCTACAACAGGTCCACCAAACAGCCCGCCCATAACTGCGCCGATCGCACGAGTATTGGCAATAGCATCGTTGATGTGCAGACCGAAATAGGTGCCGAGAATACAAAAGCCAGAGAAGAGTACGTAACAAATTAGGCGGTGGCTTAAGCGCGAAGAAATACTCAGCAAAGGTAAGATGATTGGCGTTTTACTTAGCATGTAAGCCAAAACTAAGTACACACACATCTGTTGTAAAAGGGAGATGACCAGTTCCATAGTGAACCTAACCTAGAATCAATGTTGTTATTGTATACCTAAGTAACCTCAAGATGCTTGGCTCAGATAGATAAGAACAGCTAAGTAAATGATGCTGCGCTGTGCTTTCTGAACCTTAAAGTGACTTGGGTATAAAACAAAAAGAGCCTGCAATTGGCAGGCTCCTATCTTAGTCACTCAGATGTGACGAGTATTACGCTGTTTCTGATACGGCTTGTGGTTTCTCTTCGTCAGCCAGTTCAGTTTCACCTTTACCCTTAGAGGTTTTGATAACGTAACCTGTCACAGCTAGGGCAAACACAATACCTACGATAGTTGATAGTTGCATTGGCAGACCAAAACCTAGCGAGCTGTTGTTTAAGATGAACGTGACACATACCGTGGTCATGAAGATAGCTGGGATAGTGGTAATCCAGTGCAGCTTGTTGTGACGCAGAAGGTAAGCGGACGCAGTCCAAAGCATCATTACCGCTGTTGTTTGGTTTGCAAAACCGAAGTAGCGCCAGATAATGCCGAAGTCTACTTGAGTTAAGATACCGCCGATAACGAACAGTGGAAGTGCCATCAGTAGACGGTTACGTAGCGTTTTTTGTTCCATGTTGAAGTATTCAGCAAGGATCAAGCGGCTTGAACGGAACGCTGTATCGCCAGACGTAATTGGTAGGATAACCACCCCCAGGAACGCAAGGATACCACCGAACACACCTAGCAGACCAAATGATGCGCTGTATACCACGTTACCAGGGCCACCGTTTTTCACAGCTTCTGATAGAGCGTCTAGAGAGCCGAAGAAAGACAGAGCGATAGCACACCAAATTAGCGCGATAACACCTTCACCAATCATTGCACCGTAGAATACGAAGCGACCGTTTTTCTCATTTTCCATACAACGCGCCATCAGTGGAGACTGAGTTGCGTGGAAGCCAGAGATAGCGCCACATGCGATAGTGATGAACAATGCAGGCCATAACGGCATGTCATTTGGGTTGAGGTTAGAGAACATGTCCGAAACTTGGAAGTCACCCATTACTGTGTGTTCGCTAGAGAAAGCAACGGCTGTCATTAGGCCAACAGACATAAAGATAAGTAGGGCGCCAAACAGTGGGTAGAAACGACCAATGATTTTATCGACAGGAACAATCGTCGCAATGATGTAGTAAGCAAAGATAGCAATAACCATTGTAGTCATGCTTACGCTCAAGCTTGTTTGATCATTGATGAGGTTAGTAATCATGCCAGCAGGGGCTGAAACGAACACTACGCCAACTAGAAGCAATAGGACAATGGCAAAAATATTCATAAAGTGTTTTGCGCCATTACCTAGGTAGCGACCTGTAATGGTAGGTACAGATGCACCGCCGTTACGCACTGAAAGCATGCCTGAGAAGTAATCGTGTACTGCACCAGCAAAAATACAACCGACTACAATCCAAAGCATCGCCGCAGGACCGTATAGTGCCCCCATGATCGGGCCAAAAATTGGACCAACACCTGCGATGTTAAGTAGTTGAACTAGGTAAACTTTCTTTGTTGACATTGGAACGAAGTCAACACCGTCCGATTTGGTGTGAGCTGGCGTTTGGCGTTTTTCATTGATGCCGAAAATCTTCTCGACGAAAGCGCCGTAGATGAAGTATCCGCCGATTAGGGCTGCGACACAGGTTAGAAACCACATCATAGCAATTGTCCTTGGTCTTAGTTGGGTAGGGTAATTTTTTAATCTCAGGATGCATGTTATGCGTCGCTTGTGTTAAATGCATTCGGTTAGTAGATGAGTGGTCGAATAGAGCACTGAGTGGTCGATATGCTGCTTGAGCGGTTTTTAAAAATGGCGAAAGGTTGATGACAGTCTTGAGTGGCTGATTTGAGTCATCAGTGGTTCAATCTGCAAGCTCAGCGGCAAGCGCCAATAATTAGTGGTAAGCTTATTTTTGAAAACAATTACTTAAGGAAGAACCATGAAAAAGGTAACGGTAGGTCTGGCACTGGCTTTACTTGCAGGATGCACAGCAACGACAGCAGATCTTGCCAAGTCGGGAGATTGGCATCAGATCGGATATCAAGATGGCATAACCGGACACACATCGCGCACGATGAGCGAGCTTCGTGAGTTGGGTAGTGTTAAGCAAAGTGACTACGACCAAGGTTATTTAGAAGGTTTACGTGAGTACTGTAATCCTGCTTTTGCGTATCAAATGGGGTTATCTGGTCAGTATTACGAAGGGGTTTGTGAAGGTACTGAGCAAGCGCAAAAATTCCGCATGGAATGGCAACGTGGTTGGAATGAATACTCAAATTAATAGTCAATAAAGCCGTTGTTACACTGTCTGCATCACATAAATGTGGCAAAATCTTTCTTATTAAACTATGTTCATACTGCTTGATAGTGAGCACAGAAAAAAGGAATCACATTATGTCAACGCAAATGGCTGGTGGCTGGAGTCCATTTCATGAACTCACAGCAGATAATAAAGAAGTATTTGCTAAAGGTATCGAGGGGTTTGTCGGTGTCAAATACTCCCCTTTGGTTGTGGCTACTCAAGTCGTAGCCGGACAAAACTATGCGTTTTTCTGTAATGCAGAAGTTGTCTACCCTGGAGCACAACCATACCCAGCAATGGTTCATATGTTCAGTGACCTTGAAGGTAAAGTCGGTATTACTCACATTGAACGATTGAACTACTAAATTAAGCCATAAAAGGCGCCTGACTTTTAAATAAGTGAGGCGCTTTATTGATTAAGATTGATTAGTTTGCGCGATCACGACTTTTCTTAAATATCCTTGCTTGGCGTTCAGTTGCTCAGTCGCGCTTTCTCTATCCAGCCCGGTTAAAATCATCAAAATCGCTAACTTGGCGTCGTAGTCCGTTTCTTTGAGCGCCGTTTTAGCCTCTTGGTTAGTACAATCTGTTGCTTGCATAACAATACGAGCCGCTCTTGCAACTAGCTTTGCATTCGTCGCTTTCACATCTACCATTAAGTTCTGATAACTTTTGCCCAGGCGAATCATGCTTGCGGTAGTGAGCATGTTTAGTACGAGTTTTTGTGCCGTCCCTGATTTTAAGCGAGTGGATCCCGTTAACGCTTCAGGTCCAACAACGGGGCTAATCGCAATATCAGCAATATCTGCAATCGGAGAGTCAGGGTTACAAGATAGTGCTACAGTGGTGGCACCAAGCTCGTTCGCATACTCTAAGCCACCAATCACGTAAGGTGTTCGTCCACTTGCCGCAATACCAACGACGACATCGCGTTGTGTTAGAGTATTCTCTTTAAGATCTTGCTCACCCAATGCTGGATCGTCCTCCGCCCCTTCTTTTGCACGGAACATTGCCTCTTTTCCACCGGCAATAATACCAACGACCATCTCTGGATCTGTGCCAAAAGTTGGTGGGCATTCTGAAGCGTCCAAAACGCCAAGTCGACCACTGGTACCCGCACCGATGTAAAACAACCGACCTCCGACCTTAAATGCTTCCGTGATCTTATCAACGGCTTCAGCGATCTCAGGCAACACTTTTTCAACGGCAAGAGGAACGAGTTTGTCCTGTTGGTTGATGCGTTGAACAATATCGAGAGAAGGCAGCAAGTCGATGTCCATGGTGTCTGGGTTTCGCCCTTCAGATACCAGATGGGATAAAGCTGCGATAAGTGCATCGTTCGTCATAATGAATTAAGCCTTTTTGTTTAGGATCTATTGCCCTTAATTTTTTGAATAGAGTACACCCAGTGAAGCGAGACGACTTGCCCCCGTAACTTCCGGTAAGTTGCTAGGGAGGCCGTGAATATGGCGCTGCGCAAGCCAAGCAAACGCCATTGCTTCCATGTAGTCGCCATCAACGCCTTTTTCTGCCGTTGTCGCAACGCTCCATTGTGGCAATAACTTAGCTAGTCGCTGCATCAAAAGTGGGTTTCTTGCTCCACCGCCACAGACCAATAGTTGAGGTGTGATGCCATGAGAAAACTTGTCGACTTCGTTGGCAATGGTAATTGCAGAATACTCGCAAAGTGTACGTTGTACGTCTTCGATTGGTAAATTGTGATGGGCCAGTTGTAGATGCAGCCAGTCAATATTGAACAGTTCTCGCCCGGTACTTTTAGGGGCAGGCATGGCGAGGTAAGCTTCTTTGAGTAATTGAGTCAACAAAGTAGCGTTTACCGTTCCTTTAAGTGCAAATTGTGCATCTTCGTCGAAGCTTTGCCCAGTATGCAGCGCACACCATGCGTCCATCAACATATTGCCCGGGCCTGTGTCATAGCCAATGACTGGTTGTTCTGGATGCAGTACCGAGATATTGGCAATGCCTCCAATGTTAAGTACCACAGTTGTGGAATCCTGCATCGCAAAAATGCTTTTATGGAAAGCAGGGACGAGTGGGGCACCTTGTCCACCTAGCGCCATGTCTTTACGACGAAAATCCGCTACCGTATCAATGCCTGTCTTGACCGCGATAATGTTGGCATCGCCCAATTGAGTGGTAAACGGCAAGTTTCCGGTAGGCTGATGGAACACTGTTTGACCGTGATTACCAATCGCACGAATTTGCTCTGCGACGTAACCAGACTTATTGAGCAGCTGTAACACGGCATCTGCAAATAGGTGGCCGAGCTGGTGGTCAAGTTCACCTATGGCTTTTAAATTTGTTGCTTGACCGGTACAAACAGATAACAGCATGTCTTTTAGTGCTGCGGGCATTGGGTAGTCGTCGTGCGCAATCAGACGAACGTGCTCATCGCTTATTTCAACTAGAGCGGTATCAACACCATCCATACTCGTTCCAGACATCACACCAATGTACAGTTCGTTAAATTTCATAGCCGATCTCGTCAATTCTTCATTCACTTATTGTAAAGCAAATCTGAAGCGAATAACCTCATCGAATACGAGATATTCAGCCGATTTTGAGGAGAAAACATGGGACCGTTATGGGTTGACGTTGCGGGGTATGAACTGACCGCTGAAGACAAAGAAATCTTGGAGCATCCTACGGTTGGTGGCTTAATTCTATTTGCTCGCAACTATCATGATAGCGAACAGCTTCAAGCACTTACTCAATCCATCCGAAAGGCGGCTAAGCGCCCGTTTTTGATCGGTGTGGATCAAGAAGGCGGCCGAGTGCAGCGCTTTCGTGAAGGTTTCTCATTAATTCCTGCTGCTGATGAGTACGCTAAACATCAAAATGGTGAAGAGCTTGCTCGTATGGGCGGTTGGTTAATGGCAGCAGAGCTGATTGCCCATGATATTGATTTAAGCTTTGCCCCGGTACTTGACCAAGGCCATCAATGTAAAGCGATCGGTAACCGTGCATTCGGTGAAGATGCCGATACCATTCTTCGCTATAGCACTGCTTATATGCAAGGAATGAAGAGTGTTGGCATGGCAACGACAGGCAAACACTTCCCTGGACATGGTGGCGTGATTGCAGACTCACATCTAGAAACACCATACGACGAGCGCAGTGATATTTTTGAACAAGATATGGCGATCTTCAAAGCGCAAATTGATGCCGGTATTTTAGATGCCATGATGCCTGCTCACGTGATTTTCCCACATTATGATGCTCAACCAGCCAGCGGTTCTGAATACTGGTTAAAACAGGTTCTGCGTCAGCAATTGGGTTTTAAAGGTTTGGTTTTTTCGGATGACTTGACCATGGAAGGCGCTGCGATTATGGGCAGCCCAGCCGAGCGAGGTGCTCAAGCATTGAGAGCTGGCTGCGATATGTTGTTAATGTGTAATAAACGAGAAGCGCACGTTGAAGTATTAGACAACTTACCGGTTTCAACCGTGCCACTCGCGGATGCATTACTGAAAAAACAGTCATTTTCTCCAAGCGAACTTAAGCTATCTCAAGAGTGGAAAGCGGCGAGTGAAGCGATGAAACGCTTGACTAGCTAAACCTCTTGTAAAAGATTCAAAACGGCGATGAGAAGCCAAAGTTAATTATGCTTTGGCTTTTTATTTAACTGTAAACTTTAATTTACACTAAATGTTTTTTATTATGTACGCTTGTTTTTCTTTTTTAGCCTGTTATCTTGTCGTTAAAGCTTAGTTGTCTCACCAAGGGTTTGGTTGGTTGTAAAAATAAATATACAGGTTAGAGTTATGCAGAAAAGTGAGTTGAGCAATATTAATATTATCGAAGAACAGGTTCTTATTACTCCGGAGGAACTAAAAACCAAGCTTCCTTTGAGTGAAAAAGCACGTCGCTTTATTCAAGAGTCTCGTCAAACTATCGCTAATATTATTCACAAGAAGGATCACCGCCTGCTTGTTGTATGCGGTCCATGTTCTATCCACGACGTAGAAGCGGCGAAGGATTACGCAAAGCGCCTTAAAGCACTCTCTGAACAACTAAGTGACCAACTGTATATTGTTATGCGTGTTTACTTTGAGAAGCCGCGCACCACGGTCGGCTGGAAAGGCCTGATCAATGACCCACACCTAGACGGCAGTTTCGATATTGAACACGGTCTGCATGTTGGACGCGAACTTCTGGTGGAGCTGGCAGAGATGGAAATCCCGCTCGCGACTGAGGCTCTAGACCCAATTAGCCCACAATACTTGGCGGATACTTTTAGCTGGGCAGCCATCGGTGCTCGTACGACGGAGTCACAAACTCACCGTGAAATGGCAAGCGGCCTGTCTATGCCAATCGGTTTTAAGAATGGCACGGATGGCAGTTTGGCAACCGCAATTAACGCGATGCAAGCTGCGTCCTCTAGCCACCGTTTTATGGGAATTAATCGTGAGGGACAAGTCGCACTATTAACCACCCAGGGCAATGCTAATGGACATGTGATCTTACGTGGCGGCAAGCAAACTAACTACGATTCGGTATCCGTCACTGAGTGTGAGCAGGAGATGGCGAAATCTGGTCTTGATGCTTCATTAATGGTGGATTGCAGTCACGCCAACTCACGTAAAGATTACCGTCGCCAGCCATTAGTCGCGGAGGATGTGATTCATCAAATCCGTGAAGGCAATAAATCTATTATCGGTCTTATGATTGAAAGCCATATCAATGAAGGAAATCAATCTTCTGACTTAGCTCTTGAAGAGATGAAATACGGTGTATCTATCACTGACGCATGTATCAATTGGGATTCAACTGAGACACTATTACGTCATGCACATGAAGAGCTAGTGCCTTTCTTAGAAAATCGTCTAAAGGCTAATTAATACAGGATTTAAGGAACATCAATGGCAGTTGAACTTAACGCATTACGCGATCAGATTGATGCAGTCGACAAGCAAATGTTGGAGCTATTGGCTCAGCGTTTAGCGCTCGTAGAGAAAGTTGGGGAAGTAAAAAGCGAACATGGTTTGCCAATTTATGCTCCAGACCGCGAAGCGGCGATGTTAGCTTCTCGTCGCGCTGAAGCTGAAAAAATGGGAATTCCTCCACAGCTTATTGAAGATATTCTGCGTCGAACAATGCGTGAGTCTTATGCCAGCGAGAAAGATTCCGGTTTTAAGTGTTTGAACCCTGATTTACGCTCAGTTGTTATTATTGGTGGTAATGGTCAATTGGGTGGCCTGTTTGGGCGTATGTTCAAATTGTCGGGCTACCAGGTCAAAGTTCTCGGTAGTAAAGACTGGGATCATGCGGATGAGATTCTAGACAACGCGGGTTTAGTCGTGGTCACGGTGCCGATTCATCTAACGGAAGGGGTGATCGAAAAACTGGGGAACTTGCCGCAAGACTGTATTCTGTGTGACCTGACTTCTATCAAATCGAAGCCTCTGCAAGCAATGTTGAATGTGCATCAAGGTCCTGTGGTTGGTTTGCACCCAATGTTTGGCCCAGATGTTCCGAGCCTTGCCAAGCAGGTTATTGTGTACTGTGATGGCCGTGGTCACGAGCATTACCAATGGCTATTGCAACAGTTTGGGATTTGGGGCGCAAGCTTGTGCCAAATCGATGCACAAGAGCACGATCATGGCATGACGTTGATTCAGGCGCTGCGCCACTTCACGTCGTTTGCTTACGGTATGCACCTTAGCAAAGAGAATCCGAACATCGATCAGTTGTTGAAGTTAAGCTCGCCAATCTACCGCCTTGAATTGGCGATGGTGGGACGACTGTTTGGTCAGGATCCGAACTTGTACGGTGATATCATTTTCTCTTCTCAAGAGAATATCGATATGATCAAGCGATTCCATCAGCGTTTAGGTGATGCAGTAGCGATTCTGGATAGCAGAGACAAAGCGCGATTCATCGAAAGCTTTAAGCAGGTGAGTGATTGGTTTGGTACTTATTCTCAACAATTTATGAATGAGAGCCAAAACTTACTCAAACAGGCGAATGATAATATTCATCGCGGCTAATCACGGGTCATTTAGCCGTGCAGAGTCCGAAACAAAAAGAGCAGCGTAAGCTGCTCTTTTTCGTGTTGATGGACAAATCAGTTCGTCGCAGTATTACTCGTATCTTCACTTGATACTGTGTTGATACTGGTATCGCGATAGGGTGAATTGGTTAAATTGACTTGTAGGCGTACAACGTTATCAATCAATTGAACCAAAGGTCCCCATTTCACTTTTTTCTCTTTTTCAAAGACGTCATTGAAGTTTTCTGGCGTCCACTCCATTAAGTATTGAGGGTTGAGTGCTCGTCCGAGGAAGCGTACTTCATAGTGCAAGTGTGGCCCTGTGGAGTTGCCAGAGTTACCGCATTGAGCAATGATGTCGCCTTTACTAACAAACTGACCGCTTTTCACTTTGAAGCGTTGTAGATGAGCAAAGGAGCTCATAAAGCCAAATGAGTGACGAATGGTGACATAGTTACCATAACCACGATTGCTCGGGCGAACGGTTTCCACCACACCGTCAGCCGGTGCCAGGATCTCTTCTCCTCTTTTACAAGTCAGATCGATACCAGTATGAACATGCCTCTTACCTGAAATCGGATTAATACGACTGCCGTAAGAAGAAGAAATACGTTGGTATGTGACTGGGCTGTCATTTGGTATCAAACGGAACATCGTCGCGCGAACAGCAGAATCGATAGCGGCTGCGTCAATTCGCTCCTCTAACCCCATGCTGTTCTCATCGATCATCAACTCTTCGTCTGCGAGACCTAAAACCGATTCAACGTCGAATACCCGTTTGCCCAATAGCTGAATTTGATTGTTTTTGTCCGTCAAAGACTGGGAAAGCGAATGATTGGTATCAAGCTGTTCTTCGTAAAGAGCCGTCACTTCGGCCTTTTCACTTTCCAGTTTGGCGATGATTTGTGTTAGTTCGTCTTTATTGTGCATCTGCTGCTGATTAAGGTACCACGCGCCACCAACGACGGCGGGTAATGCCAATACTGAAGCAAATACTGCTAGGACCGAACTGCGGCCCAAATAGAACTGCTGATCGCCGTCTTTCGTCGGGATCTGCATGATGATTTTTTTAGACATAGTTATTGTTACTTAAATAGGCGTTCATTTATTTTTCTCCTAAAAACCAGAGAGGTGCTCTAACTCTCGATTCAGAAGGTCGTTATTGCCTACATTCAATTCTATAAATCGTTTTAGTTGGCTAATGCTTTCGATGTCTATCTTAGCGATCTTCAACCTAATCTCACACTTAGAGAGATCCACAACTTGCGCTTTTAACGTAATCACTTGTTCGGATTGATCAAATGAAAAAGTCACATGGACTGGAAGGGTTGGATCCAAAGCCTCAGTCTCTTCCACTTTCATGAGTAAACCATGCAAGGAAAGATCTTGAATCCTAGCTTCAATTGCCAAGTCACGTTGTTCTATCTTAGCTGGAGCTTGATGGAGAATACGTGAAAAGCGTCGTCTCTCTGTCATATGAATATTCTCGTCAGGTCGTCAAACAGAATTGAATAGTATATCAATACGAACAAAAAATGTTCGATTGTTGTTTGAAAAGTGTCGAGGTCGCTACAGAGTGACGTAAGTGCTATGTCATGTTCTTAACGAACGAGACGGGCTAATGAGCTCTTTTTATAACAAAGAAAACAAAGGCCGCTATGATAGCGGCCTTTGTACAAATTACAATCAAACTTTGTGGGTTGCGATTACTTCGCAATACGCTTGTATTTGATACGGTGTGGTTCTGCGGCTTCAGGACCCAATGTTTTCTTCAACCAATCCATGTACTCTGTGTAGTTACCTTCGTAGAAGTTAACTTGGCCTTCGTCACGGTAGTCAATGATGTGGGTAGCGATACGGTCAAGGAACCAACGGTCGTGCGAGATAACCATTGCACAACCAGGGAACTCTAGTAACGCTTCTTCTAGAGCACGCAGTGTTTCAACGTCAAGGTCGTTGGTTGGTTCGTCGAGTAGCAACACGTTACCGCCCGCTTTAAGCAGCTTCGCAAGGTGGACACGGTTACGCTCACCACCCGATAGTTCACCAATAATCTTTTGTTGGTCACTGCCTTTAAAGTTAAAGCGTGAACAGTATGCACGAGCTGGGATTTCGAAGTTGTTGATCTTAATGATATCAGCACCTTCAGAGATCTCTTGGAATACGGTTTTAGAATCGTCCATGCTGTCACGGAACTGATCGACAGATGCTAGTTTTACTGTATCGCCCATCTCAATTGTGCCCGAGTCTGGTTGTTCAGTACCACTTAACATCTTGAATAGCGTCGATTTACCTGCGCCGTTAGCACCGATGATACCAACAATTGCACCTTTAGGGATGCTGAATGACAGGTCATCAATTAGAACTCGACCGTCAAATGACTTGGTCAGGTTCTTCACTTCAATAACCTTATCACCTAGACGCTCACCTGGTGGGATAAATAGTTCATTGGTTTCATTACGTTTTTGATGATCAGAGCTTTGCAGTTCTTCAAAGCGAGCCATACGTGCTTTTGACTTCGCTTGACGACCTTTAGGGTTTTTACGTACCCACTCAAGCTCTTTCTCGATAGTCTTTTGGCGAGCACTCTCTTGGGAGGCTTCTTGTTGTAGACGAGCGTCTTTTTGCTCCAGCCATGAGGTGTAGTTGCCTTCCCATGGGATACCTTCACCACGGTCCAGTTCTAAGATCCAGCCCGCAGCGTTATCTAGGAAGTAACGGTCGTGGGTGATGGCTACTACGGTACCTGTGTAATCCACTAAGAAGCGCTCTAGCCAAGCCACTGATTCTGCATCTAGGTGGTTGGTAGGTTCATCAAGCAGTAGCATGTCTGGCTTAGAAAGTAGCAAGCGACAAATAGCCACACGGCGGCGTTCACCACCTGATAGGTGCGCAATTTTTTGGTCCCATTCAGGTAAACGAAGTGCGTTTGCCGCACGCTCAAGCGCATTTTCTAGGTTGTGGCCATCTTTCGCTTGGATAAGGGCTTCTAGCTCGCCTTGCTCTTTTGCAAGTGCGTCGAAGTCTGCATCTGGTTCAGCGTATGCTGCGTAGACTGCGTCCAAACGTTTCAGAGCGTCAGCAACGTCAGCAACCGCTTCTTCAACAACTTCACGAACGGTTTTTGATTCGTCTAATACTGGTTCCTGAGGTAGGTAACCTACGTTTAGACCAGGTTGTGGACGCGCTTCACCGTCGATATCCGTGTCGATACCTGCCATGATACGTAGCAGTGTGGATTTACCTGCACCGTTCAGACCTAAAACACCGATTTTCGCACCAGGGAAGAAGCTCAGAGAGATGTCTTTAAGAATTTGACGCTTAGGTGGCACAATTTTGCTCACCCGCGACATGGTATATACGTATTCAGCCATTGCCGATCGTTCCTAAATTAACTGTCATTCAAACCCATCATTTTATACCAAGTGCTTTGTTTTTGTTACCGCATTGCAAGAATTTCCCTAACGAATGGATTTCTTATTTTGAGCTGACCGGAAACTTACACGGTTAGGGTATACACTTTTGTTATTCGTTAAGAATGACGAAGTGTTTTCTATGCGAGTTAGAAACGCTTTGTCTCCATCGTCTTAAAAGTTTGACGAGTACAATTTTTAATACACTAAGTTGCTTTACATGGACATCTGCATTCTGTGTAAATAGATGCATGTGTGAAAATTGCCTTAACATCACATGAACTCTAACAAAACTAGGCTTTAGGGCAGTATATGTCTGGGGAAAATGACACAAATGAGATTCAACGTATCTGAATTGGCTAAAAACGTATGCTGCGCCGCCGCGTTGTGTGCTATGAGTTTGAGTGCTAATGCCGCGCTGAGTTTGGAAAAGCAGCGCGAAGTATATGAGCAAGCTCAAGATTTATTAGATAAAAATGACATCGATGGATACCTTTCGATTCGTCCTAAAATTTCTAACTATCCACTAACGCCTTATGTGGATTACCGCACTTTTATTAGACAGTTACCGGAAAAGTCACCACAACAGGTAAACGAGTTTATTTCTGAGCACGAGTCTTTTCCATTTTCTCGTCGAGTTCGCGCTCCATACCTCAATCATCTTTATAAGCAAAAAGATTGGAAAACCATTACTGAGTTTCAAAAAGTCATTCCTAGTGGTGAGCGTTACCAATGTATTTTCTACGTCGCTCAGTTAAAGCAAGGCAAGAAAGTCGCGGCATTTAAAGGGGCTGAACATATGTGGTTACGTGGCATCAGCATTGCTGATGAGTGTGACCCATTATTTGCGGCATGGGACAAGGCGGGTGAGCGTACCGATGAACTGATTCTACAGCGTATGTTACTGGCGTTTGATGCTCGTAATGGCGGTTTGATGAGTTACTTGCTCAAACTGCCTAAATCAGCGCAGGCAAAGCAACAAGCCAAAGAAATGAAAGCGTTGTTTGATAATCCTTCAAGTGTTGCGGAATTCGCGAAGAAAAAACCTGCGAATGATTTTAATCGAGCGCAAAGTGAATATGCGTTAGAAAAGTTGGCTCGTATGAACACTAGCCAAGCACAAGGTGCGTACGATGCCGTCATTAAAGGACAGAAGTTTTCTCCAGAAAAAGCGCAAGAACTTGCCGACTATATTGCATTTCGATTGACTCGTACGGAGTCTGAGTCATTAGCTAAATGGCGCGATGATAAAACGAAAACCAGTCAGTACTTACCGTTGATTGAAACGCGCATCCGCTTAGCGATTCAAAATGCAGATTGGAAAGGCGTACAAGAGTGGATTGCTGTTCTAAATAAAGAAGAACAAGCCACGCTACGCTGGCAATATTGGCTTGGAAGAAGTGAAATAGCGTTAGGTGATGACATCGCGGGGAAACAGCGTTTAGCAACTCTGCTTGGGCAACGAAACTTCTACAGTGTGGCTGCCGCCAATGCAATCGGACAATCAATCAAATACCCAACGCATACGGTTAAGTTGGATAAGAAAGTTGTTCAACCCTATCAAGACTCGTTAGCTCGTATCGAAGAGTTGATCGCGACGGATAAAATCGCAGCAGCGAAGAGTGAATGGGCACACTTACTGCGCCGCGTAGGAAAAGATGAAAAGGCGATGTTGGCGGCTTATGCATCATTTAAACGTTGGCATCACCTAACGGTGACCGCGAGTATTCAAGCGCAGATGTGGGATAATATCGAACTTAGGTTCCCAATAGCACACCGCTGGTGGTTTAACTTTTATGCGAAAAAGCACAACATTGATCCCGTCACGATGATGTCTCTCGCTCGACAGGAAAGTGCGTTAGATGTTGAAGCCCGCTCTCCAGTTGGCGCTCGTGGTCTTATGCAGATCATGCCTGCGACGGCGAAGTACACGGCACGTAAATATAAGTTGAGTTATCAAGGTACGCAGGATCTCTACAATGTAGGAAAAAATATCGAAATTGGTAGCCATTATTTGCAAGGTTTATTAGAGGATTACGATAATAATCGTATTTTTGCTCTTGCTGCTTATAATGCAGGTCCTAACAGAGTAAAAACGTGGCGAGAGCGTACCCAAGGAAAAGTGGATGCTTATGCCTTTATTGAGGCAATTCCATTTAAAGAGACGCGCGGTTATGTACAAAACATCTTGATGTTTGAAACATACTATCGTGATCTTTTGGGTATCGATGGCGCGTTCTTGAATCAACATGAGATCAATACCAAGTATTGAGTGAGGTAACTTGATGTCGCACGAACCCGAGTACAAAGACTGGCAACAGATTATTGAGCTAATTCGAACAAGTATGGGCACCCAGCAAGATGACATGCTGTTAACTATGCTGATGTCACGTGATGAGAGAGAGTCATTAATATCACGCGTTAATATAATTAACGAACTTCTTAAAGGAGAATTATCTCAACGTCAGATCAGTCAGATGCTTGGTGTGGGCATTGCCACCATTACTCGTGGCTCTAACGAACTAAAGTCGAAATCTGATGAAGAAAAAGACAAGTTGAAAGTCTTGTTAGAACAAGTTGCGGTATCTAAGTAGACAGTATATCCAATTTGCTTTTAGGCCTTGGTGTTACAAGTGACTAAGATAACGTATTACAAAGGGCGGAAATATCCGCCCTTTTGCGTATCTAGAGACTAGGCTGAGTGTTATAAATTTGAAGGAAAATGCTCAGGGTTTGTGAATGGAATTAAAGCCAGAATCAAGGCTTGGTGATAGACCGAGCTTCGAGTTAGCTGGTTTTGGGTTAGCAGGCTAATAGCGCCACCTTTCTGTTTGATATTATCAGTACCAAACACTTCGTCCATTACATCTCCCAATTCATTCGCATCCTTGAGTTTTTCCAAGACTTTTGGCGGCAACATTAAGCTTGCAGAACGAGATTCACCGCGGTGAGTCTCTGATTCAACCACCATCCAAGCAAACGTCACGTTTGCTTCAATTCCCGCTTCGAGACCGACATAGTAATCCGCGTTTGGCATCTCTACTTTTGCGTTTTTAACGCGGTTTAGCGCACCACGATGAGTTTCTTCATTCGTCATGGGCTGATCTGCGACCTCACTCGGTACACTGACGCCAACGAAGTTGAATTCTTGATGCGGAAATGCATTACGAAATGCACTTTGAACTGCATTAATTTTGGCTGGGTTTAGCGATGCGATTACGACTTTTTGGGTTGCCATGATCTTTTTACTCACTGGTGTCTATTAACTCAATTTTACTTGCGTAGGCTTTACGTTCTCACTCGGGTAACAGCCTAATACTTTCAAGTGCTTAGTGATTTTTGTTAGCTCTTCAAGTGCCTGTTGCATTTCTGTCGAAGCAAGATGTGATGTCAAGTCTACGTAGAACATCTCCTCCCACGGGTTCCCCATAATTGGGCGTGATTCTAGCTTGGTCATATTGATGCCGTAACGTTGCAGCACTAATAGTGTTTCAACCAATGAGCCTGCCTCTTGGGAGGTCGACATGATCAATGTGGTTTTTGCTGGAATCTGAGTAGAAACTTCAACCGGTTTACGAGCAACCACGATAAAGCGAGTATGATTTTCGGTTTGGTTTGCGATGTTGCCTTGAATTGCTTGCAAGCCATATAGCTTACCGCTTGATGCATTACCAATTGCAGCCACATCATCACGATCCATCTCTTGGACTTTCTGCATTGCATCTGCTGTGCTCGCGCAGGACTCCAGCTTTACCCCTTTCATACGGCTTAAAAACTCACTGCACTGTTGGTGTGGCTGAGGGTGAGAATACAGCGTTTTAATATCTTCCAGACGAATGTCTTTTTTCGCAACCAAGCAGTGTTCGATTGGTTGAGTTAGCTCTCCAACGATGTAAAGCGTCGTGTGTTGTAGTAAGTCATACACTTCATTAATAGAGCCTGAGCTGGTGTTTTCGATTGGCAGAACGCCATAATCAGCATGGCCAGATTCAACCGTTTGAGTCACTTCTTTAAAGTGCTCGCAGTTGAGCTCGATAAGCTCTGTATTTTTACGACTGAAGTATTCGCGACTTGCCAAGTGCGAATAAGAGCCTTTGGCTCCTAAAAAAGCGACGCGAGCAAGTGGCTTACGGCTTTGCTGTGGGTTAACGAGATTTTGCAGATAACTTTGTTGAAGCAGAACTGAGTCTTCAATGATGGTATGGAAAAGTTTGGTGATGTACTGCGCGTCAAGTTCGTATTTATCTTGGCCATTAGAAATCAGCTTGACCAATAATTGCTGTTCACGGACGGCGTCGCGAACAGGCTTTGAGGTTTGTACTTTGCTTTTGGCTACTTCAATGCTGAGTTTACGGCGCTCAGACAATAAGCTGAGAAGTTGGTCATCCAACTCATTCAAGCGTAAACGAATTTCTTCGAGGGAAATAGGTTGGTCAGTCATCAATTCTTTCCTTATAAAAAAGCCTCCCGATTTGGGAGGCTTTCTGTTTGTTTTTGACTTTTCTTTCACAAACGAGTTAGCCCCTCCAACTATGGGAGGAAAAAGAAGTCAAAAATAAACAGTGAGGTTAAATGCATAAATAGTGCTTAATTTATGAGTGTTTAAACACAATAAGCAAGGCTGGGGAGAGCGTCAAGCAAAAAAATAGCGCCTTTCGGCGCTATTTCCTCAATCTGTTCAGTTTACTCTTCTTCTTCCACTAGCTCAGGCTTACTTGCACGTCGAGCTTCAGGTTTGTGGGTCAGCTTGTTCAATTGTCGTTCTAGTTTTTGCTCCACTTCGTTGATAGCTGCGTAAAGATCTTCGTGAGTTGCTGAGGCAATGAGCTGGCCTTTAGGAACTTTGATAACCGCTTCGAATTTCTTCTGTTTGTTTGGTTCCTCACTGAAAGTTGCTTGGCAACCAATTAGGTCTACTTGCCATTTCTCCAGTTTTTTAAATTTGCTCTCAATATGAGCTCGGATTGCAGAGGTGATTTCGATGTTTTTGCCAGTGATATTCATTGTCATAAGTGTTTTTCCTCTGTTGCATCCCTCATGGGTTGAGTTCAGATTACCGCTTTAAGCATAAAAAAATGTGATTCAGATCATTATTTTGCTCGGGTTTTTTATGATGAAAAATGAATGTGATCTCACTCAAGAACTTCTGAGATTTATCGTGAAATTGCTTGTTATCGGTTAGTAAATCCGTAGATTGAATAGAGTACTCAGCTGAAAACGGCCTCGTTTTTAGGGAAGTTTTACGGCCTAATATTTGAGGTGGTTAAAATTTAACTACACGTAAGGTGTGATGACGATCACTGAGTCTTTCCAATGAATCCATTTAAAAAGCCGCTTACTGTACAAGCGGCTTTTTACTGTCTGGCATTTGGCTGACTTTTCGTAGCGGTATCATGAAAATGGGGTCTTTTGGGGCTAGTGAAACCCTTTCTAGACTTTTGACTTGGTCCAAACTTTCTAGTTGTTTGTATATTATGTAGTAGCGATTAATGCTTGTGACGTACCCAACCGTTGAGCTTAAACTTTTCCGCATAACGACTTCCACGTTATTAAACCAAACATTAGGATCGTAACCTTGTTGGGCTGCACGCTTACGAATACGCTCTACATTGCCGGGGCCCGCATTGTAAGCCGCCAATGTAAAGTAGAGTTTATTTTGTGCAGTAATATCAGGATCACTGAAGTACTGCTTACGCAAAAAAGCTAAGTATTTCACTCCAGCATGAATGTTGTTTTCTAATTGTCGAACATTTTTGATATTGATATTCGGATCTTGAGCGGTGCTGGGTAGGACTTGCATTATGCCAACGGCACCTCGGCTTCCAACTAGGTCGTTATTAAATCCTGATTCCTTGTAAGCGATTGCTGCGATCAGTAAATAGTCGATATCGTATTTCTCACCATAGCGTGAAAATAGCGCTGCGAGTTTTTCTAGTTGAGCAATTTTCTTAGGGTTAAGAGCTCTGTTCAACCATCCCGTGTTATCGATGTATTTACCGTAAATAACGTTACCGAGTAGTGTCCCAGAGCGAGACTTCTGGATGAACTTATTCACGACGGCTTTTAATTTGGGACTATTTTCTCGCATTGCCCAAGCAATTTTGCCATTTTTGCGGATAGGGATTTTTTTGTGCACCCGAATATCATCCATCACTTTCAGCCAAAGCTTGGCTTTATGGCTATCGAGAACAATGGCTTTGACGTAACCATTGTTGAGCATTCCGACCAGCTCATAATCTTGAAGTGTTTCTTCAATAAAGTGCACGATAACAGGCGGTAAGCCTTTTTTGTTTAGTTTCTTATTTAGTGTCTGAATGCTTTCAAAGTAGCTAGAGCTGGCGCGCACCCAAATCTCTTTGCCGCTCAGTTGTTCGATTTTCGTCATCGTTGGTGTGCTTTTGTTTGTCACTACCCACTCTTGAATGTCAGTGAGAATGGGTGAACTGAACTCCACTTTCTGTTTGCGCGTGTCGGTAATAGTCAGGTTGGCGACAACTAAGTCACCTGAACCGTTTTCTAAGGCTGGCAGTAGCTGGTCGCGGGCAACAGGAATAATTTGTACGTTAAGCTTTGGTTTGATTTTACGAAGGTCTTTTTCGAAATGCGCCAGCAATTCCGCGCCTATGCCTTTTGGTGTGCCGCCCTCAATGTAGTAAAAGCCTAAATCAGCAGAAACTAAGACGCGCAGTACATTCTTCTCCTTGATGACATCGAGGTCCCCAGTATAAGGAGGCTGTTTGAGCGGCGAGATTTGCAGTGCGCAAACGGAAGCAGACAATAGGAGCAGCATAACTGCGCAAAGCTTAGATATCGTCACGTTCACATCCTTTTTATAAAGGGGGGAGGAGAACTTTAAGCATATGTGGAGCTAGGAAGATCATCAAGAAAGGGCTGAATACACTATTGAGAGTAGTAAAAAACCGCCACGGTAAAAACGGTGGCGGTTCAGTTTAAAGCAAGTTCAATTACTTCACAGGGTTGAGCTCTATAAGCTTTTCAGTTCTTGCTACGGCGTCTTCCAAACCAAGTTGCTTGTAGGCCTCTAGCTGGATAGTCAGTGACTTACGTGCAGCTTCTGTGTCTGGATACGCTTTTTGTAGCTCTTGGCTGCGATTAATAGCAGCGACCCAAGCTTCACGGCGAAGGTAGAAGTCAGCAGTCGCTAAATCATAGTTCGCTAGACGGTTTTTCAGCGCGACCATACGTTTTTGTGAATCTTCTGCATATGGGCTATTCGGGTAACGTTGAAGTAGTTTTTTGAAGTCATCAAACGCTTTTTTTACCGGTTCAGGATCGCGATCGCTTCGATCTACGCTGAATAAATCATGCATAAAGTTACGATCTTGCGCCATGTGGCTTAGACCTCGCATGTACAGCACCCAATCCATCTTTTCATGGGTTGGGTTTAAACGCATAAAGCGAGAAATGGTTGCCAAGCCCAAAGCAAGGTCGTCGTTTTTGTAGTACGCATAGATTAGGTCAAGCTGCACCTGTTCAGAGTAGGCACCGAATGGGTAACGTGAGTCTAATGCTTCCAGTTTCTCAATTGCAGAAAGCCAATTACCACTTTGAAGAGAAATCTGTGCGTCTGCATACAGTTCCGAAGGCGGCACATCAGGAACGATTTCTTCTTTGCTTGCACATCCAAACAGAAGGGATACCGCTAAAAGGCCTGTTAAAGTCTGACGTTTCATATCAGGAGTCTGTTCCTTGAATCTAAATATTTCTTAAGCTGCCGTTACTTTCTTTCCAGTAACAGATACAATGACGTAATAGTCTATTTTTTCACAGTCGTGAGCATTAGTCTCACAGTTTTTAAAAAAGTTCGATATGGCTCAGCAGATTGTATTAACAAATACCGTAAAAGATAGCCAGTTAGGTCAACGTTTAGACCAAGCTATCGCCGAATTATTCGCGGACTTCTCTCGCTCGCGCCTAAAAGAGTGGCTGCTTGATGGGAAAGTTCAAGTTGATGGTGAAGTTGTCACTAAACCTCGTACCAAAGTAATGGGTGGCGAGGAAATTACATTGCAAGCCGAGTTAGAAGATGAAGAACGCTGGGAAGCGCAAGATATCCCGCTAGATATTGTCTATGAAGATGAAGATATTATCGTTATCAACAAACCTCGTGACTTTGTGGTTCATCCGGGCGCTGGTACGCCTGATGGCACTGTACTTAATGCGTTGTTGCATCATTACCCTGATATTGCAGAAGTACCTCGTGCAGGTATCGTGCACCGTTTGGATAAAGACACAACGGGTTTGATGGTGGTGGCGAAAACCGTTCCTGCACAAACTCGTCTGGTTCGCGCACTGCAAAAACGTAATATTACTCGTGAGTACGAAGCGATCGCTATTGGTCGTATGACTGCGGGCGGTAAAGTGGATCAACCTATTGGTCGTCACTCTACTAAGCGCACGCTTATGGCGGTGGCACCAATGGGCAAACCAGCAGTAACGCACTACCGTGTTGCTGAACGCTTCCGCGAACACACGCGTATTCGTTTGCGTCTAGAAACGGGTCGTACGCACCAGATTCGTGTGCACATGTCTTATCTTCAGCATCCGCTGCTCGGTGATATTGCATATGGTGGACGTGCTCGCATCCCGACAGGTGCGTCTGAAGAGCTAACGGCAATGATCCGGGGCTTCGATCGCCAAGCATTGCACGCAGTAATGCTGCGCTTTGAGCACCCAATTACGGGCGAAGTTCTTGAGTTTCATGCTCCAGTGCCTGATGACATGGTTGTGATGACTGAAGCGCTTCGTCAAGATACAGAAGAGCACGGCTTACCGGAAGAATTCTAATATGAAGACGATCATTCCGAACTGGCCAGCGCCTAAAAATGTCAAAGCTTTCGCCTCAACACGCATAGGCGGATTTTCGACAGGCCCTTACCAAGGGCTAAATTTAGGTACTCACGTTGGGGATGATTTGTCTTTAGTAGAGAAGAACCGAGCTTGGTTGGCGCAACAGGCAAGCATGCCAAATGCGCCAATCTGGTTAAACCAAACGCATTCAACCGTTGTGGCTCAAGCAAATGAACCAACAACACAGGTGCTTGATGCGGATGGTGTATTTACTTCTTCAAGCCATGTTGTTTGTTCAGCGATGACCGCCGATTGTTTACCTGTATTATTGACTAATACACAAGGTACGCAAGTAGCCGCTGTTCACGCAGGTTGGCGCGGCTTAGCAAATGGCATTGTCGAAAATGCGTTAGCGTTGTTTTCTGGTGAAGTGATAGCGTGGCTTGGCCCCGCCATTGGCCCTCAAGCCTTCGAAGTGGGTGAAGATGTTCTGCAAGCTTTTGTTGATTTTGATTCACAGGCGAATCAAGCATTTGCTCCACGCGATATCGACGGTAAATGGTTTGCTGACATGTCGGTGCTGGCAACGCAACGTCTAAACCGGGCTGGTGTGACACAAGTGTTTGATTCTGGACTTTGTACTTACCAAGATAAAGCCTCTTTTTACTCTTATCGCCGTGATGGTAAGACTGGTCGACAAGCAACCTTTATTTGGATCGAAGACTAGCTATAAGCACCAAAGTGCTAAGATGCATACTACTATTTTTGCAAAGCTATCTTTATTCATTCACTCCCTTGAAATTCCCCACCCGAGTATCCATCTTTCTAACTGTCAAAAGAATTTCCTTTAGTTGAGGTTAGGAAGGTAGATATGCGTCTTGATCGATTCACAAGTAAGTTTCAAATCGCTATCTCTGATGCTCAATCACTAGCGTTAGGGCGCGATCATCAATATATCGAGCCAGTTCACCTCATGGTGGCTTTGCTTGATCAAAATGGCAGTCCAATTCGTCCATTGCTTACTATGCTGGATGTGGACGTAACGCATTTACGCTCTAAATTGAGTGAAATGTTAGATCGATTACCAAAAGTCAGTGGCATCGGTGGGGATGTTCAGCTCTCTAGCTCGATGGGCACATTGTTTAACCTGTGTGACAAAGTGGCGCAAAAGCGTCAAGACTCCTATATCTCGTCTGAAGTCTTCCTGCTTGCCGCTTTAGAAGATCGCGGACCATTGGGGCAATTGCTCAAAGAGATCGGCTTAACAGAGCAAAAAGTCAGCCAGGCAATCGAAAAGATCAGAGGTGGTCAAAAGGTCAATGATCCGAATGCAGAAGAGCTTCGTCAAGCATTGGAAAAGTTCACCATAGACCTTACCGAACGTGCAGAGCAAGGTAAATTGGATCCGGTTATCGGCCGTGATGATGAAATCCGTCGTACTATCCAGGTATTGCAGCGTCGTACTAAAAACAACCCTGTGATTATCGGTGAACCAGGCGTAGGTAAGACAGCAATTGTTGAAGGCTTAGCGCAGCGCATAGTTAACAATGAAGTACCTGAAGGTCTGCGTGGTCGCCGTGTGCTATCACTGGATATGGGCGCACTGGTTGCTGGCGCGAAATACCGTGGGGAATTTGAAGAGCGTTTAAAATCAGTATTGAATGAACTTGCTAAAGAAGAAGGCAACGTCATCCTCTTCATTGATGAACTACACACTATGGTCGGTGCTGGTAAAGGTGAAGGCTCAATGGATGCGGGCAACATGCTAAAACCGGCATTAGCTCGTGGTGAGCTGCACTGTGTTGGCGCAACAACATTGGATGAATATCGTCAGTACATCGAAAAAGATGCAGCATTAGAACGTCGTTTCCAAAAAGTGCTGGTGGATGAGCCGACCGTTGAGGATACCGTGGCGATTTTACGTGGCTTGAAGGAGCGTTATGAGCTTCATCATCACGTCGAAATTACCGACCCAGCGATTGTTGCTGCGGCGAGTTTGTCACATCGCTATGTCTCCGACCGTCAGTTGCCGGATAAAGCGATTGACTTGATTGACGAAGCGGCTTCAAGCATTCGTTTACAAATTGACTCTAAGCCAGAGTCCTTGGATAAGCTTGAGCGTAAAATCATCCAACTCAAAATTGAGCAACAAGCACTAAGTAACGAGCACGATGAAGCGAGTGAAAAGCGTTTGAAAGCGCTTAATGAAGAACTCAATGAAAAAGAACGTGAGTACGCTGAACTAGAAGAGGTTTGGAATACAGAAAAAGCAGCTCTTTCTGGCACTCAACATATTAAGTCTGAGCTTGAACAAGCTCGTATGGACATGGAGTTTGCTCGCCGTGCTGGCGATCTAAACCGTATGTCGGAGCTTCAATATGGTCGTATTCCTGAACTTGAGAAGCAGTTAGATCTTGCAACCCAAGCTGAAATGCAGGAAATGACGCTATTGCGTAATAAAGTAACCGACAACGAGATTGCAGAAGTACTTTCTAAGCAAACCGGCATTCCGGTATCCAAGATGCTAGAAGCGGAAAAAGAGAAACTACTTCGTATGGAAGACGTGCTGCATAATCGTGTGGTAGGGCAAAGCGAAGCGGTCTCTGTTGTATCGAATGCCATTCGTCGTAGTCGAGCTGGGCTTTCTGATCCAAACCGACCAATTGGCTCCTTCTTATTCTTAGGTCCAACTGGTGTGGGTAAAACAGAGCTTTGTAAGACACTTGCGAGCTTTATGTTCGACAGTGAAGATGCGATGGTCCGTATCGATATGTCTGAGTTCATGGAGAAACACTCAGTGGCAAGATTGGTGGGTGCGCCTCCAGGCTATGTCGGATATGAAGAGGGTGGTTACTTAACTGAAGCGGTTCGTCGCAAGCCGTATTCGGTAATTTTGTTAGACGAAGTAGAGAAAGCGCATCCGGATGTATTTAACATTCTGCTGCAAGTTCTCGATGATGGGCGTTTAACGGATGGTCAAGGTCGTACTGTTGACTTCCGTAATACGGTTGTGATCATGACATCTAACTTGGGTTCATCTCGTATCCAAGAGAATTTCGCAACATTAGACTATCAAGGTATCAAGAGTGAAGTGATGGATGTGGTTAGCAAACACTTCCGCCCAGAGTTCTTGAACCGTGTTGACGAAATCGTGGTGTTCCATCCACTTGGTCAAGAGCACATTAAGTCCATTGCTTCTATTCAATTGGAACGTTTGGCGAAACGACTAGAGGAGAAAGGCTATCAACTAGAAGTTTCCGACAAAGCACTCGACTTGATCGCTCAAGTTGGTTTCGATCCTGTGTATGGTGCGCGTCCTTTAAAACGTGCAATTCAGCAGAATGTCGAGAACCCGTTAGCCAAATCAATTCTTTCTGGTGAAATCGTTCCAGACAAGACAGTGCAGCTAATTGTTACTAATGACCAAATTTGTGCTCATCAATAATTGTATGGATACAGTAAAATTGAGATAAAAATCACACTAAAGGGGCCGTTTGGCCCCTTTTCTATAGTTTTTTAGAGTCTTTTGTCTGTTTTCTATACGAATAAACTAAAAAGGTGAGTTTTTTTAAAAAATGCACTTGTGTTCTTTAATGAACTCCCTATAATGCGCCTCCGTTGTCACGGGAAAGCAAGTGAAGCGGAACCTAAACAACTACGGTTAGTGAGTTAAAATTAACTCGCAGATAAATAACTTAAAAAAGTGTTTGACACGATAAGTTATCTAGCTAAAATAGCCGTCCACTTTGAAGAGAACTTCGAAGTGTGCTCTTTAAAAATATAGACCTATCAATCTGTGTGGGCACTCGTTGATGATAATCCAATTCGATACTTCGGTATCAAATTAGGTTTCAATGATACGAAGTGACCATTGAATCTTCGGATTCAGCACAGTCAATTCAAACATTACTTATGTAATGTTCAGTATTCATTGAGCCGAACAAAATCTTAAATTGAAGAGTTT
>NZ_JAWOTI010000018.1:0-115219 GCF_033338775.1 Vibrio sp. Vb1018
GGTAGTTCAGTTGGTTAGAATACCGGCCTGTCACGCCGGGGGTCGCGGGTTCGAGTCCCGTCCACTCCGCCACTTATATTAAGCCTCAGTCGAAAGACTGAGGCTTTTTTCGTTTTGGTTCCCCGACTTAGCTTAAACCCACTTTCATATTGAAACCTTGCATCGAGAGGCCGGCTTCCCTCTGGTTATGCTTTCTAAGCCCTGTATGAGTGAAGTGGAACGCAGTTTTGTGTGGTTTCTACTGAACCGGGTCCTAGTATCGAGCGCTAGTTTTGAGCCTCTTCATTCACCAAAGCTCCTTTTATTCGATATTAGAAAATCTAGTTATGTGACAGAGTTTAATTGTTTGAAGTGTCGCTTGTTTCTAATTTGAAAACAGGACTACTTTGAATACAAGTTTAGTCTCACTGAGATCAAGAGGGAGAGGGGCTACATTTCTGTTAAGGCTTTGATCTACCTGAATGCTAGCTCAGTTTTATCTTGGTGGGATTGCTAACCTGTTTGGGTTCTGAACGCACTCACCCTAAATGTCTCTTTCTCATAAAAATACAAACTCGCTCATTGCTAAGTATTGTGGAAGTTTAGCTTTGATATTTGCGAGGAGCCTATATTGCCAAGGGAAGAGAAGGATACAGATGAAAATGGGTAAATTAAAAGGCTCGTCTATGAATACTATCTATCGGCAATAGTTAGTATCTATGAAAATGTAGCGTAGCGATTCTTAGTATATTTGAAGGTATATCAAAGAATAAGGAGCATTCGTCCTTGAAGGGGAGTCTGAAAATTAGTTATGAAAAAAGCAGCTAGGTAGCTGCTTTTTATTTATTAAGTTACGTGTCTTTAAGAGTCCACTGGCTCCGTATGTTCCGGAGTGGTTATTGCTTGGTTGTTCTCTTCCATCTTCTTCTCTTCTGCTTTTGCTTTTTCAATCATTGGGGTGATTGTTGAGCCTTGAATGAGGATAGAGAAAACAACGACGGAGTAGGTCATTACAAGAATAATCTCTTTTACATCGATTAACTTATCTTGAATCACCCAAATACCAGATGGAATGGAAAGTGCCATTGCCAATGCAAGGCCCCCGCGTAAGCCGCCCCACGTCAAAATACGTACTGACCACGGGTTATATTTTCTGTAACGCTTAAAGCCAATGTACGAGAGAAATACGCTTAAATAGCGAGCTGCTAGTACAAGAGGGACTGAAATAGCCATCATGATCCAGTCTTCTTTGTGGAATTCAAACAGCAGCATCGACATGCCGATCAGTAGGAATAACACGCCATTCAAGAACTCATCAACAAGCTCCCAAAAATGGTCAAGGTGATCTTCACTCTCTTTTGAAAAGCCAATAAAGCGTGTCCAGTTGCCAATCATAATACCGGATACAACCATTGCGAGTGGGCCTGATACATGGATGTATTCAGCAAATGCGTAACCTGCTGTTGGGACACCAATGGTAAGTAACAATTCCATTGAGTGATCATCGGTGGCACTGATCAAGTAGTGGAATAGCAAACCGAGGACGAAACCATATGTGATACCACCGATAGCTTCTTGGATGAAGAGTAAGGTGACACTACCTACAGTTGGTGCCTCAGTGCCAAATGCAATCGTAAATAGAGTGACGAAGATAACCAAACCGAAGCCATCATTGAAGAGCGATTCTCCTTCAATCTGAGTGGAGATACGTTTAGGAGCATCGAGTTTTTTCACAATAGCCAATACAGCGATTGGGTCAGTTGGCGATATTAGAGCACCAAATAGTAAGCAGTAGACCAAATCAAATTGGATGCCAATTAACTGACAAAACCCATACAGCGTAAATCCAATAAAGAACGTAGAAAACAGTGTAGCTCCAAGGGCTAAAACAGTGATCTCCCACTTTTGATCTTTAAGGTTCGGGAGTTTGATGCCTAGTCCACCAGCAAATAGTAAGAAGCCAAGAATGCCTTTGAGCAAGAAATCTTCGAAGTTAATCCTTGTGACCGTCTCCGTCGCAATTTCGGTGAGATGGAACCAGTTGTTTTGACCCGCAATTAAGATTAGAAGTGAAAGCACCATTGAACCTGCGGTAATCGCAATGGTGGTTTGCATCTTTCCTATCTTGCTGTTTACAAAAGCAATTAGCATCGCAGCTGCGGATAGAAAACATAAAGTATGATAGACCGACATAGAGCTCTCTATTTGTAACATTTTATGAATGGAATTCTCGGCTGATGCTGCTTAAATAGCAAACATTTTTTCGTGATTATTTTGTAAGTTAAGAAGGAGATAAAATAATCATTAATTCCACGTTTAGACGTCTAGACTCCTGAAGTTTGTGTGATAGGATGGAAAGATAACTAAAGGAATGAGGCTGTACTGTGGGAAGTAACGTAAGACAACAGATTGAAGCTCAATTGAAGCAACGTATTCTTTTGATTGATGGTGGTATGGGAACCATGATTCAAGGGTACAAACTTGAAGAGCAAGACTATCGAGGAACGCGCTTTGCGGATTGGCATTGTGATCTAAAAGGTAACAACGACCTGTTGGTTCTAAGTCAGCCTCAACTTATCAAGGAAATTCACGCTGCATATTTAGAAGCGGGTGCAGATATTCTTGAGACCAACACTTTTAACGCAACAACCATTGCGATGGCTGACTACGAGATGGAAAGCCTAAGTGAAGAAATTAACTTTGCAGCTGCCAAGCTTGCACGTGAAGTTGCAGACGAATGGACCGCAAAAACACCCGATAAACCACGTTATGTCGCAGGGGTTTTAGGGCCAACAAACCGAACTTGTTCTATTTCTCCTGATGTAAATGACCCCGGATATCGAAATGTTTCTTTCGACGAGTTAGTTGAGGCTTACTCTGAATCGACTCGAGCGCTGATTAAAGGTGGTTCTGATCTTATTCTTATCGAGACCATCTTCGATACTCTTAACGCTAAGGCTTGTTCATTTGCTGTTGAAAGTGTGTTTGAAGAGATGGGTATTGAGTTACCTGTGATGATCTCGGGGACTATTACTGATGCTTCCGGTAGAACATTATCCGGTCAAACCACAGAAGCGTTTTACAACTCATTACGTCATGTTAAACCGATTTCGTTTGGTTTGAACTGTGCACTTGGCCCGGATGAACTGCGTCCTTATGTTGAAGAGCTCTCGCGTATATCAGAATCTTTTGTTTCCGCTCACCCAAATGCTGGGCTTCCGAATGCATTCGGCGAATACGATTTGTCGCCAGAAGATATGGCTAAGCATGTTAAAGAGTGGGCTCAAAGTGGCTTTTTAAACTTGATTGGTGGGTGTTGTGGTACAACTCCTGAGCACATTCGCCAAATGGCACTCGCGGTTGAAAATATCGCCCCTCGTCAATTACCTGAACTTCCCGTTGCTTGTCGCTTGTCTGGCTTAGAGCCGCTCACGATTGATAAAGACTCTTTATTTATCAATGTCGGTGAGCGTACGAATGTAACCGGTTCTGCGCGTTTTAAGCGCTTGATTAAAGAAGAGCTGTACGATGAAGCGCTCGATGTGGCTCGTCAACAAGTTGAAAATGGCGCTCAAATTATCGATATCAACATGGATGAAGGCATGTTGGATGCACAAGCTTGTATGGTTCGCTTTTTAAACCTTTGTGCGTCAGAACCTGAAATCTCAAAAGTACCAATCATGGTTGACTCTTCCAAGTGGGAGGTTATTGAAGCCGGTCTTAAGTGCATCCAAGGCAAAGGCATTGTTAACTCGATCTCTCTCAAAGAAGGCAAAGAGAAATTCGTTGAACAAGCTAAGTTGATCCGCCGTTACGGTGCGGCTGTGATTGTGATGGCGTTTGATGAGATTGGGCAAGCAGATACACGTGAGCGCAAAGTAGAAATTTGTACCAACGCTTACCGAATTCTTGTTGATGAAGTGGGCTTTCCACCAGAAGACATCATTTTTGACCCAAACATTTTTGCCATTGCTACGGGGATCGAGGAGCATAATAACTACGCGGTGGATTTCATTGAAGCCGTTGGCGATATCAAACGTGATTTACCACATGCGATGATCTCGGGTGGTGTTTCTAACGTCTCATTCTCTTTCCGTGGCAATAACTATGTACGTGAAGCGATTCACGCGGTGTTCCTCTACCACTGTTTTAAAAATGGTATGGATATGGGGATTGTGAATGCGGGTCAGTTAGAAATCTACGATAACGTGCCTGAAAAATTGCGTGAGGCTGTGGAAGATGTCGTTCTTAACCGTCGTGATGACGCCACTGAGAGATTGTTAGATATCGCGGCGGAATATGCAGGCAAAGGGGTAGGTAAAGAGGAGGATGCCTCTGCACTTGAGTGGAGAACTTGGCCTGTTGAAAAGCGCTTAGAGCACGCGTTAGTGAAAGGAATAACTGAGTTCATCGTTGATGATACCGAAGAGGCTCGTGTCAACGCTTCAAAGCCATTAGAGGTGATTGAAGGCCCACTAATGGATGGGATGAACGTCGTCGGAGACTTGTTTGGTGAAGGTAAAATGTTCCTTCCTCAGGTCGTAAAATCTGCACGAGTGATGAAGCAAGCAGTCGCGCATCTGGAGCCCTACATCAATGCAGAAAAGCAGGTGGGTCAAACAAACGGTAAGATTTTGCTAGCGACGGTCAAAGGTGATGTACATGATATCGGGAAAAATATCGTTGGCGTTGTATTGCAGTGCAATAACTACGAAATTATCGATCTTGGTGTCATGGTTCCTTGCGAAAAGATCTTAAAAGTAGCGCAAGAAGAAAACGTCGATATTATTGGTTTATCAGGGTTGATCACGCCTTCATTAGACGAAATGGTGCATGTTGCAAAAGAGATGGAGCGTCTCGACTTTAACTTACCTCTTCTCATCGGTGGCGCAACAACGTCAAAAGCCCATACAGCAGTTAAGATTGAGCAAAATTACAAGCATCCAGTGGTTTACGTGAACAACGCCTCACGTGCAGTGGGCGTATGTACTTCTCTTCTGTCAGATGAACGTCGCCCTGAATTTGTTGAAAAACTTCAAGCTGATTACGAACGAGTACGTGATCAACATAATCGAAAGAAACCGAGAACCAAACCAGTGACATTAGAAGCGGCTCGAGCGAATAAAGTTGCGATCGATTGGGAAGCTTATACTCCTCCAGTGCCTGTTAAGCCTGGCATTCATATCTTCGATGATTTTGATGTGGCTATATTACGTCAATACATCGATTGGACACCATTCTTTATGACTTGGTCACTTGTGGGTAAGTATCCAACAATTTTCCAACATGAAGAAGTTGGTGAAGAAGCAAAACGTTTATTCGAAGATGCCAACGAGTTACTTGATCGAGTTGAGCGAGAAGGCCTGTTAAAAGCGCGTGGAATGTGTGGCTTATTCCCTGCTGCGAGCGTGGGGGACGACATTGAAGTTTATGCTGATGAAACTCGTACCGACGTTGTGAAAGTATTACGTAACTTGCGACAACAGACCGAGAAACCAAAAGGATTCAACTATTGTTTATCCGACTACATCGCACCTAAAGAGTCGGGTAAGCATGATTGGATAGGGGCATTTGCTGTCACTGGTGGTATTGGTGAACGAGAGCTTGCTGATGAATACAAAGCACAGGGAGATGATTACAACGCAATTATGATTCAAGCGGTGGCGGATCGCCTAGCCGAAGCGTTTGCTGAGTATTTGCATGAGCGTGTCCGTAAAGAAATTTGGGGTTATGCTGCGGATGAAGATTTATCTAACGATGATCTCATTCGTGAAAAATACCAAGGTATTCGCCCTGCACCAGGTTATCCAGCGTGCCCTGAGCATACTGAAAAAGGACCGCTTTGGGAGCTACTTAATGTGGAAGAGAATATTGGCATGACTCTAACCTCCAGCTATGCAATGTATCCGGGCGCGTCAGTCTCTGGTTGGTATTTCTCTCATCCTGACTCACGTTACTTTGCGATCGCACAGATTCAAGAAGATCAGCTAGAGAGTTACGCCGATCGTAAGGGGTGGGATAGGATCGAGGCTGAAAAATGGTTAGGGCCAAACATTAACGGTTAAATTGATGTTTACCTCGTCCAAATGTAACAACTATTGAAACAACAAAGGGCTGCAGATACGCAGCCCTTTGTTTTATTGAGTTGAACTTACTTCTCAAACAACTCCGTGTGGAGTTTTTGTATGGCTTGTTTCGATACCGATTCATGGAGCAAGAAGCATAAGTTGTGAGGGCTAGCGCCATAACAAATCATGCGTAGGTTAAAATCTTCTAGCGTGCCAAAAACCTGTTTCGCGTAGCCTTTACTCTCACTCATGTTGTTACCAATGAGAGCAACGAGGCATAGGTCATGTTCAACTTCTACCTTACATAACTCTTCTAACTCTTCTCGTGCAGCTTGCGGCAGCTGCGGCGCGCCACCAGATGTATCAGTTTGATCAAGTGTTAACGATACACTGATTTCAGATGTCGTGATCAAATCGACAGAGATCTTATGCTTTGCAAGGATCTCAAAGACCTTTGCTAAGAAACCGTATGCGTGGAACATATTGGCGCTGCGTAGCGTTACCATGGTTTGGTTACAACGCAAAGCTAGCGCACGGAATAACGGTGAGCTTTCGACTTGGTGGCGAATCCAAGTTCCCCCTTTTTCAGGCTCTTTCGATGACCCTACAAATACCGGAATGTCGTGGCGCAATGCAGGTACTAGCGTAGAAGGGTGAAGGATTTTAGCGCCAAAGTTAGCCATTTCTGAAGCTTCACTAAAGCTGATCTCAGGAATTGGTGAGGCTTTTGGTGCAATTCGCGGGTCTGTTGTGTAGATACCCGGAACATCAGTCCAGATTTCTAGACCTGCCGCTTTAACGCTCTCAGCAATTAAGGCGGCGCTGTAATCGCTGCCCCCTCGACCTAATGTTGTTGTATTACCGGCTTCGTCAGATCCTATGAAGCCTTGAGTAACAACAACGGATTGTTGGCAAAGTGGTACGAGTTTATCTTGCGCAAGCGTCGAAATTGCTTCAATGTTTGGCTCCGCGCGACCAAAGTTGTCATCAGTACGCAGCACATCGCGGATATCAAAGCGCACTGCTTGAATGCCTCGCTCACACATTAACTGAGTTAGAATGTGCGTCGACATGAGTTCACCACATGCGACTAAATGATCGGTTAACTTCGCACTAGCTTGGATAGATGCAGCCTCGGCCAGGCTGGTTACGGTATCTAATATGCCATACACCTCGGCAGCAGTTTTCGTGCTGTCTTCGAGCTGAGTTAAAATGGCGTCATGAATGTTGGCCAGATTTTGCAGTAGCTCAGTACGGTGCGTTTGATCCTGAATACCGTTGGCGAGTTCTACCAATAGGTTGGTGACGCCAGAGCAAGCGCTGCTCACGACTAGGCGAGTATTTGGATTGTTTTCGACAATGGTGGCGCAACGACTCATTGCCTCATAGTTGGCAACACTGGTTCCACCGAATTTAGCTACGTTAAATGCGCTCACTGCGTTCTCCCACGACTTCCTAAAAAATTGTACATCCAATGTTTAGTGAGAAAAGGAACAGAGCAAAAAGAGAGGCATTTAGAATGCTATTTGAAAAATTTACCCTCAGAAGCCCTTCATCAGACTGCGCTGATGACAGTTGATGGGATTCAGCCCAATTCAACCGACAAGTCAAATCCTGCAACTTTGACTTACCTCGGCACTACTCCCCCTCAATGATTGGTGTTGGAATTGCGGTTCCACAAATCATCTACCTGGGTAGCGCTCCTCTTCTACATAAAGCTCAAACATTGAACGGTTTTGAGGCCTTAATGTCAATCAATATTTCAACCTTTATGGTGTTTTTTATTAACGATTTTGTGACACTGGTTTGACCTCCATACTTACGGCTAATTGCTGATAGAGGAAAAATCTATTAGGGTGAAGAACCCTACACCTGAGCCATGTTATTGAATAGAACTTTTAGAATGCTCAGGATAAAAGATAATCAAGGAGCTGACATGTCGATCCAAAGCTTTATTCCGCCTCACCGTATTTTAATGGGACCTGGTCCTTCTGATATTTATCCTCAAGTGTTACAAGCACTAAGCCGTCCTACGGTAGGTCACCTTGATCCTCTGTTTATCGGTATGATGGATGAGCTCAAGCAGCTATTGAAGTATGCCTTTCAAACTGACAATGAGTTCACTATTGCGGTTTCAGCGCCTGGTAGCGCAGGGATGGAAACCTGCTTTGTAAACTTGATCGAGAAAGGCGACAAAGTGATCGTCTGCCGTAACGGTGTATTTGGTGAACGCATGCGCGAAAATGTCGTCCGTGCTGGTGGCGAAGTTGTTATCGTCGATGATGAATGGGGGACGCCTGTTTCCATTGATAAAGTCGAGCAAGCACTCGAACAGCACCCAGATACAAAAATTCTTGCTTTTGTGCATGCGGAAACCTCAACTGGTGCAGTCAGTGATGCTCAAGCATTGGGTAAGCTGGCGAAACAGCATAATGCATTATCTATTGTTGATGCGGTGACATCGCTTGGTGGTGTGCCGTTAAAAGTGGATGAATGGCAACTGGATGCGGTTTACTCTGGTAGTCAAAAATGTTTGTCATGTGTACCTGGGCTCTCACCAGTGACGTTTTCTCCTGCCGCGATTGAAAAGATTCAAGCAAGAACAACACCAGTACAGAGTTGGTTCCTCGATCAGAGTTTAGTTTTGGGGTATTGGAGTGGAGAAGGCAAGCGTAGTTACCATCATACGGCGCCAGTTAATAGCTTGTATGCGCTTCATGAAGCTTTATTGATACTGAAAAATGAAGGATTAGAAAACGCTTGGGCTCGTCACCAACTGATGCATGAAAAACTCAAAAATGGCTTACAAAAGTTAGGCTTTGAATTTGTTGTGGACGAAGCCCATCGGTTGCCACAATTAAATGCGATTTACGTGCCTGAAGGAGTTGATGAAGCAAAAGTTCGTGCTCACTTGCTAGAAACCTATAACCTAGAAATTGGTGCAGGCCTTGGGGCATTAGCTGGTAAAGCGTGGCGTATTGGCTTAATGGGTTACGGCGCTCGATCTGAAAACGTTGCGCTGTGCTTAAAAGCGTTAGAAGAGTCACTCACTGAATAAAATCATACAGCAATGAGATAAAGAAAAGCGAAGGTCATCCCTTCGCTTTTTGGTATTTATTACTCAGCTCCTGAAGTGGGGGCTGGTGAGGCAGATATTGCTTGAGAAGGTGGCTGGTAATTGACGTCACTGAAATCAATCTTCGGGAACAAAAACTGCGCTTCAGCTCTAATTTGCTCCGCTTTACTTGAGTCATCTAAGCCTTGGTAGGCCAAAATCAAATTATTATAAAATGCAGGGCGAGGCTTATCTTTGATGATTTTTAGCGACCAATCGATATAAGGCTGAATCAAGGTTGCGTCTTGTTGGTACAGCCCAAGGTTTAAAAACGTGCTATAGACATCCCAATCAAACCTGTCTTTCCAAACTACAGGGTTACTGACTTGATTCAGAATATCAGGGTTAGTTGGTCTAGTGGTCTCAAACTTCGTCAATACATAATTCGTATGTAATGCGCTTACCATGTAAAACGTAAACGCAACGGGAAGTACCAAACTAAAAACACGCAGCAAGCTTTTGGTTACATTACTAAAGCCGACTTGTCGATAACGAGAGACGCGCTGATCGACCCAGTACAGTAGGATAACGAAGATCAACCAATGCACGAGAGAGTGGTAGAAAGGGTATTCCAGTTGTGAGTGCAATACGATAGGTATAAACAAGGCCAGCAACGCAAGACGAGTTCCGCGTTTGGCTTGATAGATTCGATACAGTACCAGTGCCATCGCTAAGAAGATGCCGAGTATTGGCAGCAAGCCACCTTCTACTCCCCAGTAAAGCAGCTCGTTATGCGGATGATCCATGGCTGGCAAACCAGCTGGGTAATTCTCATTTAGGGCATGTTGACGAGCCGTATACAGCATGTACTCAGATTCAAACTTACCATATCCATAACCAGTAAAAGGCTTTTCAATCACCATGTCTAATGTTTGCGGAAAAGTATACGCTCGAGGAGACTCCATATTTACTTTTTCTGCGGCTAACCCACCTCCATCAGGAAAGGCAAGATGCATGACAACGACTGAGAGTAAGAGCCCACTTACAAGTGACACAACCCAGCGGATAAAGCGCCCTTTGGTTGCAAAGCGGTACATGTATGGAATGACCAACAACACGGCGATGACCGAGGCTAACCAACCAGTGCGTGAAGCCAACGCCACAATTAGTGGTAAAGTTAAAACTGGTACGGCATAGAGAAGGTAAACATCGCTTAACTTACGATCGTATTTGTAGGGCTGACGTGCAAGTAAATAGCTGGCAATCACCAACCCTGTCGCAAGAAAACTGGCCATTACATTGGGCTGTTGGAAAATACCATAAGGACGATTGGCCACCGTGTCGTAACCAAACGGATTGCCTGGTTTGAGATACAGATATTGTGTCAAACCAAAAATGGCTTCGATAACAACCGCAAGGACAATGAACCATAATAGGCGTTGGCGATGTTTATTACTGAAATGAAATTGTTGTAAAACAATAAAGAACAGGACACCACACCACAGGCCTATGAGCTTATTGGCTGCCAAGCTGCTATTCGCATTTGGGTACAGAATGGGCACTGTCATGATAAGAGCACTAATGAACAAGCCGATGGTTAGTTTTGAGTAACGTAGCACTCGATTATTCGCTAGTTGGTAACACCCAATGCCTAATGCAAAGCTAAAAGCAATCCAAGTTGTCGCATTGAACGAAAGCGAAAGCCCCGAACCGCCGGGGTTGGGCATGAAAAAGTGCATTGCCAACACAAATAGTGTTGCCAAGGCAATGAGAAACTTGCGATTGAGGGGAACCTGTACTTTTTCGGGAGAAAGCTTTGTTCCACTTACATGTATAGTAGCCATAGTTATTGCGTTGTTTTGAATGAAAAAAGACCAGCACTTGCTGGTCTCGATACTTTACCTGTTTTTTCTACTTCAACATAGGCTTGAGGAAGTGAGCTGTGTGCGAACCCTCGATTTGCGACACATCTTCCGGAGTGCCTTGAGCGATTATCTCGCCGCCACCCTGACCCCCTTCAGGACCAAGATCGATAATCCAGTCCGCAGTCTTAATGACGTCCAGGTTATGCTCGATCACCACGACAGTATTTCCGTGGTCGCGAAGTCTGTGCAGTACAGTGAGCAACTGCTGGATATCATGGAAGTGAAGGCCGGTTGTTGGTTCATCCAAAATGTACAAGGTTTTTCCTGTATCACGTTTGGATAGCTCTCGCGCCAGTTTCACACGCTGTGCTTCACCACCGGAGAGTGTTGTTGCCGCTTGACCCAATCGTATGTACGACAAACCGACATCCATCAGTGTTTGTAGTTTGCGAGCGATGGCAGGAACTGGATCGAAGAAGGTGCGTGCATCTTCGACCGTCATTTCTAGCACTTCATCAATAGTTTTACCTTTGTAACGTACTTCGAGCGTTTCACGGTTGTAGCGTTTACCTTTACACACATCACATGGCACATAAACATCTGGTAGGAAGTGCATTTCTACTTTGATAACACCGTCACCCTGACAGGCCTCACAACGACCACCGCGTACGTTAAAACTAAAACGGCCCGGTTTGTAACCGCGAGAACGCGACTCCTGTGTGCCTGCAAACAGTTCACGGATTGGGGTAAAGATCCCCGTATAGGTTGCAGGGTTAGAGCGAGGTGTACGGCCAATTGGGCTTTGATCGATATCGATGACTTTATCGAAGTGCTCTAGACCTTTAATCGATTTATAAGGTGAAGGCTGAGCCGTTGTCGCTCCGTTAAGTTGGGTATGCGCAATTTTAAAGAAAGTATCATTAATCAGCGTTGATTTACCTGAGCCAGATACTCCTGTAATACAGCTGAATAACCCAACAGGAATTGAAAGGTTAACGTTTTTAAGGTTATTACCTGTAGCGCCTAATAGCTCAACCGTTTTTTTCGGATCTCGCGGCGTGCGATCTTTCGGTACTGCGATTTCTTTAACACCACTTAAGTACTGACCTGTCAGAGAATTCGGATTCGCGACTATCTCTTCCATGGTGCCTTCCGCAACAACATTACCACCATGTACGCCAGCACCAGGACCAATATCTATGACATGATCTGCACAGCGAATCGCATCTTCATCGTGTTCTACCACAAGTACGGTATTACCTAAATCGCGCAAATGAGTCAGTGTTTTTAGGAGTCGTTCGTTATCACGCTGGTGGAGGCCAATCGACGGTTCATCTAAGACGTACATGACACCAACAAGACCTGCACCAATTTGGCTTGCTAAACGAATACGTTGAGCTTCACCGCCTGATAAGGTTTCAGCACTGCGTGATAAGTTTAGGTAGTTCAAACCGACGTTAACTAAGAATTGCAGACGGTCGTTGATTTCCTTCATCACTTTTTCAGCGATTTGGGCGCGTTGACCTTCCAGTTTCAAGGAATGGAAGAATTCCAATGCATCAGCAATGCTGAGTTCAACAATCTCAGGTAGTGTCGTATCAGCAATAAACACGTTACGTGCTTCAAGGCGTAGACGAGTACCGCCACAGCTTGAACAAGATTTAGTGGAGATGTATTTTGCAAGCTCTTCACGGACAGAGTTGGATTCTGTATCACGATAGCGACGTTCTAGGGTATTCAGAATACCTTCGAATGGATGGCGTTTAACGCGAATATCGCCACGATCGTTGATGTATTTAAACTCAATCTCAGTACGACCTGAGCCCTTTAGAATGACATCTTGCGTTTTCTTTGGCAGAGAATTAAAAGGGGCATGGAGGTCAAAACCATAATGATCGGCCAATGAGGTGAGCATTTGGAAGTAGTAGTAGTTCTTTTGATCCCAACCGCGAATCGCACCTTGTGCCAAGCTTAATGAATCATCTTGAATGACTCGGCTTGGATCGAAGTATTGTTGAACACCCAAGCCATCACAAGTGCCACATGCACCAGCAGGGTTGTTGAATGAGAAAAGTCGCGGCTCTAACTCTTGCATGCTGTAACCACATTGTGGACAAGCGAAGTTGGCGGAGAAAATAATCTCTTCACCGTCGCCATCCATTGGCGCGACAACCGCAATTCCGCCTGATAATTCGAGCGTGGTCTCGAAAGATTCGGCCAAGCGCTGTTGTAAGTCTGGACGAACTTTAAAGCGGTCTACCACCACTTCAATGGTGTGCTTTTTATGTAGCTCAAGGGTTGGAGGATCGGAAAGATCGCAAGTTTCTCCATCAATACGCGCACGAATAAAGCCTTGAGCCGCTAAGTTCTCAAGCGTTTTAACATGCTCACCTTTACGTTCTTTGACAATAGGTGCCAATAGCATCATTTTGCTGCCTTCCGGCATCTCTAGGACTTTGTCCACCATTTGACTGATGGTTTGCGCAGCAAGAGGGGCATGGTGCGTTGGACAGCGGGGTTCGCCCACACGAGCATACAATAGACGTAAGTAGTCGTAGACTTCGGTAATTGTACCGACGGTTGAACGCGGGTTATGAGAAGTAGATTTCTGTTCAATAGAAATCGCAGGTGATAACCCTTCAATGTGGTCGACATCGGGTTTTTCCATCAGAGACAAAAACTGACGAGCGTAGGCAGAGAGAGACTCTACGTAGCGTCGTTGGCCTTCTGCATACAATGTATCGAAAGCGAGAGAGGATTTACCGGAGCCACTTAGTCCAGTAATGACAATCAGTTTATCGCGAGGGATTGTAAGATTAATGTCTTTAAGGTTATGGGTTCGGGCACCGCGAACTTCTATTTTATCCATCGTTTTTGCTCTATGTATAACCAAGTGGGGCAAGTATTACATAGTGTGAGAAATGTGCAAAGAAAATTACTGGATAAAAAAACAGTAAAGTAAAAAGCCCAGCGTTGTGCTGGGCTTTCGATACAGTAATTTCGTACTATAACGATGCTTTATACTGCTTTTTGTGTTGCGTGCTTACCTAGCTCAGAGGTTTTTTCATCTTTTAGATACAGGTTTTCAAAACAATAGTTAGTTGCTTCGATGTAACCTTCAACGCTACCACAGTCAAAGCGTTTGCCCTTGAATTTGTAAGCCAATACACAGCCCGCTTTTGCTTGTTTTAGCAGCGCGTCAGTGATTTGAATTTCACCACCTTTACCTGGTTCGGTGTTTTCAATCAGTTCAAAAATATCGGGAGTCAGGATGTAGCGGCCAATGATAGCAAGGTTGCTAGGTGCCGTGCCTTTCTCTGGTTTTTCTACCATGTCGTCTACGCGATAGATGTCGTCTTTGATCATTTCACCAGAGATAACGCCGTATTTGTGCGTTTCTTCGGCTGGTACTTCTTGCACTGCAACGATAGAACAGCGGAACTGCTTAAATAGTGCCACCATCTGAGCCAGTACGCCCTCTTGCTCGTTCACACAAAGGTCATCAGCAAGAACAACAGCAAATGGCTCATCGCCTACCAATTCTCGTCCAGTTAGAATCGCGTGGCCCAAGCCTTTCATTTCGCGTTGACGTATATAAGTGAAGTTTGCAGATTCAATGATTTCACGGATATCTACCAACAGCTCTTCTTTGTTGGTACCGCTAATCTGATGTTCCAGTTCGTAGTTCTTATCAAAGTGGTCCATGATCGAGTGCTTGCCACGACCTGTCACAATACACATGCCGTTCATACCAGCTTGGATTGCTTCTTCGACACCGTATTCAATAAGCGGTTTGTTCACGACTGGCATCATCTCTTTTGGCATAGATTTCGTTGCCGGTAGGAAGCGTGTGCCATAGCCTGCAGCAGGGAACAGACATTTTTTTATCATTGGGGGAATATCCTATCTCGTTTTTATCAAGAATCTGCGCATAACTTTAACACGAGAGGTATCAATGAATCATGAATAAAGTAGGAAAAAATGTGAGACTCGGTGCGGAAAAAAGATGAGCGACTCGTCATTTCAGTTATCAGAGCCGCTCACATTGCATCAAGACATTAAGTTTTGGTCTGCCCAGGCGATTGCCTGTACTCGGTTCTTTACGGATAGCTTTTTGAATATCTGATACAAGTGCGATTTGATGGTGAATTCACTGACGAATAACTCCTCGGCCATCTGACTGTTCGAGGCGCCAGCTTGTAGGCAACGCAGTACTTGTAGCTCACGAATGGTTAGGTCTACCGTAGCTGGTGCAGTATGAGTATTAATGACATTGCGGTAATAGTGTAAAAGTTGACTGGTTACATTACGCGGCAGCCAGTTTTGACCGTTAACAATGCCTTTTAACCCTTCTCCAATTTGCTCTAGCGTATCTTCAGAATAAAACACACCTTTTAATTGACCAAATGAAAGAAGTTCATCCGTGGTTAGTCTTTTAGGCACGTTGAAGACAACGGTTTCAAAGTTTTTCCATACAAGAGGCAAGTTTTTGATCGATTGAACAAGTGATTTATGTTCACTGAAGTCGATCAGTAGAATTTTATTACGGTGTTGTGGCTTGGCTTCCATGAGTGCTGCGGTTGAAATCACCGGGATGCTCATATCAACGTACTTTTCGAGTGCCGCCACTTTTTTTTGCGCATTATCTTCCATACTGATCAGAAATAGCTTTCTTGCGTAAGCCGACTTTCTCACGTGTTCCAATCTCCCTGGGTTCAATAGAAGCCATAAACTGGCATTAAAGAGAGGCCATAACCATCGCTTTACTGAATAAATGCGTTCGAATTCAAAGCTTCACGAAACGATGTCTGCAACGCGAATCAAAAATGCTACACACGTAAGTTGAAATACGATTTGGGTTCTAGAGCATGACTCAATAGATCACAATGGTATTAGACTTTAATCAAAACATTAAAGCGTGCTATTCTAATGCGCTAAAATTTTATATATCCAGAGTGAAACGGAGCACATCATGGCCAGCCGTGGAATTAACAAAGTTATTTTGGTGGGGAATCTAGGTAACGACCCTGAAATTCGTTACATGCCGAATGGCGGTGCAGTAGCAAACATTACTATTGCGACTTCTGATTCATGGCGTGATAAAGCGACTGGCGAACAGCGCGAAAAAACGGAATGGCACCGTGTTGTGTTGTTCGGCAAACTTGCGGAAGTAGCAGGTGAGTACTTGCGTAAAGGCTCTCAAGTTTACATTGAAGGGCAACTGCAAACTCGCAAATGGCAAGATCAAAGTGGCCAAGATCGCTACTCAACGGAAGTCGTTGTTCAAGGCTTCAATGGTGTGATGCAAATGCTTGGCGGTCGTGCTCAAGGTGGCGGCGCACCTATGGGCGGTCAACAGCAGCAACAAGGTGGATGGGGTCAGCCTCAACAGCCAGCTCAGCAGCAGTACAATGCGCCTCAGCAACAGCAACCACAACAACAGGCTCCGCAGCAATCACAGCAGCAGTACAATGAGCCACCAATGGATTTTGACGACGATATCCCGTTCTAAATTCTGCTTATGCTTGAATCGAAAAGGCCGCGAATATCGCGGCCTTTTTTATTGTCGCAATCTGATGATCTCACAGGCTTATCTTGGCAAGGTTAGGCGTAACAATAAAACTTATCAATGAGTGTGATTTTCTTTATGCTCCAGCCTCTCACTATCAGACTAATCCGATTGTTTGATGAACTCTTATCAAGTATAAATATTTCAATAAGGTATATGATGAATAAAAAAGGAATTTGGTATTCATGAGGTATACCCCAACTCTTAAGTTAAGCACACGGCTGGTGGCCTTTGTCACCATGATCGTTATCTGCGCCATGTTTATCTTGTTTGTCGGTGGCACCCTCTCTTTTAAACGTCTTGGGCAGGAATATCTCACCCATTATTTAGAAGGGATCGTAGAGGTGGTCGACAAGGAGATGGAAGATCCTGACGCCGCTTATTCTATGCAGCGCTGGATGCCGAAAATGCTGCAAGCTTCCAATATTGTCGAAATGACGTTGTCGACCAACAACGCCGTTGTTTATCGCTTCAAAGATACTTCTCATCAAATGGAAGCGTCAGTCTTGTTTGAGGCAGAGTATCAGCTGACTCACAATCAAGATTACACGATTCACTTTAAAGCAATTCCCCCTTACTTAGGTTACAGCTACTCAATGCAGGCGCTTTGGTCGATCACGCTTGCCGTTATATTGATCATCTTCTGCTTAATGCGCGGCGTGGCATGGCTTAAGGAGCAATTAGAAGGCTCCGAAATGCTCGAAGAGCGAGGCAGAATGATCCTGGCTGGTAGGGTGGAGCAGTATGCCAAAGGTGACAAAAAAGAATGGCCTTACACCGCCAGTGAAGCGCTCGATGTATTAATCGAAGAGTTACAAGATGCGCGTCAAGAGCGAAGCCGATTTGATACCTTTATTCGAACTCAAACCTTCCTTGATAAGCTAACCGGTACCGCTAACCGAGTGTTATTTGATAGCAAGTTGGAATCGGCGTTACTAGAAAGCGGGGCTCGCGGCGCCGTGTTGCTAGTTCGTATTCAAGACTGGAAACTGGTTGAAGAAGAGCAAGATAAGCAAATTACGGATGAGTTTATTGTTGAAGTTGGGAGTTTATTGTCCAATTTAGTTCAACGATACCCAGATGTTGTATTTTCCCGTTATTACGATGCTGATTTTGCGCTTTTTCTACCGCACCAAAGTGCGAAAGATGTGGCTAACCTTGCCTCGCAATGCATTCGCCAGTTAGAAAAGTTAATGCCGCCAGAGCCACTTGATCCAGACAACTGGTGCCATATTGGCATCACCACTTATAAAGAAGGTGAGCGACACAGCCAAATCATTGATGAAGCCGAGACTGCTTTGCGTAGTGCGCAACTACAAAATAACAATAATTGGAGTCGCTTCAAAAAATGGAACCACGATGAAGAAGCTCGCGGAAGTGTGAGATGGAGAACGTTATTTGACACAGCACTTACACCAGAAAGTGTGATACTCTACGCACAATCTGTGCACCCAATAAGTGACGCGACGCATAAAAAATCATTATATGAAGAGTTAACATGTCGGATTCGCGATCCTGAGAATGGGATTGTTAAAGCGTCTCGGTTCATTTCTGCGATCAGACAGGTTGGTTATGAAGCGCAAATGGATAAGTCGGTTATTAATAAATTCTTAAGAGAGTTTAAGGATAATTTTGATAACTCAAGATCGTATGCGCTCAATTTGAATGTAACGCCATTTTCTAACCGAGAGTACTTTAAATGGTTTCGTGATGAACTCTTACAGTTGTCACGTGAGCAGAGAAAGTGTCTCAGTTTTGAGTTTGTTGAAGCACAATTTGTAAGACACTTAGACTTTATGCGACCAGTCGCTAAAATGCTGGCCGGTTTAGGGTGCCACTTAATGGTTGGGCAGGCTGGGCGTACCATCGTCAGCACTCACTATTTAAAAGAAGTGGATATTCGTTACCTTAAACTTCATCGCAGTTTAGTAGCAAAAATCGACCAACGACATGAAAACCAGCTATTTGTCCGCAGTATGCTAGGTGCGGCGGCAAACAGTAAAACTAAAATTATAGCAGTGGGAATTGAGAATCAGAACGAGCTCAACACATTAATTGAGCTCGGGGTTTATGGTGGGCAAGGGCGTTACTTTTCTGCGGAGCAGCAGTTTCTTCCTCGTCCCCAAGCGTTGCCGAATTCTCAATCAGAATCCCAAGTTAAATTGGGAAGACGAAATCGCTGGCGGAAAAAATAAAGATAATAATCATGGATTTCAAAGCACTATTCGACAAGCTTAAGCGATCATCTAGTGGTGATCGCTCCTGCTTTTTGGTTATTCAGCCAGACGCCGTTTATTTATCATCTTCAATCAAAAGTAGTCGTCCATACCAATTTGATATTTCTGAGTCCAATTGGGAAAAAGCCGTTGAGCAAGCATTGAGCGTTGCAGCGAGTGCGTATGATTCATTAACGGTTGTTCTTTCTCATAACTATTACCAGATGTACCAAATCGACAAACCGGTCATGCCGCGTCAAGAATGGCCAGCCGCATTACCGTTTTTGTTGAAAGAACTGATCTCTGAGCGTGCCATCGACATTATTGCCGATGCGGTCGAGTTACCGAATTCAACCAAAGTGCAAGCATACGTCTTATCGCGAAAAATATTGGATAAGATTGTGTTACTGGCCAGTCGAGCCCAGTTACCATTAGAAGCCATTCTTCCTGAAGACGATATTTGGGGAGAGACTGCGGGTGAACTAGGAAACTTCCTATTATTACAACGCAGTGTGCGTGGTCATTTCCGTATAAGCGCTTTTGTCGAAAATACTATTGCGTTCCACCGCTCTATTCGCAGTGTGACGCCACCGTTAACGGGGGTTCCGTCTAGCGATTTACAGATGGACAGTCTGTCGTTAGAACTGCAACGTTCGATTGACTATCTTTCATCTCAGTTACGCCACGTGCAATTACATCAATTGAAAGTGTGCTGTGATGAAGAGGATGAGAGCGAGCTTGTTCAGGCTCTGAACTACCGTTTAAGTACTAAGGTTTCACCGTTATTACCACCAGAACATGAGCTATCAGGACATGTTTTGGCTGACACTGCGGCTACTTCAAATACTCGACGCGTCAACTTATATCCCGATTACTTAAAGCCGAAAAAAGAGCTCCTGACGCTAAAAAATATCGCGTTATCTTGGGGCGTTGCGGCGGCTGCAATTCTATTTTCTTACGGTTATGTCACTTGGCAGAGCAGCGGTTTGGAAGATGAGATTGCTATTGTAAAAAGTAAAGGCGATATCATGAAGTCAGAGCTTGAACGTTATCAAGTCAAGCTACGTAAACATCAACCTGACAATAATAAGCTGGCAGCTAAAGCCCGCTTAGAGCGTGAAGTCAAGGCGAAGCGAGACTCGCTTAAAGCTGTCGGGAAATACGATGACTCGCAACGCACGGGTTACTCTGGCGTGATGCAATCATTAGCGAAGCTAGGAAACCAAGAAATTTCTTTGTCCGAAATTCGAATCAATACCCATACCTTAGACCTGAAGGGACTAGCGAAAAAACCGAGCTCAGTGCCAAATTGGGTCAGCCAATTTAAAAATGAAATTAGCTTGGTTGGCCGAACGTTTGACGACGTCAAAATAGGTCGAAATGATAAGGATATTGTGACGTTTGAACTAAAAACGCGCGAGGATAAAGAGAAATGAACGAATTCTGGCTCTCATTAGAAGGGCGCTTTGGCGAAATGAGTACGCGTGAAAAAGTGCTCACCGCATTGTGCGGTTTAGTTGTCGTGATCATGTTGCTCTTTACGCTGGTATTGGAGCCAAAGCTTAACGAGATCATCAGTAATGAGAGGCAACTAAGTAATTTAAAGCAAGCCAATCAAAAGATTGAAATCGATACGCTACGTATTCAGGCGCAACTTAAGAAAGATCCAAATGCTGAGATTGATCGCGCGATATCTAATCTGTTAGCTGAGAGTCAGCATCTTTCGATGCAATTAGCGGAGATCATCGAGCATCTTATTACACCTTCGCAAATGGCTGAGCTGCTTGAAAATGTGTTGGAGCAGCAAAGTGGCATTCACCTTTTGTCTCTGCAAACCTTGCCATCTGAGCCAATAACGGAAGATAAAGAAGCATCGCAATACTCTGGTTACTACGTGCATCCTGTTCGTATGGAACTGACTGGTGACTATTTTTCTATTGCTAATTATCTGAATAAATTGGAGAGCCTTCCTGCGAGTTATTACTGGCGCAGCTTTAGTTATAAAGTCGAAGAGTACCCGAAAGCGAAGCTTGTGTTAGAAGTCTACACACTAGGATCTAGAGAGGAGTTTATTGGTGGTTAACAAACTCATCATCTCATTGCTTGTTATGGCAGCGGCAGGAACCGCTTGGGCAAACCAGGACCCAACGGCCCCACTTGGTTGGGAAAAGCCAGCGGTTGAAACGTCAGCGAAACCAAAAGTTAAACGGTACCGACTGCCTAAGCTCAACAGTATTGTGTGTAAGCCAAGTACTGATTGTATCGCGATTATGGATAACAAACTTGTCGAAAAAGGCGAGCTATTTAAGGGTTATCGCGTCGCGAGCATTAATAGTGAATTTGTAACTTTAAAGCGTGGTAACCGTCAGTGGGACCTAGAGCTTTTTGATTTAAACGTAAAACAATAATAACCAGAGCCCGATCAGATATGCGCAAATTAGTTGTAGGAATAACGATTGCTTCTTTAATGGGATGTTCAATGGGTCATCGGAATCCAGTGGAAGTTAAAGAAGCGCTCAATGAATCGATCAATCAAGCGAACAGCCGCACATTGGAAGAAATCCCTTCTTCTGTTGAGGCAGACTTAATGCCAAATTTAGACTCGAACGTTGCATCAGAGCAAGGCACCTCGAAGCGTTTTCGTATTCAGGCGAATGCGGTCGATGCAAGAAGCTTTTTCGCCTCATTAGTGAAAGGCACTGAGTACAGCGTGGCGATTCACCCATCGGTACAAGGTAATATCACCGTCAACTTGTCAGATGTGACATTGGATGAAGTTCTGAATGTCGTACAGAATATGTATGGCTATGACGTGGTGAAGTCTGGCAAAGTTATTCAAATCTACCCAGCAGGTATGCGTACTGTGACCATTCCAGTCGATTACCTGCAGTTCAAGCGTTCTGGTCGCTCATTAACCAGCATTGTTACGGGCTCTGTAACCTCGGCTGGTACGTCTAATTCTGGTGGTAGCTCAGACAGTTCTGACTCGTCAGACTCTAACAATGGAAACAACAACGATAGCTCGACCACATCTACGGGTGGTACACGCATTGAAACCATCACTGAGAGTGACTTCTGGCCTATGCTGCAGCAAGCTGTTGCGAATCTAATTGGTTCAGGCAAAGGGCAAAGTGTGGTTGTAACGCCACAAGCGGGAGTTATTACGGTTCGAGCATTTCCAGATGATATTCGCGAAGTACGCGAGTTCTTAGGTGTATCGCAGGAGCGCATGCAGCGCCAGGTCATTCTTGAAGCTAAAATCCTAGAAGTGACGTTGAATGATGGCTACCAACAAGGCATCAACTGGTCAAACTTATCGGCGTCAATTGGTAACTCGGGTAATATCGTAGTCAACCGCCCTGCGTCGACATTACCACCATTGGATGCGATTGGCACGCTATTGGGCGGTCAAACTAACGTGACTATTTCGGATGGTAACTTCAATGCCGTGTTGAGCTTCATGTCTACGCAAGGTGACTTGAACGTCCTTTCGAGCCCTCGTATTACCGCTGCCAACAACCAAAAATCTGTCATCAAAGTGGGTACCGATGAGTACTTTGTTACCGAGCTATCGAGCAATGCAGGCAACGGTGAAAACTCAAATGCAGTTCCTGAAGTGGAACTGACGCCATTCTTCTCGGGTATTTCCCTCGATGTGACTCCGCAAATTGATAACAAAGGCAATGTGTTCCTGCATGTTCACCCCGCAGTTATTGAAGTCACGGAAGAAGTGAAGCAATTGAACTTGGGCGGAGATTTCCAAAACATCCAACTGCCATTAGCGAAAAGCTCTATTCGTGAATCAGACTCGGTTATTCGTGCTAAAGATGGCGATGTTGTGGTTATCGGCGGGTTGATGAAACAGCAAAATCGTGAGCTTGTTTCTAAAGTCCCATTTTTGGGCGATGTACCAGCACTGGGGCATTTGTTCCGCAACGTGAATAACGTAACTGAGAAAACAGAATTGGTCATCTTGCTAAAACCGACCGTAGTTGGCGTGAACTCTTGGCAGAAAGAGCTAGAGCGCTCTCGTGATCTGCTGCAAGAGTGGTTCCCAGATGCGCAATAAGCGCTGGGAAAGGTTCTGTTTTTCAATAGGTTTGTGATTCGAGTATGTACTTGTCACACTTTGGGTTCCGAGTTCAGCCTTTTTCGTTAACCCCAAATACAGAAATGTTCTTGGGGTTAGTCCCTCACTATGAGGCGATCCAAACCATCCTAGCTGCCGTGCAAATGGGAGAAGGGGTGATTAAGGTGACGGGAGAAGTCGGCACTGGAAAAACCATGGTATGCCGTAAGCTGATCGAGCAGATTGAATCTGAAGTTGAGCTTATTTACTTACCCAATCCAGTGTTGAATGGGGAGCAGTTGCAGTTTGCTGTCGCCAGAGAGTTGGGTATCGAGAACGATGATCCGCTGCGTATCGTTTCCCTCATTCAAGAGCACTTGATTCAAGTACATGCCTTGGGAAAGAAAACCGTCTTGATCGTTGATGAAGCGCAAGCTCTTTCCCCACAAGCTTTAGAAACATTGCGTCTATTTGGCAATCTAGAAACGGAACAAGATAAGCTCATTCAATTGGTGTTATTCGGACAACCTGAGTTGGATGAAAGATTAGCTAACCATGAGCTAAGGCAATTTCGTCAACGCATTACGTTTAGTTGCCAGTTACGTCCTCTCTCTATCGATGAAGGCGTGGCTTACATCAATAATCGTTTAGATAAAGCAGGCAATGGGGCGCACATTTTTTCTATTGAACAGAAAAAAGCGATTTGGCGTTCATCCATGGGGATTCCGCGCTTGATAAACCAAATTAGCCACAAGTCGTTGCTTGCTGCATTTAATGATCGTTGCACACTATTAAAAAATCATCACGTTTACGCCGCTATGCACGATACGTTTGATGCCCGTAAACCTAAGTTTAAAACACCCGTATTTTGGGGATGGAGTCAACCTTGAGTGCCATCAATAAAGCATTATCAGAACTTGCTGAAAAAACATCGCCGTCAGAGCTTACTCGTGCGGAGATTCCAAGTGTCTCACGCAGTAAACCTTGGCTTTGGCTTGTCGCCGGTTTTTCGTTAAGCCTTGCGGTTGGTAGCTGGGCGGTCTCTCGCGGTCCTGTCCCTTCAGGCGAGCTATCACAGTTTCAAACCGACGCTATGCCACTGTCGTCTGTGAATGTCTCACCAATTGTTTCATCGGAGCGCACTCACTCGCCAACGAGTAAAATGACGCCCGATACAACTCATGTGGTTTACACCAAACCAGCCACGCAGCCAGTAGCGCAACAGCCTCACATGCAAGAGACTGATAGGTTCACGCCAAGATCTGAGATAAATACCGCCTCTGAAGAGGCAGTTTTACTCGCGCAGTTAGCAACGATGCCGAGCGAGGAACAATACGATCCCGTAACCCACACGACATCAGAAAACAGCTCAATGCGTATTGAGCAGGTTGAGCTTACACATCGTCAGCTTTCTCTTAAGGCAGTTAGTCGAGCGGAAAAGGCACTCGATGCTAACGATATGCAAACGGCGTTATCGGCTTATGCCGAGGCGTTGCGTTATGAGCCAATGAATGCAGACACGCGTCAAAAGTTATCAGCGTTGTACTTTGGTAAAGGTGACACGCGTAAAGCATATGAGATTATTCAAGAAGGCATCAACCTAGATACGAACAATCAAGTACTCCGCTTGGCCTTGTCTAAGTTGTTAGTGAAAGCTAATCAACCTGAAGCGGCGCTGAGCCCGCTTGTTCATTTGCCTCCAGTACCAAGTCGAGATTACTTGGCGATGCGTGCGGCATTGGCACAAAAACACAAGCAAAATGACATTGCGCTTGAGAGCTATCAACTCCTCACTCAGCGTGAACCGGAAAACGCGCGCTGGTGGTTAGGTTTAGCTATTCAACAAGAGCGTGCCCTGGCTTTTACTACCGCGATCAACTCTTACAACCAAGCTCTGGGTAAAGTTGGCATTTCGAATCAATCGCAAGCATTTATCCGTGACCGTTTGAGCATCTTGAAAGAGTTGGAGAGCGCACAATGAAAATTCAGTTGAGAAAACGCTTGGGCGACCTTCTGGTAGAGGAAGGTATCGTCTCTGAAGAACAAATCCAGCAAGCACTAAACGCACAACGCAGTACCGGGCAGAAGCTAGGGGATGCGTTAATTGACCTTGGCTTTATTACCGAAAAGCAAATGTTGGACTTCTTGTCTCAGCAGCTTGGTTTGCCACTGATCGATCTTGGTCGTGCACCTGTGGATGCCGAAGCCGTGCAGATTCTACCTGAGGTACACGCACGTCGCTTACGTGCGATGGTCGTTGCTCGAAATGGGGACACACTGCGCGTTGCTATGAGCGACCCAGCGGATTTGTTCATCCAAGAATCATTGATGAACTTGTTGGGCCAATACAACCTTGAGTTCATTGTGGCTTCAGAGCGTCAGCTCATTTCAAGCTTTGACCGCTATTACCGCCGTACTAAAGAGATCGCCTCCTTTGCTGAGCAGCTGCATGAAGAGCATAAAGATGTACAAAGCTTTGATTACGGTATTGATGAAGCCGATAGTGAAGAGGTTACCGTTGTAAAGCTGGTTAATTCCATGTTTGAAGATGCGGTACAGGTTGGAGCTTCGGATATTCATATTGAGCCAGACGATCAAGTATTGCGTTTGCGCCAGCGTATTGATGGCGTATTGCATGAAACGCTCTTAAATGAAGTGAACATTGCATCGGCTTTGGTTCTTCGACTGAAGTTGATGGCACACCTAGATATTTCTGAAAAGCGCTTGCCACAAGATGGCCGATTCAATATCAAAGTTCGTGGCCAATCAATTGATATTCGTATGTCGACGTTACCAACGCAGTACGGAGAATCTGTGGTAATGCGTCTGCTTAACCAGTCCGCTGGTTTGCGTCCGTTAGAAGAGTCGGGCTTGCCGCCAGACTTGCTTGCTCGCTTACGTCGACAGTTGGCGCGTCCGCACGGCATGATTTTGGTTACCGGGCCGACAGGTTCAGGTAAAACCACCACGCTTTACGGCGCATTGAGTGAGCTCAACGAACCTGGGAAAAAGATCATTACAGCAGAGGACCCGGTTGAATATCGTCTGCCTCGCATCACTCAGGTACAGGTTAACAGTAAGATCGATCTAACTTTCTCGCGTGTTCTTAGAACCTTTTTACGTCAAGACCCAGACATAATTCTTGTTGGTGAGATGCGTGATCAAGAGACGGTAGAAATTGGTCTGCGAGCTGCACTAACGGGGCATTTAGTATTGAGCACTCTCCACACCAACGATGCTGTCGACAGTGCGTTACGCATGATCGATATGGGGGCGCCGGGTTACTTGGTTGCTAGTGCGGTCAGAGCCGTGGTGGCGCAGCGTCTTGTGCGCCGAGTTTGCCCAGATTGTAAAACAGAAGACCACTTAGATGAGTCTCGCCAGCAGTGGTTAGCTGGGCGTTTCCCAAATCAAGTTAGCACCATTTTTTATAAAGGCGCAGGTTGCCAAAACTGTAACTTGACTGGTTATCGAGGCCGAATCGGTGTGTTTGAAATGCTCGAACTTGAGCAAGAGATGATGGATAAATTGCGCGCTAATGATGCGGTTGGCTTTGCGCAAGCCGCGCGCCGCTCAGAAAACTATAAGCCACTGCTTGCTTCTGCAATGGAACTGGCGCTACAAGGCACCGTCAGTTTGGACGAAGTGATGACCCTAGGTGAGGGTGATGCTTCTGGTAAGACTGATCCCATTTTCATATAGGTAAGTGAATGCCAACTTTTCGTTATCAAGGCCGCACGCTAGACGGCTCATCCACTAACGGCAAAATCGAAGCAGTGAACTCAGAAGCTGCGGCGGAAGCATTGATGAACAAAGGGGTCATCCCGCTCAATGTACGTTTAGAGAAAGAGTCGGCAAAAAGCCAAGTGAGCTTATCTAAGCTGTTTGTGCCTGCTATTCCGTTGGAAGTAATTATTCTTTTCTCTCGTCAGTTGTTTAGTTTGACTAAAGCTGGCGTACCTTTGCTGCGCTCTATGCGTGGCTTGTTGCAAAATTGCGAAAACAAACAGCTCAAAGAGGCGCTAGAAGATGTCGTTTCTGAACTGAGTAATGGCCGAGGTTTGTCTTCTGCGATGCAGCAACACAGTAAAGTATTCAGCCCACTGTTCGTTTCTATGATCAACGTCGGTGAGAATACGGGTCGGCTTGACCAAGCGCTATTGCAACTGGCGAATTACTACGAACAGGAACTTGAGACTCGCAAACGCATTAAAGCGGCGATGCGTTATCCAACGTTTGTCATTATCTTTATCACCATCGCCATGTTTGTATTGAATATCTTGGTGATCCCTGAGTTTGCATCGATGTTCACGCGCTTTGGGGTTGAGCTACCATTGCCGACGCGTATTTTGATCGCGACTTCTAATTTCTTTGTTAATTATTGGGTGTTGCTGGTTGTAGCAATGATTGGCGCGTTTACGGTGTTCAGAGCGTGGGTGGCGACGGCTGATGGTCGGGAGAAGTTCGATAAGTTTCGGCTTCGGCTGCCAATTGTAGGCGATATCGTTAATCGTGCGCAGCTTTCTCGTTTTGCTAGAACCTTCTCGTTGATGCTGAAATCAGGCGTTCCACTTAACCAGTCTTTAGCTTTAGCCGGGGAAGCCCTGGGGAACCGCTTTTTAGAAAATCGAATTCTTGAGATGAAATCCGCGATTGAAGCGGGTAGCACCATCTCAGTGACTGCTATCAACAGTAAAATCTTTACCCCTTTGGTGATTCAGATGATTGCAGTAGGGGAAGAAACCGGTCGTATTGATGAGCTGCTGCTAGAAGTGTCGGATTTTTACGATCGAGAAGTCGATTACGATCTAAAAACACTAACCGCAAGAATAGAACCGCTACTTTTGGTGATTGTCGCCGGCATGGTCATGGTGCTAGCACTGGGTATCTTCTTACCAATGTGGGGAATGCTCGACATCATCAAAGGCGGCTAATAGGTGGTTGAAAATCAAAGTCGGGCGACGCTAATCGTTTTTGGGGTAATTGCTACCATCATTGCTGTTGGCTTGGCGGTCAAATTACGTCCTGTGACCGAGCAAGCACAAGTAACTGGAGCGAAGTTAGCGAGAGTTTGGATGCAAGATAGTGTTCAGCGTTATCGTCAAGCTTGGCTAGTACAAGGCGAGCCAGAACATATGCTGATGGATGGTTTTAACCTTACTATGACTGAGGACGGGTTAGTGTCTCCCTTTACTCAGCAAGGTGTATTAGATTGTGGTTATTGGCTAGCGGTGCATTACCCCCAACGTAAAATAATGACCAACAAGTTAATAGATATCAGTGGAGTCATCAAAACTGATCGTTATGTCTGTCAATACACTTATGAAAATGGTCAGTCGATTGTAGTTATTTCAACAGCTAATCAACTGAAAATAGACGTCGAAATGTCGGCGGAGTGAATTTTTTGACACCTAATCACTATAATTGGTATTGAAAGTCGGTATAATGCAATCATTACCATAAGTAACAGGCTGTAATAGTGGGTAAACAATAATGTGTTTTTCTCATTGCAGCATGAACCGAATAATGGCGAATCGTCATTCTGCTCAAGCGGTAGATACAGTATCCCTTCACGGTCAGTTTTAGTGAACGTTGCTGCCCCAAACCGTTTTGACAATATCCAAAATGGTCGCGTGACCTAAACAAAACTTTGCAGTTGTACTGCATGCTTACATAGAGAGAGTAAACAATGAAAAGACAAGGTGGTTTCACCCTTATCGAATTGGTAGTGGTAATTGTAATCCTAGGTATTCTAGCGGTCACTGCTGCACCACGTTTCCTTAACCTGCAAGATGATGCTCGCAACGCAACTTTAGAAGGGCTTGCTGGTGCGATTAATGGCGCGTCTGGTATTATTTATGGTAAAGCTGCTATTGAAGGTATTGAATCGTCATCTGGCCCTGTAAGTGCCGCTGGTGGTAATGTTGATACTTCAAACGGCTACCCGACACCAACTGTAGATAACTTAACGAGAATGGTTGAAGGTCTAGGTGTTAAAGGCTCAAATGAAGATTTTGAGTTTATTAAAGCTATCGATAGCTACACTCCATCAAATGGTGATACAGCAGTGTCTGCTGCTGCCGTGGGCATTGCAGGTTACACGAAAGCATGTGTTGTGTACTACGGAGCTGCAAATGAAAATACTGCGGGTAAAGCAGAGCTAACAGAAACTGATACTCACTGTAAGCAATAGATGAAGAAGGCCAGCTAGTCTGGCCTTTATCTCTTTATTTTGATTAATCTCGGAATAGTTCATATGCGTAAATCATCGGGTCTTAGTGCAATAGAGTTTGTGGTTGTGCTGATTATCTTGGGTGTGATCGGTTATGTGGTATTACCAAGATTTATCAGCTTCGAGCCAGAAACTTACGAAGCGAAGTGGGAGCAAACCAAGCAGACCGCTGAGCACGTTTCTGAAACGCTGAGCAATAAAGAAACTTACGATCGAATTGAAGAAGAGATTGGTCGTTCAAAAGGGCAAAATAACTAGACATTGGTTATTTGTTCGTCTGTTCACACTTCGAATCGAAAAATTATAAACCTATCATTAATCTCATAATTTCATCGTATACTTATCTCGCTTGTTCTAAGCCTAAGGTTGGGTTATGAAAATTCGCAGCTCTGCATTAGGGTTCACGTTAATGGAGTTAATCCTCGTGATTGTTCTCCTCTCTATCCTTTCACTTTTTGCAGCCAGCCGTTTTGTGGGCTCTGGCAGTTTTTCTGCATTTGCACTTCAGGAACAAGTCATCTCAGTCATTCGTCAGGTACAAGTTAATCGAATGCAGTCGAATATTGATATACCTGATAAGCCTTACCCAGAACGATGCTTTCCAAGTAGCTATAAATCAGAAGAAGATCCAAGCTATACCAATTTTTGCTTATCAATAACTAGTGCTTGTATTGGTTCAACAGCAGCATGTTCATTGACGGGTAATGCACAAGATGCTCGCAGTGATGTGGTTATCGATAAGTCGGCTAAGTTTTCAATCATCAATGGTGCAACTAGCCCAATCGAGTTTAACCTGTTAGGTAACCCTGTAAGCGGTGCAGTAAACATCTTAATTGAAGACCAAAATGGCGAAAGCCGCTGTGCAGTAAACATCAATAGTCAAGGCTATGTTTCCAAAGGATCATGCTTATGAGAAAAGTTCGCGGCATGACCTTAATTGAAATGATCATCGCGATTGTCTTAATGGGCATAGCGATGGTGGCATTCACCTCTTTTCTTGTCCCTCAGGTTAGAGATTCTGCCAATCCTCATTATCAAACCCGCGCGGCCGCATTAGGCCAAGGTTTCATGTCGCAGATATTGGCGCGAGGCTTCGATGAAAACAGCGACTTTGATGGTGGTTTAGTACGCTGTAGTGAGACTGTCCTTGGTGGTAAGGATTGTTCCACAAGTCTTGGGGCAGATAGCGGTGAATCAAACCCAGCTAGTTTTAATGATGTCGATGACTATATCGGTTGCTGGTATACACAAGGTACAAAGGCCAGCTGTAACTCTACGCCGTTATACGAGCTGAGTAACGTTCTTGGCACGTCTATGGCAAATGATTACAAGAACTTTCGAGTTGAAGTGAAAGTGCAATACGTTGAATCAGATGGAACGGGTGTCAATAATCCTTCACAGGAAGATATCACGCCTTATAAACGAGTCACTATGACTATTTACGCCGGACAAACACAGCCTTTAACACTGTCTGCGATAAGGGGAAATTACTAATGAAAAATTGTGGTTTCACTTTAATAGAAATGGTCATCACTATTGTGATTAGTAGTTTTATCATGCTCGGGATTGCTGGTTATTTGCAGTTAGGAGCAAAGGGCTATGCTGATACTATTGATAGGCAGAGACTACAAACTCAGGCGCAATTCGTTATTGAGAAAATATCTCGAGAGATTCGTCATGCGGTGCCGAATAGTTTTTTTATCGATGAGAAAGAGAAAAACTGCCTGATTTTTATGCCTATAGAGCACTCTGGTTTTTATGCGATTTCTGGTAATGATATACAGTTTGTGGTGGGTTTTTTTGGTAATAATGCTCCCGAATTTGATAGTGGCTTGAAAATGGTGATTAACCCAACACGGTTAAGTGATTTAACCTCATCCACTCATAGTGTTGATGTTGGAGCCCTTTCTCCAGATTCGAATAAATCATACAAGATCATTAACGGCGCTAGTTCAGTAACTAGTCGCTCCGTTTCTAATCGACACTATCTCTATGATCCATCTAAGTCAGTGAAATATTGCTTTGTAGGCACACAGATACAGCGTAACGGCGAAATAATTGCCGACAATCTTATTTATGTTGATGACCAATCTCAGAGCTATTTCAAATATGATGATACATCGCTTCATCGAGGCGGGCTCGTGCATCTGAGGTTCGCGTTTGAACAGTCCGGTGAAAATAGTGTGTATCAACAAGATGTGCAGGTGCTGAATGTTCCATAATAAGCAAAAAGGCAATGTGTTAATTGTGACGCTCTTTGTCATTATCGTAATGGGTTATTTGGCGGCATCACTAATGAAAGTGACTTGGTCTAACCAAAGTGGTTTAACTCGTGATTTTTTGGGTACAAAAGCATGGTTTACAGCCCAATCGAGTAATGATTGGGTGTTAACAAAGTTTTATCCACTGGGTCTTTCGCCAGCGGTTTCTGTTAACTGTGCCGCTATAAGTAGCGGCAGTGTCACTATTCCTAGCAGTCTGATAGATCCGAAATGTGAGGCGACTCTAAAATGCAAGCCTGTTGGTCAGTTACCGGATACCAATATTGGTAAAGATATAAGTTTATATGTTGTTAGAAGTCTGGCCGTTTGTGGCTCGGGCTTATCAAAAGTTCAGCGACAGCAAGAGATTTGGGTAAGGGAGTAATAATAAGAATGAAAAAACTGATTTTCTTAGCCTTGATATGGATGACGAGTACGGCTAACGTCCTCGCGAAAGAGTACGATATTACGCCGAGTTGGGACCGGGGGAGGTGGAGGTGGGAACCTGAAGATGCAAGGTATTTGTGTGATAACGGTAGTTACCAACACCGATTTAATTTTTTTGTTAGGCCTACAACCTACGTATGCCCGAATGGACTCACGTTAAATAACGGAACCATTGTGTCTGATAGTGAGATGACTATTCGCGCAGAAGGTCAGATTATACTCAAAGATAATAGTCAGGTCGGCAACTCAAACGCTCCCATTAACTTATCCAGTAGCGGTGAGATCAAAACCGAAGTTGGCATCAATACTATCAATGGTAACGTGACAGCCGACAGAAATATTACGTTTAAACAAACTACAGTTGAAGGTGATGTGACCAGTCGCGGTGAGATAAAAACCGAAGATGGCCCCAATACCATCAATGGTAATGTGAAAGCCAAAGAGAACATAACGCTAAAAAAAACCACAGTAGAAGGTGATGTAATAACTAGTGATGGTGAGATAAAACTCGAGGGCGATGCGGGTACGAATACCATTATTGGTAATATTTCCGCTTTAAAGAAAGTTGAAATTAAAAAATCATTAGTTTGTGGTCGGGTAGAATCGACAGATAACGAGGTATCGTTGATTGAATCTAAACTTGGTGACAACCTAGGTGTTTATGCGCTTGTTGAAGCGGTTAAGTCCCATGGAAAAGCTACAGTTAAAAGTTCAACGGTTTGTGGTTCTGTAAACTCGCAATCTGACGATTACGACGTCAACGACAATGACATTTATTGTGGAGTGGATGAACCTGATTGCGATTATGCCCCTGCTAAGTGCCCTGTTTCAAATGTTGAATCGATTTGTGGTTGGGAACTAGAACCAGAACCAGAGCCACTTCCCGATCCAAAACAATGTATTGATGTTGAGGCCTTTGATCAAGAATATGACCTTGAGCAAAAATGGGCAACTATGGGTTACTTTAGCGGTGATTATTATGGACAGGATGGTGCAGAGCCTAAACCATTTATTCACAAGAATCGGTTGAGAATAACCAACAATGTACAGGGCCAAGCTGCGGTTGGCGCATACAACTATATATTTCCATCAAGCAACAACATTGTTGAAGTTGAATTTGACCATTTTGCGTACGATGGTAACCGTAACAACACTGGTGCAGACGGGGTTGCGATTGTTTTTTCGGATGCAAGTGTTCTACCATCTACTGGTGCATTTGGTGGGCCGTTAGGGTATGGAGTGAAACCTGACGACGGCGGTATCGAAGGATTTGCTGGAGGATGGATTGCTTTTGGTATTGATGAATATGGTAATTTCTCTAACGAAGGCAGCTATTATCAAGATAAAAATCCGCTTGATAGCAGTCCGGGACAGAATGACCATTCAATAACAATACGAGGCTCGGGTGAGAAAAAAGGCCCTGGCGAATATATTGATACGAGCAACCATCGTATAGGTACGTTCCCTGAAGGATGGTTCGGTGGATATCGCTTTATTAAAAAGAACAGTAAGGTTGGCAGGCTCGATGATGAGTCAAAGGACGAAATTCACCGTTATCGGATGACGATTGATTCACGGGCTATCGATGGTAGAGATGCCGGGGTTTATGTCTCTATCAAAAGAGCCAGCTACCAAGGTAACCTCAAAGTTGATGTTGATGATAGAGGGAAACTAAAAAGCGATAACCTAAATTGGGAGGACATTATTGATTCTTTCAATATCATGCAAGGTTTTGCTCAATCGACTGCTCCAAGTGAATTTCGAGTGTCTGTAGCGGGCTCTACTGGGTTAGTAAAAAATGTGCATGAAATTGATAACTTTCAAATATGTGCTGATGAGTTCCAACCACTAACAGAAGGTATACATCATTTTGAGTTTGATTATTCTGGAGTTGGCAGCACATGTCAGCCGTCTGATGTAATTCTACGAGCATGTATGGATAAAGACTGTGATACGCTTTATCCTGGTTCAATAACCGATGCCGAAGATTTGCAAGTGACCCTTTCTCCTAGTGCAGCTCATGAGGTTGCTAATTGGGTACAAAGTTCACCGATTAGCTTTAAGGGGTCAACTCACCTTCAGCTGCAAGGCGCAAAAGCGGGTTTCGTGACCATCGGCATTGCAAATACCCATGGTGTTCATCAGTTCGGTTTTGAGGATACACGTTGTCGAATTAATGGCGATGAGCTTTCGGCTGAAAAATGTAAGATTGAATTCCATGGTAATACGTTATCTATCGTTGCTGAAGATGTTATTGCTAACAAGGAGTCTTCAGATAGCAACTATTTTGAATTTTGTTCATCTAGTTCAGCAACAAACACTACTCGTGATATTAAGTTGAGCATGACGTATGACGTTGCTCCTATAGAGCAACCAAGTGTTACGCTAAATTATAAAAAGAGCGACGGGAATAGTACGCCTGTTTGGAGCTCTGACCAAACTATTTCAGGCCCAGAGGATGATCCTGCCTATCTTAGAGATGTTTACTTTGATAATAATGGTCGAGCTAAGTTTAAGTTTACCTATCCTGAAGTAGGTAAAGTTTCGTTTAATGCATCTGTTGAAGGAATCGAAGACTCCAAAGGAGTTGGCACATTTGTAAGCTATCCACATCGCCTCCAAGCAACGGCAAGTGGGTGGTGCGGTAGTAAATCTGGGTGTGATAGAGGGTTTATCGCCGCTGGTAAGGAATTTACTATAAGCATTACTGCTTTTCAGTATAGTGAAGATGATAAAGGTGGCATGCCAGCTAAAAATTACAAAGAAGAACAAATGGTTGTGTCAAATGAAGTAGTATATCCTGCTATAAGCGCCGGCGGGAAAAAAGCAGAACTTCTCACAGATACATATCAACATATCGCCTCTGATGATGCCAAAACGTCATTTTCTCAAACTGTGTCTGAGGTAGGTGCGTTCAAATTTTCAATAAGTGCTCCTGAAGGTAATGTTGAAAATACGTCTCTCTACCTTGGTAAGAGCTCATTCTTGATTCAACCAGCGACCATTACTCTCGGGCGTTTCTATCCGAAGTTCTACAAGTTGCGTGGGCAACATTGGGACTATGCAGGAAGTCAAAGCTTTAACTATATGAATCAAAACTTTGATTCTATGTGGTACGAAGTAGAGGTATTGACTGGTGGGGATGCTCCAAAATCAGTAGAAAATTATAAATACTTCAACAAAGAACATGTAGCATCTTTTGAGTTGAGTGATTCGTTGAATCGGTTTAATGCTCAGGGTAATTTAACACCTTCTTGGGTAGACGCTTTGGGAAGTATTCAACGCTTCACACTGACTCCCCCATTAAGTGGTAAATGTAATGCGATAGAAGGCTTATGTTGGATGAAAAAAATCGCTGCTGTAGGTTACGAAGATGGACCATATAATCTATATGGTAGCAGAACAATGGCGAGTGATATCAAAGTTGGTGTAGCGATAGAGCCGGACCCAATAGCGGTATATGGTGATCCAGTTCTTTCTGAGCAACCCGACATACGTTTCGGTCGCGTTAACCTAGATGATATCGGTGGTAATCAGGGTACGACTCTATATATCCCACTACGTGTCGAGTATTGGGATAATAATCGTAAGCGCTTTGTGCAAAATATAGATGATGACGGAACGGTTATTTATTCAGTGCTTGATGGAAATCCAGAGACAATTTGGCCTGATTACAAAAGCGATTGTTCGATTTTGCTAGAAGGAAATGACACGGTTACAGATGGTGCGACGCGAGAGCTATCGGCTCGGCAAGATCCGAATACATGTAACCCTGTGGGACGTCAACAATCTCGACTTTGGTTGCAGCTTGAAGGCGGTTCTAACAACCTCCCTTGGCTCAAATACGACTGGGACAATGATGGCTCCGAAGAAAACCCATCCTCCGTCGTCACCTTCGGTATTCACCGTGGTAACGATCGCGTGATTTACCGTGGTGAGCCAGGGTTAACCGGACAGTAACAACTTAGGTTTTTGCCCTTAAGTTAGGAAACTGCAAGAAATTGAGGCTTTCTGCTCATGTTTGTGTACCAATACCTTGCTGTGACAGCGAGGCATTGGTACATTTAGAGCAATTTTTGTCTTCTATATTTTTGCAGGATGAGCGAAGAGTATGTTTAAGAAACTTCGTGGCATGTTTTCTAACGATCTATCTATCGATTTAGGTACAGCCAACACTCTAATTTACGTAAAAGGGCAAGGAATTGTCCTTGATGAACCTTCTGTAGTTGCTATTCGTCAAGATCGTGTAGGTTCTGCAAAAAGCGTTGCTGCAGTCGGTCACGCAGCAAAACAGATGCTTGGTCGTACACCTGGCAACATTTCCGCTATCCGCCCAATGAAAGACGGCGTAATTGCTGATTTCTATGTAACCGAAAAAATGCTTCAGCACTTTATCAAGCAAGTGCACGATAACAGCATCCTAAAGCCAAGCCCACGTGTTCTTGTTTGTGTTCCTTGTGGTTCTACCCAAGTTGAGCGTCGCGCAATTCGTGAATCAGCACTTGGTGCTGGTGCTCGTGAAGTTTACCTAATCGACGAGCCAATGGCGGCGGCAATTGGTGCTGGTTTACGCGTATCTGAGCCGACAGGTTCAATGGTGGTCGATATCGGTGGTGGTACAACTGAAGTTGCCGTTATCTCTCTAAACGGTGTGGTTTACTCATCGTCTGTACGTATCGGTGGTGACCGCTTTGATGAAGCGGTGATCAACTACGTACGTCGTAACTACGGCAGCTTGATTGGTGAAGCAACGGCTGAAAAGATCAAACACGAAATCGGTTCTGCTTACCCTGGTGATGAAGTTCAAGAGATTGAAGTTCGCGGTCGTAACCTTGCAGAGGGTGTACCACGCAGCTTTAGCTTGAACTCAAACGAGATCCTAGAAGCGCTTCAAGAGCCGCTATCTGGCATCGTATCAGCAGTCATGGTTGCACTAGAACAGTGTCCTCCAGAGCTTGCTTCAGACATTTCTGAAAACGGTATGGTACTAACCGGTGGTGGTGCACTACTGAAAGATCTCGATCGTCTACTAATGGAAGAAACTGGTATTCCTGTGGTTATCGCGGAAGATCCACTAACGTGTGTTGCGCGTGGTGGCGGTAAAGCACTAGAAATGATCGACATGCACGGTGGCGATCTGTTCTCTGAAGAATAAAGGTTTAGGTGAAGCTCATGTCGGGCTTCACCTTCATTTCTGCTCTCTCTGTAATTCAAACATGCTCCATACCTAAAAGTATTTAGTTAAGTTCTTTTAGGTTGCCAAGTAAGGCTCAATAATCATGGAAGCAATCAGGTCAAAAACAAGATGAAACCGATTTTCGGCAGAGGTCCGTCTCTGCAATTACGTCTGTTTTTTGCTGTCATCGTGTCGGCGAGCTTAATGCTGGCCGATAGTCGTCTAGATACGTTTTCCAACGTTCGATACCTACTAAACAGTATGGTTGCACCGATTCAGTACGCAGCGAATTTGCCTCGTAGTATGTTCGATGGCGTATTTGAACGTTTTAATTCTCATCAGGCATTGGTTGAAGGCAATCGCAGCTTAAAGCGAGAAGTGCTACGCCTGAAAAGCGAGCTTATCTTGCTCGACCAATATAAAGAAGAAAACCAACGCTTACGTAAGTTGTTAGGATCTTCATTTGTCCGTGATGAAAAGAAAGTCGTGACAGAAGTAATGGCGGTGGATACTTCACCTTATCGTCATCAAGTGGTGATCGATAAAGGCCGTATTGATGGTGTTTACGTTGGTCAGCCTGTTATCAACGAGAAAGGCATCGTCGGTCAGGTTACGTTTGTCGCAGCGCACAACGCACGTGTTCTGCTGCTAACGGACGCGAAAAATGCAATTCCTGTCCAGGTGATCCGCAATGATATCCGAGTGATCGCATCGGGCAATGGTGAAATGGATGAAATCCAACTGGAGCACATTCCAACCAGCACAGATATTCAGGTTGGTGATTTATTGGTGACATCCGGTTTAGGTGGCATTTACCCTGAGGGATATCCAGTCGCGACGGTTACCAATGTGGATCACGATACGCGTCAAGAGTTCGCCTCAATCAAGGCTGAGCCGGTTGTGGAGTTTGATCGCTTACGCTACCTACTGCTGATTTGGCCGAATGAAGACCGTCAACACAAAGTACTGCGGTCCAATGTAGATGAAGGGTTAGAGCAAGAACAAGAGGTAACCGATGGCCAATAATGTATTGAGTAGCCGAATGGTGATTGGCGTCAGTTTCTTCGTTGCGCTGGTACTGCAAACCATTCCATGGCCAGGTGTGTTAGATGTGTTACGCCCTTCATGGTTGTTCCTTGTTACGTGTTATTGGGTGTTGGCACTACCGCACCGAGTGAACGTCGGAACTGCGCTAGTGTTGGGCTTATTGTGGGATATCTTGATCGGCTCAACGCTTGGAATTCGTGGCATGATGATGTCGATCGTTATCTACCTCGTGGCGCTGAATTTCCTGTTGATTCGCAACATGGCTTTGTGGCAACAGTCGATTTTAATTGCCTTTTTTACTGCGTTATTGGAAGTTTTGATATTCTGTGGGGAATATTTGAACCAGGACGTAGTATTTAATCCATTATCTCTGTGGACGGCGGCAATAAACTGTATACTTTGGCCATGGATGTTTTTATTAATGCGACGAGTTCGTCGTGCATGGCACGTAAGGTAAAGCGGTGAAGAAAAGCTTATCTCTCGTTCTCGCATCGGGTTCTCCGAGAAGAAAAGAGCTGCTTGCTCAACTGGGTTATGATTTTGAGATCGTATTGCCTGATATTGAGGAAGCCAAACAGGCTCATGAGCAAGCACGAGATTACGTGTTGCGTCTTTCTTTGGAAAAAGCTCAGGCAGGCTTAGCGTTGGCTAAGCCTGATTCCGTTGTATTGGGCTCTGATACGGTCGTAGTATGCGATGACCGTGTGCTAGAAAAACCAAAAAGTTTTGAAGATTCAAAGCGTATGCTTACTGACTTATCGGGTCGTCGTCATCAAGTGATGACTGCGGTGAGCGTTGTATCATCGGAACAACAACATTCAGTGGTCGTTACCACTGACGTGTGGTTCAAACCACTGACTCACGAAGAAATCGAACAATATTGGCAGTCAGGAGAGCCATGCGATAAAGCTGGAAGTTATGGTATTCAGGGACTCGGAGGACGATTTGTCACCCGAATCGAAGGCAGTTATCACGCTGTAGTAGGCTTACCTTTGTTCGAAACCGATCAGCTAATTCAAGAATTTTTATAATTGTTTTGAGGTGTGCACATGAGTGCAGAATTGCTGCTTAACGTGACCCCGAGTGAAACTCGTGTGGCCATGATTGAAGGTGGAGTACTACAAGAAATACATATCGAGCGCGAATCGCGTCGCGGTATTGTGGGCAATATATACAAAGGCAAAGTAAGCCGAGTGTTACCAGGTATGCAGGCGGCTTTCGTCGACATTGGTTTAGATAAAGCGGCGTTTTTACATGCGTCAGATATTGTTCCTCATACCGAATGTGTGGCAGAAAACGAAAAACAGCAGTTTCAAGTCCGTGATATCTCTGAACTGGTACGCCAGGGACAAGACATTGTTGTGCAAGTGGTCAAAGATCCGCTCGGCACGAAAGGTGCGCGTTTAACGACGGATATCACCTTACCTTCGCGTTATCTTGTTTTTATGCCGGGGGCCAGCCATGTCGGTGTTTCGCAGCGTATTGAAAGTGAGAAAGAACGTGAGCGTTTGAAAAAGGTGGTGAACCATTACTGCGATGAGCACGGTGGTTTTATCATTCGTACCGCGGCAGAAGGCGCTGATGAAAAAGAGCTCTCTCAAGATGCGGCATTTCTAAAGCGTTTGTGGCTAAAAGTCATGGAGCGTCGCTCAAAATACAAAACGCGTTCAACACTTTACGGTGAACTCGGCTTAGCTCAACGCATTCTGCGTGACTTTGTTGGCACAGAGCTCGATAAGATCATGGTCGACTCCCGCCTTGAATATGAAAACCTGAAAGAATTCACTTCTGAGTATGTACCGGAGTTAACAGATAAGCTTGAGCTTTACGAAGGTGACAAGCCAATCTTTGACATGTACGACACTGAAAACGAAATTCAGCGTTCTTTAGAGCGCAAGGTCGAGCTAAAATCGGGCGGCTATTTGATCATCGATCAAACCGAAGCCATGACCACCATCGATATCAACACGGGTGCATTTGTTGGTCGTCGTAATCTCGAAGAGACTATCTTCAATACCAATATAGAGGCAACGCAAGCTATTGCGCGTCAGCTACGTTTACGTAACCTTGGCGGTATCATCATTATTGATTTTATCGATATGGCATCCGAAGAGCATCGTCAGCGAGTACTTACCTCACTGGAAACGGCGCTGGCGAAAGACCGAGTAAAAACCAACATCAACGGCTTTACCCAGCTTGGCTTAGTTGAAATGACGCGTAAGCGCACACGAGAAAGTATTGAACATATCTTGTGTTCTGGCTGTCCTACTTGTGAAGGCCGTGGCAGCGTGAAAACGGTCGAAACCGTATGCTTTGAGATATTACGCGAGATTACTCGTGTGAACCGTGCTTACGACGCCGATAATTTTGTCGTGTACGCATCGCCGTTTGTTGCTGAAGCGCTATTGGGCGATGAGTCTCATGCGCTGGCTGAGCTCGAAGTATTTATTGGCAAGCAAGTGCGAGTTCAGGCTGAACCCCTGTACATTCAGGAACAGTTTGACGTCGTAATGATGTAATTTGGAACATTTGTGAATTCTGGTGTTAACCGTTTTGGGCGTTTTTGTGCGTGGAGTTTAGTTACTGTATTGGTGTTATTAGCCATATTAGTAACCACGCTTCGCGTCACACTGCCGCAACTTAACCATTTCCAAGATGAGATCAAAACCTGGGTCAAACAAGGCACAGGTTTTGACGTTTCTATTGCCAATGTCGCAGGGACGTGGCGCAATAATCATCCCTCAATTGCGTTACTGGGTTTAGAGGCAAATCTACCAAACGTGCAAGATGCACGCTTCGCTGTTGAAGAAGTCCAAATTGAGTTCGACCTTATTCAATCTCTTTTTCAACTTAAACCTGTAGTTGCAGACCTTACCATTCATAACCTCGCTTTAGACATTCACACGGTAGACATTCTGCCGACTTCTCATCGTCAAGAATCGAAGCCTGAAGTGGATAAGAGCGAAGTGAAACTCATTGACCAACTCGACTCACTTCTTTTACGTCAGTTCGAAGACTTCACTATTAGCGATTCACGGATTTGGTATAAGTCGGTGTCTGGTGAAACTCGCCGTTTAGATATTGAGCACCTTCGTTGGAGCAATCAAGGGAAACGTCACGTAGCCGAAGGCACGGTTAGCATTGCCGATGTTCGCCTGAACTCGTTGTTAGTAAGCGCTAACTTTAAAGATCATGGCTCGTTGCGCGATGTATCTGGTGAGTTTTACGTGAGTGCTCAAGATGTCTCGGTCACACCTTGGCTGACCACTTACATGCAAGAAGAGTCAGGAGCAGAGTCGGGTAAAGTCAGCTTAAATACTTGGCTAACGCTCAAACATAGCCAACCGCATGATGCTTATGTTGAATTGCTGCCTTCCGAGTTGGTGTGGAATGAAGATGGACATCATGAGCTGTTTATTGAGTCTGGAATTTTCAATCTTCGACCAGATAAACAAGGCTGGAAAGTAAATGGCCACTCACTTCAGATCAGAACCGATAATACCCCTTGGCCAGAGCTAGACGTCGCGTTTGATTGGCAACCAAACGGCTGGATGCTTAATCTCTCTCAACTCGACATTGAAGCACTCATTCCGCTCATTAAGCTGGCTCCAGAGTCAGAGTCGACCAGTGACCTTATTAACAAACTAGCACCGAAAGGTCGGGTCGAAGATGTCCGATTGTCAATGAACGGCGGTTTAGACACCTTACGCTACTCGGCTGAACTGGATGAACTCGCGATGACACAATGGGAGCTCCTACCCGGGTTTCATCACGTACAGGGCAGCGTATCGGGGGATGTGAATCAAGCTAAAGCAAAAGTCACCGTCATTGATGATGTCTTTCCGTACGGCGATGTATTCCAAGCTCCGCTGAATATCAAACAAGGTGAAGTCGATATTATCTGGCAGCAAGATGATGCGGGTTGGCGTTTGTGGGCGGATAAAGTGACGGCAGCAACGCCTGATCTTCAAGTCTTGGGGGCATTCCGTCTTGATTTTCCAAAAGAACAAAGCCCATTTTTATCGTTCTATGCCGAAGCGGATCTCTACAACGCGGGTGAAACATGGCGCTATCTACCGACTCTGGCACTTGGACAAGACTTGACCGACTATCTTTCGACCGCGATTCAGGGCGGAAAAGTGAATACAGCGAAATTGTTGTGGTATGGCGAGTTAGGTGATTTTCCTTACAAAGAACATAATGGCATGTTCCAAGCTTGGGTTGGATTAAAAGACGCGAAATTTAGCTTTGATACGGCATGGCCAACCATCACGGATTTGCAGCTAGACTTGCTGTTTGAAAATGATGCCATGTATTTGGATTCAAAATCAGCCACACTAAATGGCGTTCATGCTAAGCGTATCACTGGGCGAATCCCTGAGTTGGCAGAAGGTGGACACATCGAGATTGAAGCGAAAGCAAGCGCGCCGGGTAATGAAGTCCGTGACTACATGATGGCGACGTCATTAGTGGATTCAGTCGGTGCCGCATTGACAGCGCTGCAAGTGAGTGGTCCCGTTTACTCTGAGTTTCAACTCAATATACCGTTTGATTTTGAGAAAGAGTCTCGCGCTTGGGGTTATGCAGATTTAACAGAAAATCGTGTTGATATTGAAGCGCCGCCAATGACGCTTGAAAACGCCACAGGGCGTATCACCTTCGACAATGATGTGGTTACCACATCGGGTTTGTCGGCCGAATTATTACAACAGCCTATCTCTCTTGATTTCCATGGAGAGAGTGCGGAGCAAGGCTACAACGTGACAATTAATACATTAGGAGATTGGGATGTCGAGCCTCTCAAACCCTATGTCGGTGAGCGTTGGTTAAACCTTGTTTCGGGCCATGCGCCGTGGCAAATGGACATTGACTTGCAACTCAATGATGTTGGTTTCACTTATCAGCTTGAAGTGCTGGCGCAGCTAAATCGTCTGGCTAGTCAATATCCTTATCCTTTAGCTAAACAAATTGGCGAGTCTGGACAAGCGAAACTGCAAGCATCCGGCAACCAAGAGAGTATTTCAGCACGACTACAGATCCCAAATGTGAAGTATCAAACTGAGATAGATATCGCTGGCGATGTCCCGGTTCTGACTGCGACTCATTTAATGGTTGGCAAAGGTGGCTTCCGGATTAGTCCTATTGTCGGGCACGATGCTTCGGTGCGTGTCGAAGAACTGAATTTAGACCAATGGGCGGAGCTTGCGCAGGTCTCTGAGAGCAAGCCTTCATCGTCTGTTTTGGCAAGCATGAAAACGCCGACCATTCCATTGCCGACACGCATTGAAGTTGAAACGCCAAACTTACGGCTCGGTGGGATTGAGTTTCATGATGTGGATTTTTCAGCAAGCAAGAAAAATTTGAGTTGGCAACTCGATGTGGACAGTCAAGAGGTTAAAGGGAAAGCTAACTATCTGAAACCCTATGATCTATCGGTCTCTCTAGAGCACTTGCATCTGTACATCCCAGGGTTTGAAGAGATGACCAAAGAGCGCAGTTCAATCTTTGCGAGTGAAGATCAAAACGCACCTTTGATTACCAATTTTGACCGCAAGTTTCACGCAGAGATGCCAAACTTAACTTTGAACATCGATGATTTTTGGCTGCAAGGTTACAAAGTGGGCAAAGTTAATGTTGATTTGCAGCGTCGCGAGAACCGCTTGGAGTGGAAAAATATCACCTTTAGTAGCGGCAAAAACCGCATTGATATGAGTGGTTGGTGGGACCTGACGAAAGAGAGTAGTCATTCCAACTTAACCATGAAAATGAAAGGTGATAACAACACCGATCTTATGGAGCGCTTTGGTATTACATCAGGCATTCAACAAGCACCATTTGAGATCAATGCCAATATGGAATGGGACGGCGCACCTTGGTCAATGAAGACACAAACCTTGCAAGGAAACGTCTCAACGGAATTTGGTAAAGGCGTGATCAGTGAAGTTAGTGGTGCGGCACGCTTGTTAGGCTTGTTTAGCTTGGATTCTATCATCCGTAAGATGCAGCTCGACTTTACCGACGTATTCGATAAAGGCATGGCATTCAACTCGATCACGGGAACGGGCAAAATCCAAGACGGTGTGTTTATCACCAATGATATCGTAATGGATGCGTTAGCAGGGGAAATGCAAATCCGCGGCATCGCTAATATGAACAGCAGAATGGTTGATGCGGAAGTGAAATTCACACCAGACATCACATCAGGCCTACCAATGCTGACCGCGTTTGCCGTTGCGCCTCAAACTGCTTTGTATGTCTTGGCCATCTCTACGGTGATATCTCCGGTGGTTGAGGTCTTCACTCAAGTCAATTATGAAGTGAAAGGCCCACTAGATTCACCAACGGTGAAAGAAATTTCGCGAAGTAAAGATGAATACAAGCTGCCAGAAAAACTGCGTGAACAGGCCAAATAACTCACCGAATATAATGGAATAGGGAGGAAACACATGGAGCGTGTTGGCATTATTCAAATGACTTCGGGTCCGGATATTAACGCGAATTTGGACTTCATTGAAAAACAGTGTGCTTTAGCGAGCAAGCAAGGTGCCAAACTTGTTCTTACTCCTGAAAATACAGTGCTATTTTCCAGTCGCGAAGCTTATCATCAACATGCAGAGCCACTTGGCAGTGGCATGATTCAACAGCGGCTCTGTGAAATCGCTAGAAAGAACCAGTTAACGCTAATTGTCGGAAGCATGCCCATTCAAACCGCAAAAGGTGTCACCACCACAACACTTGTATTTCCGCCGCACGGTAAATGCATTGCTCACTATGACAAACTGCATATGTTTGATGTCGACGTAGCCGATGGTTATGGTAGTTATCGTGAGTCGGATACGTTTATGGCGGGTAATCAAATAGTCGTTGCGGAAACTGATATCGGCAGTGTTGGATTGAGTATTTGTTATGATTTACGTTTCCCAGAACTTTATAAAGTATTGCGTCAAGAAGGGGCGGATATCATTGTGGTGCCCGCTGCGTTTACTGCTGTGACGGGGCAAGCTCACTGGGAAGTATTATTGCGAGCTAGAGCGATTGAGACACAATGTTGGGTTTTGGCAAGCGGACAAACTGGAACGCATCCATGTGGACGAAAAACATGGGGACACTCAATGGTCGTTGACCCTTGGGGACGTATCCATAAACAGCTTCAGGATGAAGTAGGTTTATTGGTGACTGAGATAGATTTGTCACAAAGCCAACAAGTAAGGCAGAATATGCCGCTGACTCAACACAGTCGCTTTCAAAATGAATTGAGACGGAAATAAAAGAGCTAACTATGAGCACAAACCAAATAGAACAGGCACTCCTTGCCCCAAATGGTCTGACAGAACAAGACATTGCTGACACGCTTGCCAGCATTGCGACGCGCCAGATCGATTATGCGGACATTTACTTTCAGTCCAGCTGGCATGAGTCTCTGGTTCTAGAAGACAGCATCATCAAAGATGGCTCTTTTAACATTGATTGTGGTGTTGGTGTCCGTGCAGTAACTGGCGAGAAAACAGGCTTTGCCTACTCTGATCAAATCCAGCCTGAAGGCCTGAAGCAGAGTGCAATGGCGGCGCGCGGTATTGCTCAGCAAGGGCAAAATGGCAAAGTCCAAGCGTTTAAACGCACCGAAAACCAAGCGTACTACGCGGCTGTGAATCCACTAGCTGAATGGGAAAAGCAGCAAAAAACAGAATTACTCAAATCTCTAGATGCTTACATCCGCACTAAAGAACCATTGATTAAAGAAGTTTCGATCAGCATCAGCGGTGTGCATGAGCAGATGCTTGTTGCGGCAACAGACGGTACTTATGCAGGCGATATTCGTCCTTTGGTGCGTTTGTCTATTAGCGTGCTCGCACAAAAAGGTGAACGACGTGAACGCGGTAGTGCTGGTGGCGGCGGCCGTTTCGGTTACGATTTCTTTTTAACGGAAAGCAATGGTGTGAAACAAGCTTTTCATTACGCAGACGAAGCGATTCGCATGGCGTTAATCAACCTTGAAGCAGAAGCCGCACCAGCTGGCATGATGCCAGTGGTATTGGGTTCTGGCTGGCCTGGCGTGTTGCTACACGAAGCGGTAGGTCATGGCCTAGAAGGTGACTTTAACCGGAAGGAATCTTCGGTTTTCTCTGGCAAAATGGGTCAACAAGTGACGTCTTCGTTGTGTACCATCGTCGATGATGGCACGTTAAAAGACCTTCGTGGTTCACTGAATGTGGATGATGAAGGGGTAAACGGTCAGTACAACACGCTTATCGAGAATGGTGTGCTGAAAGGCTATATGCAAGACAAGCTAAACGCGCGGCTAATGGGTGTAAATCCAACGGGTAACGGTCGTCGTGAATCGTATGCACACTTGCCAATGCCTCGTATGACCAACACCTACATGCTTCCAGGTGAACATACGCCAGAAGAAATTATCTCGACGGTCGAGAAAGGGTTGTATGCGCCAAACTTTGGTGGCGGCCAGGTGGACATTACTTCGGGTAAGTTTGTGTTCTCTGCATCGGAAGCGTACTTGATTGAAAACGGTAAAATTACGCGCCCTGTTAAAGGTGCGACGTTGATTGGCTCAGGTATCGAAGCAATGCAGCAAGTGTCTATGGTCGGTAACGACCTAAGTATCGACAAGGGCGTTGGCGTATGTGGTAAAGCAGGTCAAAGTGTGCCAGTTGGTGTTGGTCAGCCGACCTTGAAGCTGGACTCACTGACAGTGGGTGGCACGGAGTAACTCAGTCGAATCGTTATAAAAAGAGCGCTCATTAGAGCGCTCTTTTGCTTTGTGAGTCGGTGTCAATTACAGGTTTTCTTCAGCAAATTCCGCCAAGCGGCTACGAACCACGCCGTTGAGGTGAATATTTGCGCTGCCTTCAAAGTTCTTGAAGCGCTCAACCATGTACGTCAATCCTGATGTCACTGGGGTGAGGTAATGAGAGTCAATCTGCGCCAAGTTACCGGAGCAGACGATTTTGGTTCCTTCGCCACAGCGGGTAATGATGGTTTTGATTTGTGATGCAGTGAGGTTTTGACACTCATCAAGCAGTACAAACGCATTTTGAATCGAACGGCCACGCATAAAGTTGATCGATTTAAATTGAATGTTGGCTTTATCGCAGATGTACTTCAATGAGCCTTCAGTGCAGTGATCGTGTTTATGTAGTGCTTCCAAGGTATCGGTCACCGCCGCTAACCACGGCATCATTTTCTCCTCTTCGGAGCCGGGTAAGAAGCCGATGGATTCACCGATATCTGGCGTGTTACGTGTTACGATAATTTTATCGAACATGCTTTTTTCAATGGTTTGCTCCAATGCTGCTGCCATTGCCAGTAATGTCTTACCACTACCCGCCGCACCCGTTAGAATCACCAAGTCAATTTCTGGATCGAGTAAGGCATCTAACGCCATTCCCTGGTAGATATTTTTAGGTGTGATGTCCCAAGCCTTACGATGCATTAGACGTTCGCGGCTCAGGTCGAGAAGCGTTAGCTTGTCTTCATTGATGGTTTCTACGCGACCAGCAAAGTCACTGTCTTCATCAATAACGTATTGGTTGATAAAGGTTGGGTCGAAGGGTTCGCGACTGAGTTTGTGGTAAGTTTTTCCGCCCAGAGCATAGCTTTCTACTTCCTCAATACCGCTCCAGAAATCACCTTCACGCAATTGAAAGCCTTTGGTTAGGTATTGAATGTCGTCAATCAGTTGGTCGGTTCTATAGTCCTCAACAAAGCGTACACCAGCCCCTTTGGCTCGCAGACGCATGTTGATGTCTTTCGTGATCAGTACCACTTCACGTGGTGCACGTTTATTTTGCAGATAAAGCACCGCGTTGAGAATACGGTTGTCACCGGCTTTGTCGGCGAAGGCTTTGACAGTTTCCTGCAGTTCAAAATCCGCCAAAATGGAAATAGTACCTTGGTCGGGGTTGTCTTTAGAAACAGGAATGCCTTCAGAGATTTCATCTGGCGTTGCTTCTTTAAACAAATCTTCCAAGGTGCGAATAGCCACGCGCGCATCTCTTGCAACGTCGCGCTTACTGTCTTTGATTCGGTCGAGTTCTTCCAACACGGTCATGGGGATAACGACATCGTGTTCTTGGAAAGAGAAGATGGCAAAGGGTTCATGAAGAAGAATGTTGGTATCGAGTACAAACAGTTTCCGATCGGTATCGCCCATAGCGTCTCCTTGCCGTAGTACGGCTCTGCATGCGAGTTGTTAGGTCGTTTCCAAATAGGTGTGAAGTGACCTAACTCTGATTGCTTGCAATAGAGGTTGTCGGGCTGATGTCGGCTAGTGTGCAACCGAGTAGCAAGACAACTTACTGCAAACCCGTGTTGATCCTAATCGTGTACTAACGCGCTTAAATCATATGCAATGGTTTTAAACGCCCCTCATTAGAAGTATACGTAATATTTACGTTCTACAACTTAATAATTGGCATGAGTATTTTACAATTTGATTGCATTTAGAGTTTGGGAAAAAAAGTTTCTGCTTGGTGCGGTTTCGGCGTGACCTAAATCACAGCTTCAAGTAAGATTATCGACCTTTTTCTGCGTATAGGCTATGTCCGATTTATCATGTTGAGCTGGCTTAAAAAATACTCAGTTCATACTGAAATGACGAATGCTATCGGCATAGCAGAAGCCAGAATCAGATCTAAACTATTATCCATGCCCACGGGCATGAGTAGACCAACAAGAAATACGAATCAAGAACTAATAACGAGGTAGTCAATTCATGACATTTGCTTTGGGGCAGCGCTGGATTAGCGATACGGAAAGCGATTTAGGTTTAGGTACCGTTGTAGCAATGGATGCTCGTACTGTGACATTGATGTTTGCAGCGTCAGAGGAAAACCGAGTTTACGCACGTAACGATGCACCTGTTACCCGAGTCACCTTTAATGTTGGGGATGTCATCGATTGCCAAGAAGGTTGGTCTCTAAAAGTAGAAGAAGTACTGGAAGATGAAGGTCTTTACACCTATTTCGGTACTCGTGAAGACACGCAAGAAACCGCTGTTGTTCTGCGTGAGATTTTCCTTAGCAACCAAATTCGTTTTAACAAACCTCAAGATAAGTTGTACGCCGGTCAAATCGACCGTATGGACAACTTTGTTCTGCGTTACCGTGCGCTAACCAACCAGTTTGAGCAGCATAAGAGCCCAATGCGTGGCCTATGTGGTATGCGTGCAGGTTTGATCCCTCATCAGCTTTACATCGCGCACGAAGTTGGCCGTCGTCACGCGCCACGCGTCTTGTTGGCGGATGAGGTAGGTTTGGGTAAAACCATCGAAGCGGGCATGATCATCCACCAACAAGTTCTGTCTGGTCGTGCCGAACGCATTTTGATTGTGGTGCCTGAAACACTGCAGCATCAATGGCTGGTTGAGATGATGCGTCGTTTCAATCTGCATTTCTCTATCTTTGACGAAGAGCGCTGTATCGAAGCTTTTGCGGATGCAGAAAACCCATTTGATACTCAGCAATATGTGCTGTGTTCTTTGGATTTCCTACGCAAGAGCCGCAAGCGTTTTGAACAAGCACTGGAAGGTGAATGGGACCTACTGGTTGTTGATGAAGCGCATCACCTTGAATGGAGCCAAGATAAACCGAGCCGTGAATACCAAGTGGTAGAAGGCTTGGCTGAACGTACTCCAGGTGTGTTGCTACTGACTGCAACGCCAGAGCAGCTTGGTCGTGAGAGTCACTTTGCTCGTCTGCGTTTGTTGGATCCAGACCGCTTCTATGATTACGAAGCATTCGTTGAGGAAGAAGAGCAATACGCGCCCGTAGCTGATGCGATTACTTCACTCTTTTCCGGTGAAAAGCTACCTAATGAAGCAAAAAACCAGATCACTGAGTTATTGTCTGAACAAGACGTAGAACCACTTTTCCGCATTATCGAAAGTGAAGCGGACGAAGAAGCTAAAGCGTCGGCACGCCAAGAGCTGATCGATAACTTGATGGATCGCCATGGTACAGGGCGTGTTCTGTTCCGTAACACGCGCGCGGCCATCAAAGGCTTCCCTACGCGTAACGTGCATCTGATGCCAATGGATATTCCACCGCAATACACTACATCAATGCGTGTTGCTGGGATGATTGGCGGTAAGATGAGTTCTGAAGCACGTGCGATGAAGAACCTTTACCCGGAAGAAATTTTCCAAGAATTTGAAGGCGATGACGCGAGCTGGTGGCAGTTTGACTCGCGTGTGAATTGGTTGCTTGAAAAAGTAAAAGAGAAGCGCAGCGAGAAAATCCTCGTGATTGCTTCTCGTGCGAGTACCGCGCTGCAATTGGAGCAAGCACTGCGTGAGCGTGAAGGTATCCGCGCCACTGTTTTCCACGAAGGTATGTCGATTCTTGAACGTGATAAAGCGGCGGCTTACTTTGCGCAAGAAGAAGGTGGAGCACAAGTTCTTATCTGTAGCGAAATCGGCTCTGAAGGTCGTAACTTCCAGTTTGCCAACCAACTTGTCATGTTCGACTTGCCATTCAACCCAGACTTGCTTGAGCAACGTATTGGTCGTTTGGACCGTATCGGTCAAAATCGCGATATCGACATTCATGTTCCTTACCTGAAAGGCACATCGCAAGCGATCCTAGCACGTTGGTTCGATGAAGGCCTGAACGCTTTTGCGGAAACCTGCCCAACAGGCCGTGCTGTTTACGATAAGTACTCCGATGATCTGATTGAAATTCTTGCCTCTGGTGATACCAGCACGCTAGATGAGATCATTGAAGCGTCAGCAAAAATGAATAAAGAGCTGAAATCCCAATTGGAGCAAGGCCGTGATCGCCTATTAGAAATGCATTCAAATGGCGGGGAAAAAGCACAACAAATCGTTGAGAAAATTGAATCAACCGACGGCGATACCAATCTGGTCACCTTCGCACTTTCTCTTTTTGACACGATTGGCTTGAATCAAGACGATAAAGGTGAAAACGCCCTGATTGTGACCCCATCTGAGCACATGATGGTGCCAAGCTACCCAGGTCTGCCATACGAAGGAGCGACGATCACGTTTGATCGTGATACAGCGTTATCTCGTGAAGATATGCACTTTATCAGTTGGGAACACCCAATGATCCAGGGTGGTATCGATCTTCTTATGAGTGAAGGGGTGGGGACGTCTGCGGTATCTCTATTGAAAAACAAAGCGTTACCAGTCGGGACTATTCTTCTTGAGTTGATTTACGCGGTAGATGCGCAAGCGCCAAAACGCAGTGGTATCGCGCGCTTCTTACCGAAAACGCCAATCCGTTTAATGATGGACTCGCGTGGTAATGATTTGTCTGCTCAAGTGGAGTTTGAAAGCTTTAACCGCCAGCTCAGCCCTGTAAACCGTCACTTAGGTAGCAAGTTGGTTACGTCGGTACAGAAAGATGTACACCGCTTAATTGAAGCCGGTGATGTTCTTATTGAAGAGAAGGTTGAAGAAGTACGCAAACAAGCTCATCAAGATATGCAGCACAGTTTGAATGCAGAACTTGAGCGTTTGCAAGCACTGAAAGCGGTGAACCCAAATATTCGTGACGAAGAAATTGAAGCTATCGACGCACAAATTAAAGAGCTCACTGGTTACATCAACCAAGCTCAGGTTCAGCTCGACTCGCTGCGTTTGATTGTGGTGAGCCACAACTAAGTAAGTATTTATTGCTCATTAAAAAAGGTCTTCAGTTGAAGACCTTTTTCTTTATTTACGGTTTAGTTTCTTTATGCGGAATGCATTAATCACTGATAGCTACCTCATTTACATCAACCACTTCCACCAGATAAATACAGCCAAGAAGCCAAACAAGTAAATCAGGCCTGCAATCGACAACCACTTTAGTTTAGGTCCAACAGCCAAAGGCTCAGGTAACTCAGTTTTGCTCACTAAGGTGTAATTTAGCAGAGCAAAGAATGGCGTGGTCATAAAGGCGAGGATCATCGCAAAGTTCAGCATAGGCAATAACGCAGAAGCCCAGAAAACCACAATACCCAATGCAAGTAAGGAGACTACCAGCATGATCGCTGAAGTGGTTTTAGGGTTAGTGTCTGGTTGCGAGCGCAGTAAGCGTTGAGAATCCGAAATAACGCGCGAATAGCCATCAATAACGGTAATCGTGCTGCCAAAGATACAGAAAAACGCAATTACCGCGATCAAGTAACGAGACCATTCGCCAATCGTTGCCGCATATAAGCCAACCAATTGGTGGGAGAAGCCAACGCCAGAGCTTTCAAGCGCAACGCCAGAACCATAAAGCATCAAAGAGCCTAGCGATACAAAGATAATGGCAAGAAACGCCGTGCCAATATAACCGACATTAAAGTCAAATAGAGCAGAGCGGTATGTTACTTCTTGCTGGCTTGATTGGCGTTTTAGCCACGCTGAGGTTAAACAGGAGATCTCTATCGGTGCAGGCATCCACCCCATTGTCACGACGATAAAACCAATAGCCGCAATAGACCAAGGTGACGGCGGCTCGAAGTTGGCTACTTGCTCAACAGGGTTACCAAAGGCGATAGAAACAGCGAGTAAAGTCGCGATGGTTAACACCGACATGATCACCTTAGATAGCGTATCGAGCGCTTTGTAATGGCCAGCAAATAATATGATCAGGCAGGTGACAATCACAATGATGCTGAGTGATGCCATTGATAGTGAAAACGGAATGAAGTAGCCCAGCAAGCTAGCGCTAAACATCAACAAAGCGGCGGTATTGATGACGGCCGATACCACGCTCAGAAATAGAAATAGCCATAGATAAGGCCGACCTAATTTCGCGTAGCCCTCAACCAAGGTCAGCCCTGTCCCCATGGTGTACTGTACGCCCGCTCGGAAAAAAGGGTATTTAAACAGGTTTACGAGCAGAATCAGTGCAGCCAATTGCCAACCATAAATCGCACCAGCCTTGGTTGATGCCACGAGGTGAGAGCCACCGACCGCAGCAGATGCCATTAATATGCCGGGGCCTAGCGAACGAAAAAATAAGGAAAGTTTGGATTGGGGTTTATCTATAACGGCGGAGTCCATTGCTTATTGTCCTTTTTATCTTATGTATCTTTCTAAAGAGATACATACCGCAGTACATGACAAGCTGAGCGAACGCCCTATACTGCGCAACGGTAATGTCTTTTAAATGCTGTGTTTTGGTGTATTTATTTTAAGTATTCTTTGCGAATATCATGCTGTGTGCATCTAGCACTCTATTCAGTTATGCGTCTTGTTGTCAAACTAAATTTACAACGTGCTATTTTTAGTTTTTATGCTAAAGGATTGACTTTGTTTTATTGGGTTGAACTTTTCTTCAGAATCCTGCATCTGGGTGCTATTTGGGTATATAATCGTGGCGTTTTTATTTTGTAGAGATCTCCCATGGCAATGCTTGAATATACCCCTCCCACCGACCCTTGGGTTGATATCGTTTTTGAGGATGACGACATTCTGGCAGTGAATAAGCCATCAGGGCTGCTGTCTGTCCCTGGTCGCCTTGCAGAGCATTACGACAGCATGTGGAGCCGCCTCAAAGAGTTGCATCCAGAAATTCAAGTTGTGCATCGCTTGGATATGTCGACATCAGGGTTGATGTTGCTGGCGAAAAACAAACCCGCGGAGCGAGCATTAAAAAAGCAGTTCCAATATCGCCTCACTCACAAGGTGTATTACGTACGTGTTTGGGGGCATGTTGAGCCGCAAGAAGGGAATATTGATCTTCCATTAATTTGTGATTGGCCAAATCGTCCACGACAAAAAGTATGTTTTGACGACGGCAAACCATCTCAAACTTTATTCCAAGTAGTGAAGCGTGAAGTGCACCCTGATGGCACCCATACAACCGTTGTGCGGTTACTCCCCATTACTGGTCGATCGCATCAGTTACGCGTGCATTTGATGGCGATTGGTCATGCGATTGTGGGTGATGAGTTTTATGCAAGCGAAGAGGCGTATCAGTTTTCAGAACGTTTAGAGTTGCACGCTGCGGAGCTAAGTTTTTATCATCCAGCTACGGATCAGCTGAGCAGTATTTTTGTACCCTGTGACTTTTATTCTGAAGCCGAGGCGATGATCTTTAACTATTTTTCGCCAGAGCGTACATTGCCTGATTATAAAACGTTGCCACACCCTTAATGCCAATTGCACTCAACAGCAGTTCTTTCTAGTTCGCTATTTTTGGCTATTTCGTTACTGTGGTTGATGTATCCTGTCTTTCAGCCGTGAACAAGGAGTTGTTATGTCTTTGCCAAGCATCGTATTTTTAGACCGAGCGACCATCCCAGAACATATTGAGGTCCCACGACCTGGCTTTCCGCACCACTGGCGTGAGTACGACCTAACTGCGCCTGAGCAGGTAATAGAAAGGTTAGCAGATGCCGATATCGTGATTAGCAATAAAGTCCTGCTTGACCAACATGTATTAGAGCAACTACCAAAATTACGGATGATCGCGGTTGCCGCAACTGGTTTTAACAACGTCGATGTGAACTACTGTGCTAATCATGATATTGCGGTTGCTAATGTACGTGGTTACGCGACGCGTTCGGTGCCCGAGCACGTGATGGCAATGTTATTCGCTTTAAGACGGAATTTATTTGGGTACCACCAAGATATTGCCGCAGGTGAGTGGCAGCGTAACCAGCAGTTTTGTTTTTTTACGCACCCAATCGGGGATATTGGTGGTAGCACGTTAGGTGTTGTTGGTAGCGGGGCGCTAGGGCAAGCGACGGCGAATCTGGCTCAAGCGTTAGGAATGACCGTGTTGTTTTCTGAGCGTAAAGGGGCGGCAGAATGTCGGCCTGGTTATGTGCCGTTTGAGGAAGTATTAAAACGCTCCGATGCGCTGACCTTGCATTGCCCGCTCAACGATCATACTCAGAATTTAATTGGTCAAGCAGAGTTGCAACAAATGAAGTCCAACTCCATTTTGATTAATACAGGGCGTGGAGGTTTGGTGGATGAGAGCGCACTGGTGGATGCCTTAAAACAGCAAGAAATTGCAGCGGCTGGTTTTGATGTTTTTACACAAGAACCGGCTGATGAGAGCAATCCGCTGATTGCCAATATGAGTTTACCTAATTTGTTACTTACACCGCATGTTGCATGGGGCAGCGACTCATCTATCCAACGTTTAGCGGAAATCTTGATTGAGAACATTAACGCTTTCGAGCGCGGAGACCGCGTGAATCGCTTAGTGTAACGCTGACAGTAAAACCAAAGATAAAAAAAGCAGACATTGACGTCTGCTTTTTGCGTTTAAATCGAATGCTCATTGCTTGAGCCGTCGAATTAAAACTCTTCTTCGTTTAGACCTTTAAGGATCTGAAAGATTTCGCGGTACGCTTTTGCTGGTTTCCCAGCTTTTTTCTCTTTCGCTGCTTGGCGAGCAAGTTGGCGTAGACGCTGACGATCCGCTTCTGGGTACATTTCCATTACGTCATCAATGGCTTTGTCACCTTCTTCCACTACGCGATCACGCAACGCTTCAAGTTTGTGGAATACCGCCGTTAATTGAGAGTGCTTATTACGAATTTTATCCAGTGCGGCTTGGATTGGCTCTGGATCTTCGTAACGCATCAATTTACCGATACGTTGTAATTGGCGACGACGCGCTTCATTTTTAAAGCGTTGCGCGTCAGCAATTGCTTCTCGCAAATCTTCACTCAATGGAAACTTTTCTAGAACTGAAGGTTTGAGGCCGACAAGCTCCTCACCTAGCTTTTGCAGTTCTTCCATGTCTCGCTTCATCTCGGATTTACTTACCCAGATGATCTCTTCTTCTGGTTCCCATGGCGCTTTTTGATTCTTACGTGCCATTTCAGTTGCCTGTGTTTTGATTAATATTATGACTATTTTAACAAGAATCATGGGGAGAAAGCGAAATTCTTGTTATCCTATTGTTCATCAAAGACAAGATGTGAAAGACAATGGATATTAAACAGCAGGTTGCTGAGCAACGTACCGAGCTAGAGCAAGCCGTCGCAAGAGCCTTAAAGCTTGCATCGGCAAAATCTGACGCCGCCGAAGTCGCAATTACTAAAAGCACTGGTTTAAGTGTTTCAACTCGTATGGGTGAAGTAGAAAATGTCGAGTTCAACAGCGATGGTGCGCTGGGCATTACCGTTTACCGAGGTCAACGCAAAGGCAGTGCTTCCACGTCTGATTTAAGTGAAGCGGCAATCGAGCAAACCGTTATAGCGGCGCTAGATATTGCACATTACACATCTGAAGACCCATTTGCAGGCCCTGCAGCAAAAGAATACATGGTGCAAGAGATCCCGGAGCTTGATCTTTTCCACCCTGACGCACCCGATCCAGACTATGCTGCCGATGTGGCGATTGCCGCTGAGAAAGAAGCGCTAAGTTATGACAGAGCAATCAAGCAAAGTGATGGCGCGAGTTATGATAGTCATTATGGCGTGAAAGTGTATGGCAATAGCCATGGCTTATTAGCTAGTTATGCGTCTAGCCGCCATAGTACTAGCTGTTGTGTAATTGGCGTTGGTCAAAACGGCGAGATGGAACGTGATTACAGCTACACCGTGGCACGTCATCGTGATGACTTATGGACCCCAGAAACGGTGGGTCGTAAGGCGGCAGAGAATACGGTTAACCGCTTAGATGCGCAGCGTCTAAAAACAGGTCAATACCCAATCATGTTTGCGGCTGATGTTGCGACAGGCTTGATTGGCCATCTCGTTATGGCGATCAGCGGTGGTAACCTGTACCGAAAATCTTCTTTCTTACTTGACCATCTAGGCAAACAAGTGCTTCCTGATTGGTTCAATATCTCAGAACGTCCGCATGTATTGCGTGGTTTGGCATCAAGTCCATTCGATAGTGAAGGTGTGTACACTCAAGACCGTGAGATCATTACCGACGGTGTGCTAGCAACTTATCTGTTAACCAGTTATGCCGCACGTAAAATGAAGATGACGCCGACAGGTCACGCTGGTGGGATTCATAACTGGTACGTGAAGTCGACAGGCCAAAACTTCGAGCAAATGCTTAAAGAGCTCGGTACTGGTCTTCTAGTGACAGAAGTCATGGGACAAGGTGTGAACGTGGTAACGGGTGATTACTCTCGCGGTGCCGCAGGCTTCTGGGTTGAGAATGGCGAAATCCAATACCCAGTATCAGAAATTACCATCGCAGGTAATCTAAAAGACATGTTCACCAAGATTGTGGCGGTTGGTAGTGATATTGAAACGCGCTCACAAATCCAAACGGGCTCTATCCTACTGGATAGCATGAAAGTGGCGGGTGAATAAGCTTTTCTAGCAATTCAGAATCAAAAAAGCCTGATGTGTTCATCAGGCTTTTTCGTTTTTTCTGTTAGGTAATCAGTATTGTGGCAAGCCCTAAGAAGACAGATAAACCAATCACATCCGTCACCGTTGTTAATGCCATACCACCAGCTAAAGCGGGATCGATGTTCATTTTTTTCAATAGGATTGGAATCGTTACTCCGGCAATACCTGCGACCAATAAGTTGGTCAGCATGGCGGCGGAAATGATTCCTCCGAGCATCCAGTTACCTTTCCAAGCAACAACAATACCACCAATAATCAGCGCCCACATGATACCGTTGAGTAAGCCGATCGAGGCTTCTTTCATTAACAGTTCGCGTTTGTTTGAGTCACCGATATGACCAAGAGCAAGACCACGAATCACTAGTGCGACGGTTTGGTTACCAGCGACACCACCCATGGACGGAACAATCGTCATCAATACCGCAATGGCCGCCATTTGATCTAATGTGGCCTCAAACATGTTAGAAACGGAAGCAGCAGCAAGGGCGGCTAATACGTTAGCGCCAAGCCAGATACTGCGTTTGCGAGCTGATTTTACAACAGGCGCGAAAGTATCTTCGTCATCGTCCATACCCGCCATACTCATCATCGAGTGTTCCGCGTCTTCACGAATAACGTCAACCACGTCATCGATGGTGATACGGCCGACCAAATGCAAGTTTTCATCAACAACAGGTGCAGATACCCAATTACGGCGTTCGAACAGACTCGCAACATCTGAGTCGCTAGTATCGACGGTGATGGCCTCGTCCGCGTCTTCCATTACATCAATGATTTTTACGTCTGGCTGAGTGGTAATAAGCGTCGTGATCGGCAGTTCACCGATGAGCTTACTCTCTTCATCGATCACATACAGGGCATCCGTAGCTTCTGGAAGCTCGCCTTTCATACGTAGATAACGCAAAACTACGTCCACATCGACGTCACCACGAATTGTGATGACGTCGGTGTTCATCAGTCCACCCGCGGTGTCTTCTGGGTAGGATAGGGCGGTTTCGACCCGTAGACGGTCAGAGGAGTCCATTTGCGACAGGACTTCGCGTGACAGGTTGTCAGGCAAGCTACGCAGTACGTAAGCCACGTCATCGGTATCCATGCCTTCTGTCGCTTCTGCAAGCGCTTCTGGTGCCATTTTGGATACGAGGCTGTCTTTGACGTCTTCGTTCAGCTCGTCAAGGATTTCACCATAATCTTCAGGGTCGGTGAGTTGCCAAAGAACTTCACGGCTCTTCCGTGGGGAGGCTTCTAAAAGGTGAGCGATATCCTCAGGTTCCATGTCCTGTAATTGACGACGAACATGGACGAAGCGGCCATTTTCTAGCGCTTCTGTGACTTCTTGGAGGGCTTGGTGAGCTTGGTCGAATTCAATTTGCTCTGCCATTCATTCCTCCCAATTCCTGATATTTACAATGCGTTGAATAATAACTTAATTCTAGGCGCCTTTTAATAACAACTTATGATACTAAGCAAATTTATTTATTAGGTCAGGGAAGAGAAAGATAATGGGAGGTAAGAAAAAAGCGAGTAAACTACTCGCCTTCATCAAATTTATCTTCGATCAAGTGGCAAACGGCATCCAGTGCTTCTTCCGCTTGCCCACCCGTTGCGTGGATCGTGACGTATTGTCCTTGAGCGGACTCTAGCATTAACAGGCCCATTACGCTGTCTGCTGTGGCGGTTTTGTCTTCTTCATTGTCGATGGTGATGACCGCTTCAAAGCTCTGTGCCAGTTCGACCAGTTTGACTGCTGCACGAGCATGTAAGCCAAGGCGGTTTTGAATCAATACTTTACGACTTAACTCCACGGCTATTCCTTAGCGTTTTTCTCTAGTGAGGTATGGCGAATTTGTACTTGGTGTCCTTTGTTGGCGAAGTATTCACCGATTTGCTGAGTTAAGTACACCGAGCGGTGCTTACCACCAGTACAACCGATTGCAACGGTCAGGTAGCTGCGGTTGTTTTTCTCAAGCAGAGGTAACCAATTCTCTATAAAGCTTTCAATTTGATATTTCAAACTTAACACCGATTGGTGTTGCTCTAAAAATGCGGCGATAGGAGCATCCAGACCTGTAAGCGGGCGTAGTGCTGGTTCCCAATGTGGGTTAGGTAAGAAGCGAACGTCGAATACGTAATCGGCATCGGAAGGCAGGCCGTATTTAAAACCAAAAGACTCAAATACCATAACGAGCCCTTTGCGATCTCTGCCTTCAACGCGCATACGCACGGTTTCACTCAATTCATGCAAAGACTGCCCACTACTATTTAGGACCAGATCTGCATGCGCTTTGAGTGGCGTCAAAATTTGTTTCTCACGCTCGATGGCTTGATCGAGCGAGAGGGAGGTGCCACCTAAAGATAACGGGTGAATTCGGCGTGTTTCGCTGTAGCGTTTGAGTAGCGTTTCTTTATTGGCGTCCAAGAAAAGCACGGTCACATCAAGCTCAGTTTTTAACTGTTCTAGTGTACTCGTCAGTTCTTTTAGCTTTTTAGGAATATTGCGAATATCAATGCTGACTGCAACATTCTGTTTGCTGTCAGCAACAGAATGAACAAATGCGTCCAGCAAGTTAACTGGTAGGTTATCAACACAGTAGTAACCTAAGTCTTCCAGTACACGAAGCGCAATACTTTTACCGGCACCTGAGTGCCCGCTAACAACGATTAGTCGCATGGAGTTAGTCCTGCTTATTGGTGAATCATGATGTCGTAAAGTTCTTCATCACTCTGAGCATTACGCAGTAGTTTTAATACTTGCTTATCGCTCAGACGTTCTGCCATAGAGGATAGAGTCTTGAGGTGCTCTTTGCACTGTTCTTCTGGTACAAGGAGCGCAAAAAGAAGATCGACAGGTCGATTGTCAATCGCATCAAATTCGATTGCTTCATCACATTGCAGTAAGACAGCAATGGCCTTGTCGCTTGATTGCATTCTCGCGTGAGGGATCGCAATACCGTTTCCGATACCGGTACTGCCCATTTTTTCTCTATTGAGCATGCATTCGAACAGCTCGGTAGAATCTTGGCCCGTTTGATCAGCCACGATACGGCTGATCATTTCAAGGGCGCGTTTTTTACTCGTGCAGTGGACCGCACTTTTGGTGCAGTCCAATGACAGTATTTCGCTCAGTTGCATGATTAATGACTGTTTAGTTTTTCTTTGTGCTTATTAAGTTGGCGAACCAATTTATCTACCAGCGAATCGATCGCGGCATACATATTTTCGTCATCGGCTGATGCGTGGATTTCGCCTTGATTTATGTGAAGCGTAGCTTCCGCGATTTGAGTAATTTTTTCAACTTTTAGTACAACATGCACTTGATTGATGTGGTCGAAGAACCTTTCGAGCTTCTGAAACTTAGAATTTACATAGTCTTGCATTGAATCGGTAAGATCAACGTGATGGCCTTGAATATTGATTTGCATAGACTTTCCTTTTCAGTTAGTGCCTTATAATAGGCGTTTACGCTGACTTGAAGGGGCAATTCCCAAGGATTCGCGATATTTGGCTATCGTACGTCTTGCGACCTGAATCCCTTGGTCAGCCAGAAGAGCAGCAATCTTGCTATCACTCAGTGGTTTGGCAGTATTCTCTGCTGCGACCAGTTTTTTAATGAGTGCACGAATTGCTGTTGACGAACATTCTCCGCCGTTGTCAGTACTAACATGGCTAGAGAAGAAGTACTTCAATTCAAAAATACCACGTGGTGTATGCATAAATTTTTGCGTTGTTACACGAGAAATCGTGGATTCATGCATGTCCACAGCCAAAGCGACATCATTGAGCACCATTGGCTTCATGGCTTCCTCACCATACTCGAAGAAATCTTGTTGATGTTCAACAATACATCTTGCAACTTTGAGTAGCGTCTCGTTTCTACTCTCTAAGCTCTTAATTAACCATTTTGCCTCTTGCAAATTGCTGCGGATGTACTGGCTATCCGCGCTATTACCTTTGCCTAATTGAGCATATTGTTGATTTACTTTTAATTTTGGCACGCTATCCGGGTTTATAGAAACGGTCCATTTGCCATTGTCTTTAAAAACGGATACGTCTGGAATTACGTACTCGGTATCATCAGGAGTGATGCGACTACCTGGACGAGGATCTAACTGTTGGATAAGCTTTAAGACTTCACGAAGATCGGCTTCTTTCAGCTTAGTCTCTTTGATGACGAGCTTGTAGTCTCGGTTGCCTAGGTGATCAATATGATCCGCAAGTATCATTTTGGCTTCAGCAAGCCACGGCGTGTCTTCTGGGAAGGTCGTCAGTTGCAGTAACAAACATTCTTGTAAGTTACGCGATGCAACGCCAAGAGGATCGAATTGTTGAATGCGTTTACGAACAGCTTCTACTTCGTCTAACTCTATCTCTTCATTATCGAAGCTCTCATGAATCTCTTCAGGCGACAAAGTTAAATAGCCGTAGTCGTCAACAGCGTCAATAATCGCTAATGCAATCGTGCGGTCGGTTTCACTGAATGGTGTTAGGTCAAGCTGCCACATGAGGTAATCATGTAATGATTCAGTGGTTTCGCCTTGGTAGACGGGCATATCATCATCAAGAGCTAAGCCAGTGCTACCAGTATTCGCGCTGTAGACGTCATCCCAAGTCGTGTCGATTTCAAGTTCAGAGCTAATTTCTGATTTCTCTATCACATCGGAGCTATCTGGAACGTCAATTTCTGTTGGTTCGCTAGCACTGTTGCTATCAGCAGCCTCGACCGCTGACTTATCTTCACCGTTTGCTAGAGGCTCGTCTTGGCCTTCTTCAACTTCCAATAATGGGTTTGAGTCCAACGCTTCTTGGATTTCTTGTTGAAGATCGAGTGTCGACAATTGCAATAAGCGAATCGCTTGCTGCAACTGTGGCGTCATGGCTAACTGCTGACCTAGCTTGAGTTGTAATGAAGGTTTCATTCAGTGTTACTTACCTTGTAATGCTCAGAATCTTACCGTTCCTAATATAATCATAGACGGAATTGTTCGCCGAGATAAACTTGTTTCACCTGTTCATTATTGAGAACTTCTGCCGGAGTTCCCGATGCAATTAGGTGCCCTTGGCTCACGATATAGGCTTTTTCACATACGTCCAGTGTTTCACGTACATTATGGTCAGTGATTAACACTCCGAGACCACGATCGCGCAGATGCTCAATGATTTTCTTGATGTCATTAACCGAAATTGGGTCAACACCAGCGAAAGGTTCATCCAATAAAATGAACTGAGGGTTGGCCGCTAAAGCTCGAGCGATTTCCACCCTGCGTCGCTCACCCCCTGATAGTGCCATACCAGCACTGGTTCTGATGTGCTGGATGTGGAATTCTTCCAACAAATCTTCCAGTTTATCTTGGCGCTCTTCCCTCGTCATTTCTTGACGAGTTTCAAGTACGGCCATGATGTTATCTTCTACTGAAAGCTTACGGAAAATCGACGCTTCTTGCGGAAGATAGCCAATGCCAAGGCGTGAACGGCTATGCATCGGTAAAATACTGATGTCATTGTCGTCAATGGTAATGGTGCCCTCATCACGAGGTACTAAGCCGACAATCATGTAAAACGAGGTGGTTTTACCCGCGCCGTTTGGACCGAGTAGCCCAACAATCTGACCAGATTCAACTTCTAAGCTAACATCAGTGACGACTTTGCGTTTTTTGTAGCTTTTCGCCAAGTTTTTCGCACTCAGTACTGCCATATTAGTTCTCTATCTGATTGGGTTGCAAAATGGTCGTAACGCGCTCTTCCTTAGAGCTATCTGCGACTAGCTTTTGTTTACCAATTTGGTAACGAATCGAAGAACCTTTGATGGTGTTGTTGTCTTGCGCCAGCTGCGCTTGACCTTTCATGGTCAGTTCGTCTGTAGAAATACGGTAATCCAGCTCCGTAGCTTGACCACTAAGTGTTTTACCATCGTCCATCAGCTGAGAAAACTTCGCAGGTTTACCAAATGCTTGAATCTGTTTAATTGCTTCGGTTTTAGGATCGCGAGTTACCACGATTCTATCAGCATCGATATTGATGCTCCCTTGCTTAAGAGATACATCGCCTTCAAAAACAACCTGGTTACTCTTCATATCCACCTGTTGGGTGTCAGAGTTTATGTAAACCGGCTGTTGAGTATCCGACTTGAGTGCCAGCGCTTGAGGCGCCGCCAATACCAGTGCCAGTAGGCTAAGGTGTAACGGTTTCATATCGACCTTGAACTTCATCTGTCAGAGTCGCGGTATGCTGTTTTAAGTTGCCTTGCATTGCGCCTCCAGTAGTTTCAAATTGTGGTCCAACCAACATCACTTGTTGGTCAGCTTTAAAATCACGATTGGTTAGATTAATGACCAATTTGTCTGTTGCCATGGTATCAAAACTCGCACCAGGCAGAAGATTTTGCATTAAGACTTTGTCATATAAAGTCAAAACTTGGTCTTCATCTAACACTGCTCTTGTGGCAGTCACCTTCCATTCAATGACGCTACCTTCACGGTAAACCATCAAAGTCGGGTTATTAAAAATAGTATCTCCACTCTTAGCATAATGGTCTAAGTTAGTGGAGCGAATGATGTAACTGCGGACACCATCTTCACCGTAGGTGATGTTTTCTAATCCAGAACCACTGAACATGGGCAGTTCAGAATCTGGTGCTACTTGAATTGCGTCGTTGCCTTTAGGGGTTAGTAGGTAATAACCGCACCACGCTACAACGAAGATCAAGAGCAAATAAATAAGGCGAGTAAAACTCATATAATGAAGGCCTATCGTTTAGCTCAGTACTTCCCTGACCATTGCCTTTATTCGTCTAATAAATGATTTAAATGTTTGTGCTGATATTACATCACGCCAGCTTTTAGTAAATCGTGCATGTTCAGTGCACCCACAATTTTTTCGTCTTTACATAAAATCAGAGCGTTAATGTTTTTATTCTGCATCAAGTTCAAACCTTCAACCGCCAGCATATCAGGGTGTGCTGTGGTTGGGTTTGTCGTCATGACCTCGCCAATTGCCGTCGTATGAATATCGATACGCTTGTCTAAGGTACGACGTAAATCACCATCGGTGAATATACCAAGCATAGCATCGTGCTCATCGACGATGGCTGTCATGCCTAACCCCTTTTCTGAAATTTCAAGCAGGGCATCGCGAATTAATGCGTCAGGAGAAACTTTAGGTAACGCTTCTCCAAAGTGCATAATATCAGACAACTTAAGTAGCAGTTTTCTCCCCAGTGCACCACCTGGGTGAGATAGGGCAAAATCTTCGGCAGAAAAACCACGAGCTTGAAGCAGAGCTACGGCTAATGCATCTCCCATCACTAATGTGGCAGTCGTACTGCTAGTTGGCGCCAGGCCTAACGGACAAGCTTCTTGAGGTACCGTAATTTGCAGGTGTAAGTCAGACAGCTTGGCCATATTTGATTCTGGCTTACCTGTCATGCTGATGATCTTAATATTCAGGCGCTTTAATACTGGAAATAGAGACAAAATTTCGTTTGATTCACCAGAGTTAGAAATTGCCAGCACAATGTCACCAGGGCTAATCATACCCAAGTCACCATGTGCGGCTTCGCCTGGATGAACGAAAAACGCAGAAGTCCCAGTGCTTGCCAGAGTGGCGGCAATCTTGTTACCAATATGGCCTGACTTGCCAATACCCATAACGACAACTTTGCCGTTGTTGGAAAGGATAAGTTCACACGCTTTTTCAAATTGATCATCAAAGTAGGTATCTAGCTCTTGCAGAGCAGCAACTTCGATATCAAGAACTTGTTTAGCAGCAGCGCGAAAATCAAATTGATTGGACATATCAGATCTCTACTTATTGATCGTGGTAATTAAGCGGTCATGTTTGCGAATAAGTACACTTGGTAACCTAAGAAGCACACAAACAAGATGGCACCTTCAATACGGTTAATACTGCGTGATTTACCCAAACACATCGCGACAAGTAACAATGAAACGCCTAACATGACCCAGAAGTCACGTCCCATCGCGTACTCACTGAGCACCGATGGATTAATGATGCCAGGAATCCCCATTACCGCCAGAATGTTAAACACATTCGAACCGATAATGTTACCGACAGCCATGTCGTCTTCACCCTTTAAAACTCCCGCAAGTGATGCGGCCAGTTCTGGCAGGCTAGTGCCAATGGCGATAATAGTTAGGCCGATAACAAGGTCGCTCATACCAAAGTGTTTAGCAATAATTACCGCGTTATCAACCAGCATGCTGGCTGCCAAAGGAAGCAGTATCAAGCCAATAACCACCCACATGATTGCTTTAGGGTTACTGACGCCTTCTGGGATCTCTGACTCTTGGTCATCAAGAAAAACATCACCTGATTTTTGCTCTTTGCGGCTGATTTGCAACATAGCAAATAAAAATGCCCCAAAGAGTACAAACAATAAGACACCCTCATAAAAACCGAGATGGCTATTCCAAAGCAGAATACCAGCGAGTACGGTTACGGCTATCATGAGTGGCAGTTCTCGGCGGATGACGGCGGAGCTAATCGACAAAGGCTTGATCAGCGCTGTAATACCTAGGATTAACGCAATGTTCGCTATGTTTGAGCCTAATACGTTACCCACCGCTGTATCCGTTTTGCCATCCCAAGCGGCGGTTGCAGATACCATCATCTCAGGGGCGGATGAGCCCATCGCAAGGATTGTCATGCCGATGACAAGCGGGGAAATACCGACGTTGCGGGCTATCGCTGCAGAGCCAAAAACAAGTTTATCTGCACTCCAAACAAGCAAAACAAGACCGACTATAAGCAACGCAACGGCTTCGAGCATGAGAATTCCTAAGTATTAAATAAGTAAAATGAATAACCGCTAATTTTGACCTTTTGCGGCCTAAAATGGAAGATAAACGAAGAATAAATTAAAGGTTAGTAACGAAAATGTATGTAAATCTCACTCATTTAAATGAGCAATTCTGGTCTAGGATTTAAACACTTCGTGCTAATTAGGTCATAAACCATGAGAAATTGCAGGGATATAGTCGACTTTATTTAATTGAACAGTGCTTTAAATTCAACGCCAATGTGCTTATGATTGCAGCCTAATAAATGTACCGACGTTACTTTATTAAACGTAGAATTCAACTCCGATGAGTATCTGCTTGATGATTCCGTGAGTTGCAACGCTCCTACAGTAGAAGAGATGATATGTCGAACAACGATTTAGTCACCGTGAACAACCTCACTTTTTCACGGGGAGAACGCATGATCTTTGATGATATTGATCTGCATGTTCCTGAAGGCAAAGTGACGGCCATTATGGGACCATCGGGAATTGGTAAAACAACACTGCTGCGTTTGATTGGTGGTCAGTTGTATCCCGAGCAAGGAGAGATCTGGTTTGATGGCGACAATATTCCCTCTCTCTCGCGTAAAAAACTCTACCACGCTCGAAAGAAAATGAGCATGTTGTTCCAGTCAGGGGCTTTATTCACTGATTTGAATGTTTTTGATAATGTCGCCTTTCCATTGAGAGAGCATACCGATTTATCGGAAGATTTGATTCGCACCATGGTGTTACTCAAGCTCGAAGCTGTCGGTCTGCGCGGCGCGGCGCAATTAATGCCGAGTGAGCTTTCAGGTGGTATGGCAAGACGCGCTGCTTTGGCTCGGGCAATCGCACTTGACCCTGACCTGATCATGTACGATGAGCCGTTTGTGGGGCAAGACCCAATTACTATGGGCGTTTTGGTTGAGCTAATTAGCAATCTAAACCAAGCGTTAGGTTTGACCTCTATTGTGGTTTCTCACGACGTACCTGAAGTCATGAGTATTGCTGACTGGGTATACCTGATGGCCGATGGAAAAATCATCGCCTATGGTACGCCAGAAGAGCTGACTCAAAACTCTGATCCTCGTGTCCAGCAGTTCTTACAAGGTGATGCCGACGGTCCTGTACCGTTTCGTTTCCCTTCTCAAAGTATCGAAAAGGACTTATTTGATGGTCGATAACTTCATTCACTTTGTCGCCTCGCTGGGTCGACGCACGCTTTCTATTTGCGGAGCATTTGGTCGTGCGACTTTCATGTTGATTGGGGCGCTATTTTCTAAGCCACAACCGATCAGAAGCTTTCCTCTGCTTGTTAAGCAACTTTATTCTGTTGGTGTTCAGTCGCTGGCGATCATCGTCGTATCTGGTCTGTTCATTGGAATGGTTTTGAGTCTACAAGGCTATGTTGTGTTGGTGGATTACGGCGCAGAAGGCAGTTTGGGGCAAATGGTAGCGCTTTCGTTACTCCGTGAATTAGGACCCGTTGTTACTGCACTTTTGTTTGCTGGTCGTGCCGGTTCTGCGTTAACCGCAGAGATAGGTCTAATGAAAGCAACGGAACAACTGTCTAGCCTTGAAATGATGGCGGTAGACCCATTGAAACGAGTGATTGCACCACGGTTTTGGGCTGGGGTTATCTCAATGCCTTTACTGGCTATGATTTTCATGGCTGTGGGAATTTGGGGCGCTCAGCTTGTTGGTGTTGACTGGAAAGGCGTTGATCACGGCAGTTTTTGGTCAGCGATGCAGTCCTCTGTTGAGCTAGGGCAAGACATTGGTAACAGTATGATCAAATGTTTTGCGTTTGCAATTACGGTTACTTGGGTCGCTCTATTTAACGGTTATGATGCTATTCCAACATCGGAAGGGATCAGCCGAGCAACTACGCGCACTGTTGTGCATTCTTCTTTAGCAGTACTAGGATTAGACTTTGTACTGACCGCATTGATGTTTGGGAATTAATCATGCAACAAACACGTAAAACTGAATTATGGGTTGGCAGCTTTGTATTAGCGGGAATTTGCGCGATTCTTGTGATGATTTTTCAAGTTGCTGACGTAAAAAGCATTGGCTCTGGTGATACTTATACCCTCAAAGCCGAGTTCGATAATATTGGCAGTTTAAAAGTTCGTTCTCCCGTAAAAGTGGGGGGCGTTGTGATTGGTCGAGTAAGTAGTATTTCGCTTAACCCAGATAACTTATTGCCAGTTGTAACACTATCTATCAATAGCAAATACAATCAGTTCCCAGAAACGTCGAGCGTACAAATTTTGACATCTGGCCTGATTGGTGAGCAATACATTGGTTTAGTACCTGGCTTCGTTTTTGATGATGAAGTCATGCTGGTGGATGGTGATACCATCGAAGACACCAAATCGGCGCTTGTGCTTGAAGACTTAATTGGTCAAGTACTATACAGCGTAGGTGGTTCAGACGACTCAAGTAAGGAATAACTATGTTAGCGAGATTACTACTTTCAGTTTGTGCTGTGTTTAGCGTCTTTGGAGCAACAGCAGCAGAGGTGGATAAAACTGAACCTTATAAGATGATGAAGCAGGTAGCTGAAGTCACGTTCGAAAGATTGAAAGCCGAACAGCCGAAAATCAAACAAGATCCAAATTTACTTAAAGTGATCGTTGAAGAAGAGCTAATGCCTTACGTCAACTACCGCTATGCAGGGTTAAAACTTCTTGGTCCAAACTTAAAAGGTGCTAAGCGTGAAGATGTACTTGAGTTTATCGATGCATTTCGTGCGTACCTGATTGCGTCTTATGCACAAGTGTTGACGCAATACTCTGACCAAAAAATTGAGTTTGGTCCTGAGCCTAGCATTGATGACTCTAAGCGTATTACAAGCATTAAAGTTGATATCATCGATACTCCGCGTCCAAACATCAAACTTGAGTTTAAACTGCGTAAAGACAACCAGTCTGGTGAGTGGGAAGCATTCGATATGATTGCAGAGGGCATTAGTTTGCTTTCTAGTAAACAATCCGAATGGAACAGTAAAATTCGTCAAGAAGGCATTCTATCTGTTGCTAAAGACTTAGAAAAATTGGCCGCAGAACCGATCCGCTTCGAGGCGAAGAAATAATGGCCCAGACTCCCGCTCAGTGGCAATTGGATCAAAACATTCTTAAGCTAACAGGGGCACTTGATAGAGATACAGTGCCTTCATTGTGGGCGTATGCTCAGCAATGGCAACCTGCTCAATCGGAGCTGGAATGCTCGCTAAAAGAGATAGAGCGCGTCGACTCTGCAGGAATGGTGATGTTAATCCACTTATTAGAGCATGCAAAAAAGCAAAACTGTCATATAATGCTCAGTTTCGTGCCGGCGCAACTGCGCACTTTGTTTCAACTGAGCAATGTTGAATCTTTAGTGGCCAAACACATACAGAATTATCAGGGGTAAATTGTGGATAGCGCAAAAGTACAACAGTTATTAGAAGAAGCACTAAACCTTCAAGAAGTGCATGTGAAAGGTGAAGGTAGCCACTATGAAGTGGTTGCTGTTGATGCTTGTTTCGATGGAATGAGCCGCGTTAAGAAGCAGCAGCTAATTTATGCTCCTCTGATGGAATACATCCAGCGTAACGACATTCACGCATTATCAATCAAAGCGTTCACACCAGAAGAGTGGGCTCGTGATAAGAAATTGATGTCGCTTTAAGGTTTATTGATGGAAAAGTTTCGAGTTATTGGGTCAGATAAACCACTAGTTGGTGAAGTGACCATTTCAGGTGCAAAAAACGCAGCACTGCCGATTTTATTTGCGTCTATCTTGGCGGAAGAGCCAGTAGAAGTGGCAAACGTACCACACCTTCGTGATATCGATACAACCATGGAATTGCTTAAGCGTTTAGGCGCGAAAGTAAGCCGCAATGGCTCTGTTCATGTTGACCCAAGCAGTATTACAGAATACTGCGCGCCTTATGATTTGGTGAAAACCATGCGTGCTTCTATTTGGGCTTTAGGTCCTTTGGTGGCGCGCTTTGGTCAAGGTCAGGTTTCTTTACCAGGCGGTTGTGCCATCGGTGCCCGTCCTGTGGATCTGCATATTTCTGGTTTAGAGCAGCTTGGCGCAACCATTACATTAGAAGATGGTTATGTGAAAGCAGAAGTGGATGGTCGTCTAAAAGGCGCGCACATCGTGATGGATAAAGTCAGCGTAGGCGCGACGATCACCATCATGTGTGCCGCAGCGCTGGCGGAAGGCACAACAACACTAGATAACGCTGCGCGTGAGCCTGAAATCGTCGATACCGCTGATTTCCTAAATAAGCTTGGCGCAAAAATCTCTGGCGCTGGCACAGATACCATTACGATTGAAGGTGTTGAGCGCCTAGGCGGTTGTAAACACAACGTGGTTGCTGACCGTATTGAGACGGGAACATTCCTTGTCGCAGCAGCAGTATCTGGCGGTAAAGTGGTATGTCGCAACACTAATGCTCATTTGCTTGAAGCGGTTCTCGCCAAGCTGGAAGAAGCTGGCGCGCTTGTCGAAACGGGTGAAGATTGGATCTCCGTTGATATGACCGACCGCGAGCTAAAAGCGGTAAGTGTACGTACTGCGCCACATCCTGGTTTCCCGACGGATATGCAAGCTCAATTTACGCTTCTGAACATGATGGCGAAAGGTGGCGGCGTGATCACAGAGACTATCTTTGAAAACCGCTTTATGCACGTACCAGAACTCATGCGTATGGGCGCTAAAGCTGAGATCGAAGGCAATACGGTTATCTGTGGTGATGTTGAGTCACTCAGCGGTGCGCAAGTGATGGCAACCGATCTACGAGCTTCGGCTAGTTTGGTTATTGCAGGTTGCATTGCTAAAGGCGAAACCGTCGTTGATCGTATTTACCATATCGACCGTGGTTACGACAAAATCGAAAATAAACTGGCTGCACTTGGCGCAAATATTGAGCGAGTGAGCTAGGCAAGTTAAACTGCACCGCAGGTAACTTGGATATCAAGAGAGCCGAAACCTGAGTTTCGGCTTTTTTATATCACTCTCATGACCATATTTTCCCTTTATGGAAAGAGAGATATTAATAGCTGTATCTGGCAAAAGCCGGTTCCTGGAGAACAAGAATGATTGCACTGTTACGTGTATTTGCTGTCGCTATCTTTGCGATTGTTATGTTTATTGGTGGTTGTGGTTACTGCCTATTAAGCCCTAGAAACCCTAAGCACGTTTTCACTTTTGGCCGTTTGTTTGCCAAGATGTCTCGTGTGTTTGGGATTAAGTTAGAGTTGCGTATCCCTGAAGATGCGTATTCACGCGGCCAACATGTTTACATTGCTAACCACCAGAACAACTGGGACATGTTTACTGTTTCTGCGGCTGTGACTCCGAAAGTTGTGACAGTAGGTAAAAAGAGCTTGGCTTGGATGCCACTGTTTGGTCAGCTTTACTGGCTTACGGGTAACATTCTGATTGACCGAGCGAATCGCTCTAAAGCAAAAGGGACTATCGATCAGGTCGTGAGCAGCATGAAAGAAAGTGATGTTTCGGTGTGGATGTTCCCAGAAGGCACGCGTTCTCGTGGGCGTGGTTTGCTGCCATTCAAAACAGGTGCTTTTCATGCGGCAATTGGAGCAGGTGTGCCAATCATTCCTATCGTATGTAGCTCGACGAATAAAATTAAGCTGAACCGTTGGAACAATGGTCATGTGATTGTTGAAATGCTACCTCCAATCAGCACTGAAGGCTATGGTAAAGAGGGCATTCGCGAGTTAGCGAATATCTGTCGTGAACAGATGAAAGAGAAGCTTGAATCGTTAGATGAAGAAGTCAAACAGCGTAATGCTGCTTAAGTTTTACTGCGATATCATCACGAAAAGACAATAAAAAACGGGTAGCCTGAGCTACCCGTTTTTTATGTTTGTCAGCAAGTACAATTATTTGCGAACTGCAATTGCTTCAATCTCGATGCCAACATCTTTTGGTAGGCGAGCCACTTCTACACAAGAGCGTGCAGGGTAGTTTGCTACGCCGTGCTCATCAAAGAACTTGCCGTAAACTTCGTTCACTGTGCCAAAGTCATTTAGGTCTTTAACAAAAACCGTTAGCTTTACAATATCAGATACTTTAAGACCTGAAGATTCAACTACAGCCTTTACGTTTTCTAGAGACTGACGAGCTTGTTCTGCGATATCAGCAGACACTTCACCTGTCGCTGGGTTTACTGGGATTTGGCCTGAAGTAAGAACCATGTTACCTAGATCTACGCCTTGAACGTAAGGACCGATTGCTGCTGGTGCAGACTCAGTGTGAAGTACTTTCGTCATTTGATTTTTTCCATCAGTTGTAGGGAATAAAGATTCTCAGTTTGCCTCTAAACCCTCGGTAGGTAAAGAGCAAAATACCCTGACATTGCAGGGTATTTTAAACGTATCACAGCCTAGTCGTGCGGCGTGTTTATCGCTCGGTTACGATCTCGCGTGAGAACACTTTCTCGCAGTATTTACACTTTAGGCGGATTTCTTGTTTCTTCTCGAACACGCTAAAGCTGCTTTCTACTGGTTCATTATGAGAAATACAGTTTGAATTCGGGCATTCAAATACATCATTGATGCGCTCAGGAAGCTCTAACGCGAGCTTTTTCACCACTTCATAATTCTCGATTTGATTCACGGTCGCGTGAGGAGCATACAACGCTAGCTTGCTCGCTTGCTCTTCATTGATAAACACATTTTCGATTTTGAGTAGATCTTTATGACCGAGTGCTGATGATGGCAAGTTCAGTCCAATCGTTACGCGTTGTGATGAATTGTGCATATCGAACAGTCTTAATACTTTGATGCCGATTTGCGCAGGGATGTGGTCGATGACCGTACCATTTTTGATTGCTTCTACCTGCAATTGAGTTTCTTTAGCCATGATTTTTCCCCTCGATTACAGTGTTTCGTTTAGAACAAGCGCCAGCAGTGCTTGGCGAGCATACACGCCATTTTGAGCTTGCTGGAAGAAGTAAGCATGAGGCGTTTTATCAACATCAGTTGTAATTTCATCCACACGTGGTAGTGGGTGCAGCACTTTCAAGTTCTCACGCGCGCCTTCTAGTAGTGCCGCCGTTAGGATGTAAGCCGACTTAATATGTGCGTATTCCGATTCGTCAAAACGTTCTTTCTGTACGCGTGTCATGTACAGAATATCCAGTTCAGGAATCACACTTTCCATGTCTGTGTGTAGGCTATATTGAATGCCAGCTTCATCTAGTTCTTCGCAGATGTAATCTGGCATTGCCAGCGCATCTGGTGCAACAAAGAAGAAGCGGATGTTGTTAAACTTTGCTAAGGCTTGAGTCAGTGAGTGCACTGTGCGGCCATATTTTAGATCACCTACGAATGCGACGTTCAGGTTGTCTAGACGCCCTTGTGTTTCCGCGATGGTGTATAGGTCGAGTAGCGTTTGAGTTGGGTGTTGGTTTGCACCGTCGCCCGCGTTGATCACTGGCACGCCATTTGAAAATTCAGAGGCCAAGCGAGCGGCGCCTTCTTGTGGATGACGCATCACAAAGGCATCGACGTAAGAAGAGATGACTTGTACTGAATCTGCGAGTGTTTCGCCTTTTTTCGCCAGAGAGGTATTACCATCATTATCAAAGCCAATCACGTCACCACCAATGCGCTGAATCGCTGTTTCAAACGATAAACGTGTACGTGTTGATGGTTCAAAGAAACAACTTGCAACGACTTTGTTTTTAATCAGCTCTGGTCGAGGTGCTTTTTTAAGGCTACCTGCTGTTTCTACGATAAGTTCCAGTTCTTCGCGTGAAAGCTCTGGAATAGAGATGATGTGCTTCTGGTAAAGCGAGTTCGCCATGATCTTCTTCCCTATAACATTGATGACTACATCCAAATAACCGAAAGGAATTTTGGACATAAAAAAACCTCCCCAATGGGGAGGTTTTAAAATTCAATAGAATTAACGAAAATAACACCACGTAAGCGTAGTCGCTTAGCGAGAGCAAATCGCGTTTTTACGTCAGCAATCAGCGTGGTCATTTCTTAATCCTCAGACAAATTGCCGAGCATTATACGCTTAACTTTCGTGAGCGCAAGCGATTACATCATGGTTTTTATCGGCTGTTTTTGCGCGCTGGTTTAGGTTCCTAGCGTCGCAACCATCACGGCTTTGATGGTATGCATACGGTTTTCAGCTTCGTCGAATACGATGGAGTATTCCGATTCAAATACCTCTTCTGTTACTTCAAGGCCTTTCATACCGTATTTTTCAGCGACTTCTTTGCCGACTGTGGTTTCATCATTGTGGAAAGCTGGAAGGCAGTGCATGAATTTCACATGTGGATTACCCGTTTGCTTAATCACGTCCATATTGATTTGATAAGGTGTCATTAACGCTACACGTTCATCCCATGCCTCGGCAGACTCACCCATAGACACCCAAACGTCGGTGTATAGGAAGTCACAACCTTTCACACCTTCCTCAACGCTTTCTGTTAACGTGATTTTTGCACCGGTTTGTTGCGCGATAGTTTGACAAGTTGCCACGAGATCTTCTTCAGGCCAGAACGCTTTTGGCGCGACAAGGCGAATATCCATGCCCATTTTCGCTGCGCCCACCATAAGTGAGTTACCCATGTTGTTGCGCGCATCACCTAGGTAAGCGAAGGTTACTTCATGTAGCTGTTTACCACGGCCGTGCTCTTGCATGGTCAGGAAGTCAGCAAGGATCTGGGTTGGGTGGAACTCATCCGTTAAACCATTCCACACTGGAACACCAGCATAAGTACCAAGCTCTTCAACAATGGATTGGCCAAAGCCTCGGTATTCAATCCCGTCATACATACGACCAAGGACGCGAGCGGTGTCTTTCATCGATTCCTTATGACCGATCTGCGAGCCAGAAGGGCCGATGTAAGAGACTTGAGCACCTTGGTCAAAGGCAGCGACTTCAAACGCACATCGGGTACGAGTCGAAGATTTCTCAAAGATTAGTGCGATGTTTTTACCTTGAAGTGTCTTCTGCTCTGTTCCTGCATATTTAGCTTTTTTCAGCTCTGCAGACAGTTCGAGCAAAAACTGGATTTCTTTGGTTGAGAAGTCCAATAGCTTCAAAAAGTTGCGGTTACGTAAATTGAAAGCCATAGCTCGTCCCTTAGTACATGTGATTAGATTAATAGAATTCATTAAAACATATAAATGCTTTTATTGTGAATAATTATTTTTAATTAAAGCTAAAAAAGGTTGATGTATTCACATCAACCTTAGTTTTGATTCACCTAATGTAAAGGGACGAGTAAGTTATATATCGTCTCGTTCTATTGGACAGCTCATACAGCGAGCGCCACCGCGACCACGACCAAGCTCGTTACCAGGTACTGTCAGTACTTTGATGCCAGCTTTATCGTATTTTTCGTTGGTGTATACGTTGCGTTCGTAACCAATTACTACGCCCGGTTTTACAGTTAGAACGTTATTGGCGTCATTCCATTGTTCGCGTTCCGCTTCATAGCTGTCGCCACCAGTGGTGATGATTTTCAGCTGATCTAAGCCAAGAGCGGACTCAATCGCGTGCAGATAGTTATGTGAGGCTTCAACATGCATTTCACCGTTGCCTTTTGGTGTTAAGCGCCATGTGTCGAGATCTTTGCGCATGATCTCAGGGTAGACAGAGAAAGTATCTACATCCATATGGGTCATCACGGTGTCTAAATGCATACATGAGCGGTGTTTAGGCAGATCAATTGCAATCACTTCGGTCGCTTGGCCTGCTTTAAATAGGCTCGCTGCAAGGTTCTCTACACCTTGCGCAGTCGTACGCTCAGACATACCGATAAGAACTGCACCTTTACCAATAACCAACACATCACCGCCTTCGACATTCGCGTTATCATAATGCAGATCATCGTCACCGAAGTATTTGATAAAATCTTGGCCAGCAAAAATTGGGTGCCAACGATAAATCGCACGTAGGTGGTTTGTTTCACGTTGACGTGCAGGCATCATCATCGGATTAAGAGAAACGCCGCCATAAACCCAACACGAGGTATCACGCGTAAATAGGTGGTTAGGTAGCGGCTCAATAACAAAGTCGAGAGGACGCTTCATTTTTGGAAGCATAGAAGATGAGGAGATCGGTAGCTCTGAGTAAGCTAAGCCACCTAAAAAGATGCAGGCAAGATGTTCATCATCCATTTCTGAAAAGTATTGGCGTAGGTCTCGCGCAAATGTTGGCCCGTAGCGAAAGTCAGAAATCTGAGTGTTCAGCAGCCATTGTTTTGCTTCTGGAACGGCGAGGGTTTCGACCAGTAAATCGTGGAGGAGAAGCACTTCAACGTCTTGCTCGCGCAGCGTACGTGCGAATGCATCGTGCTCTTCACCTGCCGCTTCTACAGCAAGAACGTCATCAAATAGCAACTCATGACAGTTTGACGGAGTTAAGTGGGTTAGGGCGCGTTCAGGGCGATTTAATAGAACTCGTCGAAGTTGACCAACTTCTGATCCAACGTACAGCTTGCTCATTTTGTATCCTTACAAATTTTCCAGCCATTAGTTATGACAAGCTTCCTAGAAAGATGCAAGTTATCAAGCTTTGTTTATATTCTGGTGTTTCTGGTTTTGTTGGTTTTTTATTTTATTTTTATTCTTATGAAATTTATTATTAGATATAAATGCTATTTTACTAAAATTAGAGTGCGTGCGTTTTTATTCTAATTTTCCCGTTGAGAAAGAATACACGCACAGTGCATAAAACGTGCATTTTTATTCTAAATTATGCATTATTAAAGTGAATTTATTCGTTATGCTTCTTCGTTTTACACGTGAGTGTATTCAAGAAAGCATCATAAACACGCATAGAAAGAGAAAATAACCACATTAAGTGTCAATTAGGATGTTCTGAATATTAAAAAATGCCATTCTTTGTTAATTTTTTGTTTCTTTGTGTGGTCGGTTTAATATTTAGATTCAAATAACCGATAAGAATCGCAGTGGTATGATGTTTGTTTGTGGCTTTTCATCGCAATCCATGCCATATTTCACCGGATCAGCATACTCAGTATCGGGTATTGTGTTTCCATCAAGTAACTAATCTGGAGCCAAAACATGTCTCACGAAGATGAATATCTATCAGTAGAAGAATTAATTGAGATTCAAAAGGAAGAGACTCGCGATATCATTGCAGCATTGCTAGAAGATGGCAGCGATCCAGATTCGCTATACGAAATTGAGCACCACCTGTTTGCCGAAGATTTTGACACGCTAGAAAAAGCGGTAGTTGAAGCATTCAAGATGGGCTTTGAAGTTCTTGAAGCAGAAGAAACTGAAGATGAAGATGGTAACAAGTTGCTTTGCTGTGATGCGACTATGGAGTCCGCACTAGACGCAGAAGCGATTGATGCGCAAGTTGAAAAATTGATTCACTTGGCAGAAAAATACGACATCATCTATGACGGTTGGGGTACGTACTACGAAGGCGAAGATGCGCTTTACCCTGAAGAAGATGAAGACGACGAGTAATCAAAGCTCACTACTTTTGGAAAAACCAGCGTTTAACGCTGGTTTTTTTATTCCTTGAAAAACTGACGAATGTGGAGGCGATAAATAATTCACATTGAGTTTATAGGGGATTTCTCCCTATAATGCGTGAAAATTGATCTAGCTCAAGGTGTATATGCAACTCTCACTCGCCGGTTTATGGCAAGTCTCTCCACTGACGGACCTTTCTATCCCACAGGATGACATTACTTTCCCTGCTCCTTTGAGTCAGGTATTGCCAGCTGAACTGACAGAAGAAGCAATTCGTCAGCAAGAGTGGCACCTGATGCATGACATTGAAGTGGATGAATCCATGATGGCATTCCCAGCGGTAGAAATGGTGTTGGGTGGTGTGGATTACCATGCAGAAGTGCGTTTGAACGGAGTAGCATTGTTTGACTGTGACGGTTCTCAAAATGTCTACAAGAAAGACATTCGCCCGTTCATGCAGATGGGGCGCAACCGTTTTGAGATCCTATTCCTTGAGGAAGAAGAAGATCTTCTGTTGGATGAGGATAAACCGGAGTTGTGTTCACTTGCAGATCATGAATACCAAAAGAGTGACGAGCGCTTAGGGGTATGGCAAGAGCCGTATCTGCAGTTTATTCGCAATGTGCGTTTAGACCGCGTGGCTACTGAACAGATTTGGCACCACGGTGGTGGTTGTGAGTTTAAGGTGGATTTGTACTACCAAACTTTTGCGCCGGGTTTAGTATCGGCATCGGTTAAGTTCAATGGCATGACTTACCATATTCCTATTGATGTCCGAGCGGAGCATGCGAGCGCTTTATTCCAGATCGAAGCGCCAAAGTATGCCGATCTTACTGCTCCTGATCCAAGTGATCTCTACCAGTTGTCTGTTGAGTTGGATGGGCAGCACCAAAACTTCACTGTTGCCTTGAGCCAGGAGCTTTGTGTTACCCATGTTGTGCTTTAACGTCTAATAATATTATCTATTACAGCATCTTAAGCATTACGACTTCACATGCATCATGCCCTGTTTGTCCAAGCGGGGCATCGAGATGCTCAAAGCCTAGCTTTTCATACAAGCTTACCGCTTCTCTCAGACATTCAGTTGTCTCTAAATAGCACTGCTGATACCCAAATTGTTTCGCCAATTGTAAGCTCAATGCGACGATGCGTTTGGCTAAACCGTGTCCTCGTGTTTGAGGTAAGAAGTACATCTTTTGTAGTTCACACACATTTGGCTCGCCCGCTAAAGGGGCAAAGCCACCGCCACCAACGATCTCTCCGCGATGTTCAATGACCCAATAGGCGGCCCCGCATTGATTGTAAACCGAATACATATCATCAAGCGTTGGATCGGCCACACCATAACCTTTGTCTGCGGTTAAGCCGTATTCTGCAGAGACTTTACGAATCACATCTGCGACTTGCGGGTTGTCTGCTTTAGTAAGAGGTCGAAGAACGTATTCCTCAGACTGACACACTTTTGTTAGCCCTTTTAGGTAAGTCTCTAGACCAAGTTTGAGTTGCTCTTGCTCGCTGTCATCGAGTTGGGTAAGCAGTTGTTCAAAGAAGTGGTTTTGCTGTTGGTCCAGTTGTGATAACGCCTGTTGGCCTTGCTCTGTAATCGCTACGAGTTGACTACGTTTGTCTTTTGGGTTTTCGATGCTCTCGACCAAACCTAATTTAATCAAACCAGTAACGGTTCGGCTCGCGTTGGACTTGTCGACATTAAGCTGCTGTGCCAGCTGATTGATGGTCAATGGCTGCAATTGGATTTCACCCAATGCGTGCGCTTGCACTGGAGTGAGAGCGACATCGCTGCATTGTTTATCAAGCATACCAAGCAATCGGACGGCTTGACGGGAGTAGTGTCGAAGTTGACGAGCGTTCATTATCACTTACCTCTAAAAATAAAGTTGCGCACCGCAATTAAATTAATTGCGGTGCGCAACCTTGTCAATGGTAAATGTCATTTTTCTCGTTAGGAGACGTAGTGAGCCTCCATGTTTAAGCGTGGTGATGTAAACAAAACTGCGGTGCTGGAGCTTTTTCTGATGATTTACGCATCCATACTTTCTCGTGGAAGTAGTAAGCCACCGTGTTCAAACTCGGCTCTAGCATCGCCATTACGCCGCCGACGAATGCATCACCTGTTAGTAAGTAAACCACGGTAAAAGCGACGCTGAAGTGCACGGTCGCAAAGCTTGCGGTTTTTAATTTGGTCATCCACTGACGAGCTTTAAGTGCTGGGACTTTGGCCCATGCCTTTTCATGAAAGTAGAAGGCTACGGTGTTCACTGAAGGCTCAATCATGGCAATTAAACTACCAATTAGAATGTCGCCTGTGAGTACGTAAGCGACACTAAATGCGATAGTAAAATGCAGTGCTGCGAAAGTTAGTGTCTTTTTCATGATAATTACTCAATCGTGTTTGTTTCGATGAGTTCATTATCGATAATAATTCTCATTAATGATAATGGGTAATGAGTATTGTTGTGATAGGGGGAAGCTATTGATGATGGTTTTGGTGAAATGTATACAAAAAAGGTTGGCCATGATGACCAACCTTTTGAACCAAAAGTGAGAAGTGTTAATTCTTCTCTTTCACTGAGGCTTAAAGCGCAGCGATCGTTGTCTTCTGCTCTTCTAGCTTAGCTAGCGTTTCTTTGTAGCCTTCAAGCTTCTCACGCTCTTTAGCAACAACTGCTTCAGGTGCTTTCGCTACGAAGCCTTCGTTACCTAGTTTGCCTTCGATACGCTTGATTTCGCCGTGAGTTTTCTTGATTTCGCCATCTAGACGAGCAAGCTCAGCATCTTTGTCGATCAGACCTGCCATTGGGATCATCAACTCAGACTTACCAACCAGTGCTGTCGCACATGCAGGAGTTTGTTCGCCAGTTTCAAGCACGCGTACTGCTTCTAGCTTCGCTAGTGACATCAGTACTTGCTTGCTTGCTTCTAGACGAGAGGCATCTTCTGCATTTGCTGCTTTCAGCATAACGTCAAGCGGCTTACCAGGGTTGATGTCGTATTCAGCACGTAGGTTGCGGATGCTAGTGATGAACGCTTTCACCCACTCGATGTCGTCTAGCGCTTCTTGGTGGAAGTTCGCTTCGTCAAACTGAGGCAGAGTTTGTAGCATGATTGTCTCGCCCTCAACACCGTCAACTAGTGGCTTGATGCTTTGCCAGATAGTTTCTGTGATGTAAGGAATCACAGGGTGAGCTAGACGTAGCGTCTTCTCAAGTACCGTGATTAGTGTACGGCGAGTACCACGCTGTTGCGCTTCAGTACCTTTCCATAGAACGGGTTTAGTTAGCTCTAGGTACCAGTCACAGAATTGGTTCCAGATGAATTCGTAAAGTGTGTTCGCAGCCATATCTAGACGGAAGTTGTCGATATGGTTGTTGAACGCTTTCGCTGCTAGTTCAAACTGAGACTCGATCCATTTGTCTGCTAGTGAGTATTCAATCTCACCACCGTTGAAGCCACAATCTTGCTCTTCTGTGTTCATCATTACGTAACGGCTTGCGTTCCATAGTTTGTTACAGAAGTTACGGTAACCTTCAAGACGCTTCATATCCCAGTTGATATCGCGACCTGTTGATGCCATTGCTGCAAGAGTGAAACGCAGTGCGTCTGTACCGTATGCTTCGATACCGTTTTCAAACGTCTTACGAGTGTTCTTCTCGATCTTCTTCGCTAGTTGAGGCTGCATCATGTTGCCACAACGCTTCTCTACGAGAGACTCTAGGTCGATACCATCGATCATGTCGATTGGGTCAAGTACGTTACCTTTCGACTTGGACATCTTGTCGCCGTTTTCGTCACGGATTAGACCAGTAACGTAAACCGTCTTAAATGGTACTTGTGGTTTGCCGTTTTCGTCTTTCACGAAGTGCATGGTCATCATGATCATGCGCGCAACCCAGAAGAAGATGATGTCGAAACCAGTTACTAGTACGTCTGAAGGGTGGAATACTTTCAGATCGTCAGTTTGCTCTGGCCAACCTTGAGTACCGAACGTCCATAGTGCAGAAGAGAACCACGTATCCAGTACGTCTTCGTCTTGGTGAAGTTCAATGACTGACTCTAGGTTGTTGTTCTTGCGAACTTCTTCTTCAGTGCGACCTACGTAAACATTACCTTGGTTGTCGTACCAAGCTGGGATGCGGTGACCCCACCATAGCTGACGAGAGATACACCAGTCTTGAACGTCACGCATCCAAGAGAAGTACATGTTTTCGTATTGCTTAGGAACGAATTGGATGTCGCCGTTTTCTACTGCTTCAACTGCGGTTTTCGCTAGAGGCGCAGTACGTACGTACCATTGGTCAGTTAGCATTGGTTCGATAACAACGCCACCACGGTCGCCGTAAGGAACTTGTAGATCGTGATCTTTCACTTCTTCAAGTAGACCTAGCTCGTCGAATTCAGCAACGATAGCTTTACGAGCGGCAAAACGCTCCATACCGTGGTATTTAGCTGGTAGCTCAGTGCTGTAAGCGTCGCTTGCTTCGCCGTTAGTGTTGAATACTTCTGCTGAGTCGCGGATGTTCGCGTCGAAAGTCAGAATGTTGATCATTGGTAGCTGGTGGCGCTTACCTACTTCGTAGTCGTTGAAGTCGTGCGCAGGTGTGATTTTCACACAGCCAGTACCTTTTTCCATATCTGCGTGCTCATCGCCCACGATTGGGATGCGACGATCAACGATAGGAAGGATGATTTCTTTACCGATAAGATCTTTGTAACGTGGATCTTCTGGGTTAACTGCAACACCCGTATCGCCTAGCACGGTCTCTGGACGAGTCGTTGCAACAACGATGTAGTCTTTGCCATCCGCTGTTTTAGCGCCATCTGCTAGTGGGTAGCGGAAGTGCCACATGTGGCCTTTAGTGTCTTTGTTCTCTACTTCTAGATCTGAAATCGCTGTGTGTAGCTTTGGATCCCAGTTAACTAGACGCTTACCGCGGTAGATTAGATCGTCTTCGTATAGACGTACGAAGACTTCTTGAACGGCGTTAGATAGACCATCGTCCATCGTAAAGCGTTCACGATCCCAGTCTACAGATGCGCCAAGACGACGAAGCTGCTTAGTGATAGTGCCGCCAGATTCGCCTTTCCATTCCCAGATTTTGTCGATGAAAGCTTCACGACCGTAATCGTGTTTTGTTTTGCCTTCTTCTGCAGCGATCTTACGCTCAACAACCATCTGAGTTGCGATACCAGCGTGGTCAGTACCTACTTGCCAAAGGGTGTTTTTACCCTTCATACGTTCACAACGGATAAGCGTATCCATGATCGTATCTTGGAACGCGTGGCCCATGTGTAGGCTACCAGTGACGTTCGGTGGCGGGATCATGATGCTGTATGATTCTTTAGTAGTGTCACCGTGTGGCTTAAAGTAGCCTTTCTCTTCCCAAGTCTGATACAGAGCTTGTTCGATTGAAGTTGGGTTGTATGTCTTTTCCATAGCGCTCTTTTAATGGATACGTTGATGGTTGAATCTTAGTCAATCTTTATAAGTGAGGGATCTTAACAAGATCGCCTTAACTATAAGGATTGACCGTTAAGGATATTGAATTTCGATCGTTTGCAGCTGGTAACCTGCTTGACGGTAAATTTTATATCTTTCTCTTGCGAGTTGTTTAGCTTTTTCTTCGCAGGGCACGAAGTCTACCACTTGAGCAAACTTGTTCGCAAAGGTTGTCTCATTTTCCGCCAAATTAATTACCAGCTGACGGTTCCAATTAGGTTTTACACCTTCATGGCCGATTTCAATATTGGTGGCGTATTTCGGTCCCTCGCCTACGAGGTTATGTGCCATGAACTTGTCTGCATCAACTTGCCAAAAGGCTTCAGCGAGCTGCTCGGCGTGTGGTTTGTCTTGGCAGTTTAAATACACTTTAGCGCCTTGGCGAGCAAAGTGCTGAGCCAAAAACACGATGTATTCTTCAAAGCCAGCCACCGTTGCTTGCGGGCTCTCTTCGTTAATGATGTAGAAGGTTGCAGTTTGCATCATTCTCTCACTTGCCTTGGGTCTCTTCCTAAGACCATCTTAAGTCCCACTTTCATTTTAGAAAATTAGGATAATAAAAAAGGGCCTTGCGGCCCTTTTAGATTCTGTTCAGAAATTACTCTTCTGTCTCTTGGCCGCTGCGGTTCAAAAGGAATTGGACAAGCATTGAGACAGGACGGCCCGTTGAGCCTTTCGCTGCGCCTGATTTCCACGCGGTACCTGCGATATCGACGTGTGCCCAGTTGTACTTCTTCGCGAACTTAGATAAGAAGCAACCCGCAGTAATTGTGCCACCAGGGCGACCACCAATGTTTGCCATATCCGCAAACGGGCTTTTCAACTGTTCGTGGTACTCGTCTGCCATTGGTAGACGCCATGCACGGTCACTCGCTTGCTCAGAAGCGTTTACTAGCTCATGAGAAAGAGGGTTGTGGTTAGAGATTACGCCGCTGATATGGTGGCCTAGTGCGATAACACAAGCACCAGTTAGCGTTGCAACGTCAACCACGCAGTCTGGTTCGAAACGCTCTACGTAAGTCAGTGCGTCACAAAGAACAAGACGACCTTCCGCATCCGTGTTCAGAACTTCTACAGTTTGACCAGACATGGTCGTTAGGATGTCACCTGGACGGTAAGCGTTGCTGCCAGGCATGTTTTCACAGCCCGCTAGAACACCAATAACGTTGATTGGTAGGTTTAGCTTCGCTAGCGCTTTCATTGTACCGAATACCGATGCCGCACCACACATGTCGTACTTCATCTCATCCATACCTTCGCCCGGCTTTAGAGAGATACCGCCTGAGTCGAAGGTTAGACCTTTACCTACGAGCACAATCGGTTTTGCATCTGAGTCAGGGTTACCTTTGTACTCGATGATAGACATCATAGATTCGTTTTTAGAACCACGGCCTACTGCTAGGTAAGAGGTCATACCCAGTTTTTCCATCTCTTGCTCACCAATAATTTTGGTGGTTACGGTTTCGTAATCGTCCGCTAGACGACGAGCTTGAGAAGCAAGGTAAGCTGGATTAGCTACGTTTGGCGGCATGTTGCCAAGGTCTTTTGAGGCTTTGACACCTGATGCGATAGCAAGACCATGAGTGATTGCTTTTTCACCCAAGTTCAATTCACGACGCGTTGGTACGTTGAAAACAAGCTTGCGCAGTGGGCGGCGAGTCTCAGGTTTCACGCTCTTGAATTGATTAAATGTGTATAGACCATCTTTAGTCGCTTCTACAGCCTGGCGCACTTTCCAGTATGTATCACGACCCTTAACATGCAGTTCAGTTAGGAAACATACCGCTTCCATTGAGCCTGTCTCGTTAAGTGTGCTGATCGTCTTTTGAATGATTTCCTTGTACTGGCGCTCGCCAAGTTCACGCTCTTTGCCGCAACCGACAAGTAAAACGCGCTCTGACAAAACACCTGGTACTTGATGCAGTAGCAGCATCTGACCAGGTTTACCCTCTAGATCACCACGGCGAAGTAGTGAACTGATGTAACCGTCACTGATTTTATCAAGTTGTTCGGCTACTGGAGAAAGGCGACGTGGTTCAAACACACCAACAACGATACATGCGCTACGTTGTTTCTCTGGACTGCCACTTTTTACACTGAACTCCATGCGTACTCCTACATCCTGAAGACAAATTGCTCTAAATGTTAGATAATGATCGCTTACTTGTTGAATTTTAGCTCCAGGCTTACATGCAGAGCTGATTAAGCGACTAACATCTAGTTTATAATTTTTAAAAAAATAAATGGTTCAACGGGAAACTATAGTGATTCGACCAAAAAAACAAGTTTTGTATAGGTAATTTCAGCGTGATTATTGTTAGATATTTGATCCGCGAAACACTCAAGAGCCAATTTGCGATTTTTTTCGTACTTTTTTTGGTGTTTGTAAGCCAGAAATTCATAAGTGTTCTTGCTGATGCTTCTGATGGGGATATTCCTGCTGGATTGATTTTCTCGATTGTTGGTTTGAACATGCCAGCAATGGGTCTGTTAATGCTGCCTTTAAGTCTGTATATCGGCATATTGATCACATTTGGTCGTCTGTATGCAGAGAGCGAAATTGTCGTAATGAACGCGACAGGTATTGGTAATAAATTCTTGGTTCAAGCGGCCTTATACCTAGCGTTGATTACTTCAGCGGTGGCGGCTTTCAATGCGTTGTGGCTATCGCCGTGGTCTCAAGACCGCGTTGAGCAGCTTTATGAGCAGGTAGCGTCAGAAAACAGCGTTGACCTACTTAAAAAAGGTCAGTTCCAAGGTACACCAGACGGTTCATCGGTTGTGTTCATCGATGACATTAAAGACAATACCTTGAGCAACGTTTTTGTTGCGCAGATGCGCCCTCGAGATTCAGTGTTACCGAGTGTGATGTTCTCATCTTCTGGTGAAGTAAAAGAGCTTTCGGACGGTCGTCAGATCATCACTATGAAAGAAGGTACGCGTTATGAAGGTGTGCCTACTCGCGTTGAATATATGATCACGAAATTCGATGAATACGAAGGTGTTATCGGCCAACGTGAGGTCAAAAAGAAAGGGCGAGACTGGGAAGCATACCCAACGGTTGACTTGATAGGTCACCCAGATCCAGAGGCGCAAGCGGAGCTACAATGGCGAATTTCGTTATTTGTGTGTATTCCACTCTTAACAATGCTCGTTATTCCTTTGTCTGCGGTGAATCCGCGTCAGGGACGGTTTGCCAAAATGGGGCCTGCGATTCTGATCTACCTAGCGTATTTCTTGGCGATCAGTGCAACCAAATCTGCATTAGAAGATGGTGACATCCCGGCTGCTATTGGTATGTGGCCAATCAATGCGATGTTGCTGATTGTTGCTATCATGGCGAATATGATGGACAGCGTTGCTGCTAGACGAATAAAAGACAAATTCCGCAAGAAGAGGCTCGCGTAAGCTGTGTTCAAAATCTTAGACCTTTACATCGGTAGAACCATCATCTCTACCACTGCCTTGGTTTTAGCGACGTTTGTTGGCTTATCGGGCATCATCAAATATGTAGAACAGCTACGTAAAGTAGGGCGAGGTGTGTACGACCTCACTCATGCGTTGTACTTTGTGTTACTCAGTGTGCCGCGTGATATCGAAATGTTCTTTCCAATGGCGGCATTACTCGGTGCCCTGATCGGCTTAGGTATGTTGGCTTCAAGCTCTGAGCTGGTGGTGATGCAAGCTGCTGGTTTCTCTAAGCTGGATATCGGGTTATCGGTACTCAAAACGGCCGTCCCGCTCATGATTGTTGTTATGGCGTTAGGTCAATGGGGCGCTCCTGAGGCTCAGAAGATGGCCCGTGACTTACGTGCGTTTGCGATATCAGGTGGTAGCATTGTGTCTGTGCGTTCAGGTGTGTGGGCTCGTGACGCAAACGACTTTATCTTTATAGGTAAAGTCGAAGACGACAAGCTTTATGCTTTAAATATGTGGCGTTTTGATGATGATAAGAATCTACAAAAAGTTATTTTCGCCGAAGAAGTCGACTACCAACAAGATAACAACTGGCTGATGCGCTACGTACAAATTACGGACATGGAAAATGAAAACGTAATTTCAAAGCAAGACATCGAACAGATGGAGTGGCACACCTCTTTGGCACCAGATAAGCTAGCAGTGGTGACCGTGAAGCCAGAAGAACTGTCACTGAGCGGTTTGTATGATTATGTGACTTACCTAAAAGCATCGGAACAAGATGCATCTCGCTATGAGTTGGCGTTTTGGCGTAAGTTGACTCAGCCGCTTTCAATTGCTGTGATGATGTTAATGGCGCTATCTTTTGTTTTCGGGCCACTCAGAAGCGTGACCATGGGGGCAAGGGTATTGTCGGGCGTGGTTGCCGGGTTTACTTTTTACATATCCAGTGAGTTCTTTGGCCCATTAAGCTTGGTGTATGGCATATCCCCAGTGTTTGGTGCTTTGGCCCCGAGTTTGGTGTTCTTAGCTATTGCGATTGCACTGCTACGAAGAAAGCTATAACTGAAGCATCATCGAATAAACCAAGTTTTACCGAACCAAATGTAAAAGGAAGGCATTACGCCTTCCTTTTTTGTGTTCCTAGACAAGTTAATTTGCCTTAGGTAATACAACAACCTCTGTTTTGGCCCAAATGTCGTGGAAACCACGTTTCTTCGGATCAATCGGTACAGTCAAATTTGCCAAGCCAAAGCCAGATGTCGAAATACGAATCAGAGCTTGAGTTACCGTAATTGGTGCTCCGTCTTTGGCATTGCGAACTCGAAGCTTCCAAGCGCGCATCCCAAGAGTTTGTCCTGCTCGCGTCCAGAAGAACACAAAGAAATATATCCACACACCCGCAAGATAAAGTGTAAATAGAGGGCTGAATACAGGGTGCTTTCCGAGCATATCTGCGGCATCAGCGTACTCGCCATAGCTCAACAATCCTGCTGCATTTAGTGCAAACACAACGGCCATAACAATACCAGCGGCCATCATTTCAATTGCGATAATAATCAATGTGTCGTAAATCAACGCTGCAAGTCGGCGAAAGAGACCAGCAGGTGGAAGAGTTGTAGACGTTGTCATTATTCCATCACTTACCTTAAAAATTGTGCGTCAGAATATAGATTCCCTCACCAAGAGAAAAGAGACCTAACGCACAGAGTCTTTAATTGTGTATAAACGAAGAGACTTTTCTGCCCTACGTTATCAGCACATGTCATGATACACGAGGCCGTGCAGCAATATGTTTCAACTGAATTCGACTCTCTTAACCATTGGCTTTTTGGTCTGTGACCAGATTAGATAGCTGAGAGAGTTGGTGTTTCTCATCTTCGGTATAATGTTGGCTTAATGAAAGCTCTAAAGCTTTTTCTGACAGCTTGATTGCTGGTGACAAAAATAACTTAGGGTGCATACTAGAGAGAGCTAGCAAGGCCTTTTGTAGGCGAATCTGTATTTGGAGTTGCGCTGCACCATCGTGTGCTATCGGCAAAAAGACATCATCAAACAAATCCTGGCAGCTCAATGCGGGCACAAATAGTCTAGGATATCGAGTTTTGGTAGGCGGCTCACTGAGTAGGTCTCCCCATAATGAAAGTGCTCGTACAGAACGCCCAAGAACGTCAATCGCGGTGCCATTATCATTTACAGCCGGAGATAGTGCTCGTGAGGCGATTTCCGCCATAACGACTAAACCAAAGCGAGGGTCCTGATCATATGAACGCTCCGTTCGAATCGTGAAGGCTGCCGTTACTTCGCTTTCGTCTGGCAATTCTCCACAAACCCAAGCCAATGGTTGACCTACGTACACAAAACTTCCCGGTTGTCGCTCAAGGTAGATGGTGCATTGGTTTGCTTCAGCAATACTATCGAGGTGATGCATATCAACATGCTGTAAGTAGCCAATTTCTTGGCTCAAAATAGGTTTACTTCCTCTGGGCTTATGCTCTGGGTGGCTCCATGGGTGAGCACCTAGCCAGCGCTCTTTGCCCCGTTTTCTTATCGCATCTAACAAGGCTTGCTCTACGTATGAAGTGGTTTCACTGACCCTTCCTAGTACGGAAAGGTGCTGAATCCAACGTAGCAGAGTGAGTATGATCATCACGATTACGGCGATAGTCACGATGAATAGATAAATTTGTGCTTGTTGATGATAGGCCCCAATACCTAGCGCGATAATTCCTACCAAACTAAATAGAAAAGAGCCAAGAAAGGTTGCTAAGGCATTTTGTGTTGTGCTGTCTTCCATCAACAGTTTTGTCGCTCGCGGCGTTACCCCTGCACTAGCGGCACTGTACGCTGAGACCATAATATTGAGAGAGAATGTAGTCACTGCAAGCATGGAGGTTGCGAGGATATTTAATATGTTGTTCAACAAATCCTTGCTGACGTTGATGGCAGGGGGCAGAGTAATGAACTGGTTTAAAACAATCGACATTAAGGCGGTAGCAACAGCTAGTAATGCGTAGAGTGACGTCCGGACCCACAGTTTTCGTGTCATCTGTTTCAGTAACCACTGCCATTTTGACCCAGTCATTCTTTGCTCCTATTCAGTTCTCACTAGAAAGTCGATAGAAAATTCAGAAAGTTATTCTTGCTTAAGCATAGGTTAAATGCCCGTCGTTCTGCTTGATATTTCATGCATCACGAAAGTAAGAAAGCTGCTTGCTTCAAAGAATGGTGCTCTTGAGGTGTGAATTACCACGATTCTGTTACCTTAATTGATAGATGAATTAAAAGTATGTGATTGAAAAGAGGTAGCGCATGATTGTAATTACAGGTGCAAGTAGCGGCTTAGGGGCGGAACTAGCAAAGCGTTATGATGCGGAAGGCAAAGAGACGTATGTAATAGGAAGAAATACAGAAAAACTATCCGCACTAGCAAAACAACTCTCTCATAACGTTGGTTATCAAGCTTGCAACCTCTCATCGCACCAAAATGTGAAACAGCTCTTTGATGGGGTGAAACAGTCCCCTGAAATGGTCATTCATAGTGCGGGAAGTGGTTATTTTGGCTTACTGGAAGAGCAGGAGCCGGAAGAGATTCAAAAGTTGATTGATAACAACCTGAATTCTGCGATTCATGTGTTAAGAGAGTTAGTAAAGCGTTACAAAGATCATCCAATAAAAGTGGTCATGATCATGTCCACAGCCGCGCAACAACCTAAAGCGCAAGAGTCTACGTATTGTGCAGTGAAATGGGCCGTCAAAGGATTAATTGAGTCGGTTCGTTTGGAGCTAAAAGGAAAACCTATGAAAATCATCGCGGTTTATCCTGGTGGAATGGATACGGAATTCTGGAAAACAAGCGGCAATACGATGGACACGAGTCACTTCATGCAAGCAGAAGATGCCGCAGAGATGCTCCATAATGCGGTGTCGAGCATTGGGAATGGTTATGTTTCTGATATTACAGTGAATAGAACTTAAAAGAGTTTCGTATACTCATTTTCATCTGGAAGAGTAGTAGAAAATGGAGCGTACGTTTCTTATGAGTACAGCTTTGTCACACTTTGTGGCGAAATTATCAGCAAACGATAGTTATTTAAGGTATTTCTGCTTGCGCAGGTCAAAAGCTTACGTATAATGCCAACCATCAAAGGGCAATAGCCCAAAGATGCCGGTGTGGTGAAATTGGTATACACGACGGATTCAAAATCCGTTGCCTTCGGGCGTGGCGGTTCAAGTCCGCCCACCGGTACCATACATAGAAAGGTCGCTTTTATAGCGGCCTTTCGTCGTTTTAGGCGTTTGTAAATATTCGATTTTTCAGGTGCTTATCTCAAAACTCCTTTCCTGCTATCGCCTCTTTTTTTCCCAAAATAGACTCCCTTTATCCGCCTTAAAATTTCGCCCATGGTCCATATATGGTTCATCGCATGACGATTCTGTGCGCAAGGGGATCCCAGTAAATCCAACAAATGCTAAAAGCAGTCGTCGCGCAAGCCAGTATTACCAAGGGCTTCGAGCGAGAAGAACCATGGTACGACCATGGTGACTTTACGGTGCTATGCGGTTTTGGTTTTTCTTCTATGGGACAACTGATCGTTTTGATGGATATGTCGAAAAGTCGGTTTGAGATAGGCGGTTTTGCAGTGTGCTTTGGAAGGGCATTGGGGTATTTATGCGTGAATGTTGTACTTAAGTCAAAGATATGTATATGAAATCAAATTATTATCTATTGATGTCAATCAGTATGGATATGTATGGTAATGGCACAATCAGATGAAATTTCTCAGTTTTTAGACTTTCTGGTAGATGCAATTTTGATTGTTGATCAATACTCTAATATTGTGTTTGCGAATAAGTCATGTGCTCGGTTATTTGGTTATGAAAGAGATGTATTGTTAACTCTTAGGCTGAACGACTTGATGCAACCGAATGTTGTCAATCATCACGATGCGAAGGTTAGTAACTTTGTACTTAACCAGTCACAAGCAAGAGCTATGATGTCTAGAAGTATTATGCCTTGTCGAAATTCTAGTGGTGATGGGTTTAACGCCAGGATTTCTATAGCAAACATTGTTTTTAATGGTATGCAATGCGGGATAGCGACTTTACATGATTACTCTATAGTTCAAGAGTTAATTGATGAGCTAAAGGAAGAGGCAAATACTGACGCACTAACAGGCTTATTTAATAAGCGTCACCTTGAGAGTGTATTGGAAAATCAGTCATTAAGCGTACTTGATTCTGGCTGTTTGGGGGTTGCCTATCTTGATTTAAACGGATTTAAGTTAATTAATGATACGTTTGGACATGATATTGGTGACCAGCTTCTTGTTGAGATATCTACTCGCTTGAAAGGGAATTTACGTAGTAGTGATATCTGTTTTCGAGTCGGTGGGGATGAACTCCTTATATTGTTTAATATTAATGACCACAAGAACTATGAACAAGAAGCTAAAGGCATAGCTAATAAACTACATGAACTAATTTCAGAGCCTGTTTCAGTCGATAAGGTTGATGGTGATATTGCGGTTGGAGTCAGTATTGGAATTGGCATTTATCCGCATGATGACCGTGAATTATCAGTGTTAATAGATAAGACGGATAGAGCTATGTATGTAGCTAAAAAACAAAAACTACTGTATGTGCTTACTTCAACTTTAAATTGATCTGTATTAGTAAATAAAGTGATTGATCGTTTTGATTGTGTTGTCGTTAAGCCTTTTGTCATGGGCGTTGTTGGGTAGTGTGTGGTTAGTTCGTCGGGGATAGACATTAACAACCAATCACACAAATGAATTAACCTCAATTTGCTATCGATATGCAACTGTGAAATCTTCTTTATACTGGTGAACAAATGGAGCTTGGCCAACTATGAAGATGATTTTCGTCGATGCTGAAAATGTAGGACTTAAGGAGCTAGAAAAAATTAACGCTTCTGTTGTTGATAAAGTCTTTGTTTTTTCTAAGTCAGATTCAGTCAAGCTTGTTTGTGAAAAGTCGCTGTACCTGTTCTTATCTGACTATCCGACAGGTCAGAATCAAGCCGATTTCTATATCATTGCATATCTTTCTAGGGTACTACTTGCTTTAGATAAAAAGCAGTTGGGCTCTGTTCATTTTGAGCTATACAGTAACGATGAAAGTTTAATTTCAGCATTTGAATTTCAGTGCAAGCAATTAGGCGCACCTTTTCAAAGCATCAGGACTAGAGAGAATACCGTTGTTCCAATTGTTAAGCCACAACAGACACCTCAAAAATCTCCTGAAGACAAGCTTCTTCATGCTTTGAAGTCTCCTCGTGCTTTAGATCCTAGCTTTCAAAAGCAGCTAGGGCTGTCAAAGTCAGATTTTACCAAGGCAATCAATGAGCTTTCCAAAAATAACCAAATCAAGCGTAGTCCTCAGTCCAAGAAAAAATGGGTTAGGTGTTAGTACGCTGACTTACCGACCTCATTAAAGTGTAATAAATGGCGGTATTCTCCATCGCTATTACTAACCATCAGTGTGTGAATGTCGCTGTCCTAAGCTTGCTGAGTGATGATCTCGGTACTCTCTGGCGATTCGAGTGAGGAATTGGTGTGCCGAGTGGCGTACCGTAGAAAAATATGTGGTTTGAGCGAGTTTCTATGTAAGTTATGGACTCTAAACGCGTTGCTGGTGTCGGTAGTTGTAGGATTACGTGGATGTGGCTTGATAGATGAGGACTAGATCTTGGTTGGGATTTTTATATTAAATATATAATAACCAGTACAACAGCTTGCCGTAGGCTGCTGTTGTACTGGTTATTATTAATACTATGTTAGTGGTTCTGGTGGCGAAATCTGTAGGTAATACAGTGGTAGTTTCCCTTTTAAGCTATGACATTTTTCACTCATCCGTCCAAAATCACTGAATATCACTAAGAATCACTGAACAATCACCGTCCCATCATCGTCGCTACTAAACCACCTCTCATACAATGTCATCGTTCATTCAACAAAGGAGATAGAACGATGAGCAACAAACAGAACAACCATAAAGCAAATCAAGCTAACAGCAACAAAGGTACATCTGGACATAACACCACGTACCAAAAGGCTCAAGATAATCGAGCAAATCAACTAAACCCAAACAACTCACGTTATCAAGGAAAGAAATAATTATGATGAATCCTTCAGATATGTCACAAGACGAGCTAGACCTGTGGTCTGATATTAATAACCCTAATAATGATTCTGATATGGATGACTGGGCGGATGCTCACAATCCAAATAATGATGACTACTTAGGGGATGACTAAGTCTAAAGCCGATGGTTTAATGCCATCTGATCCGCACCAGCCCACTCTCTGAGCACATCGGCTCGCTCTCGGTATAAATCCTTATTAAGCTGTTTTCCAGTATCCTCCCCATGCTCCCACGGGGCGGATACGCTCAATATCGCCAATAGACAAGAAATTGCAGAAAATATTTAGCCTAGCCTGTGTAAAAATCCTACATAAATCTACCTTCAACCTACCGCTGCCAACTTTATCCAACCGCCTATTTAACATTAAATTATGCGGCAAAGATCACATCAAAAAACAAAAACTCGAAGTAATATTATGCATATAATCAAGTTTCATATCAATTTGGGTATGAATAAAATATTGTCCGTTCGTCAGTAGGCTAATTTATATGCAACTTTATGGGGTGTGCCCTTCGTGTAAGAAGAGTACGGTGTTTAATCGAATACACCGATCATTCATAGAAAAAGTATTCCGCAAAAAATACTTCAAATATGAGTGTGTAAATTGTTCAGCAGAAGTTTTTTCTCATCAAACTCAAATAGATATAGTTCTTCATCGAAATGGGAGCTTAAATGAACAATGACATCAGATCTATGGATCAAGCTGATGGTTTGCGTCGTCTTGCGAAACCTCCAACTGGCTTAGATAAATTGAAGGCTCTACAGGTCGAATTACGCAGTGCCATCATCGCAGGGAAATACAAAGATGCAGACAGACTAATGGCGTTGCTAGATAAAGCTCAAAAAGAGCTAGAAGAAACACATTGGAGGTAAACTGTCGTTCGATCTGGTAAGCAAAACTCTGATCTGCTCCAGCCAGACTGGACACTTCATTAAGCGACATTTTGCTGTTCAAAGTTAACTGGGCTTAGATACCCAAGAGCACTGTGCCTTCTCGTCCGATTATATACTCGCTCAACTTGAAGATGCAGGTTTCAAAATCTGAAAATTATCCGTAATTCGGGATACCAGTGAGCCTGCAACTTCTGGCAACGTTACATTGAAAAATTCATTAATAGCCGTTGTAAATTCAGCCTTCGAGGAGAAGTAAATATTGTTCCTCGCATGCTCATTCATCACTTTCCATAACCGCTCGATTGGATTTAAATTTGCCTTCCCATTTTTTAATCTCAAGCATACTTCACCGATGAGATTTTCTTTTTATCAAAAGCTAATGAAACTTGGTTTGCATAGCGATCTGTTGCCGTTTTAAGATGTAGCCGAAAACCCAATAGCCAAACCTCAAAGCAGAACTGGATGTCAGTTCAACAACAAGTACCTTTCATCATGAGCACCACCTTAGCTTTAAAGTTGAGGTCGTGTATAGGTATTCGGATAACCTTGTAACCTGTCACTGACTAAGTGAAAACGCTGAGGCAAGTAGCTGAAACGGTTCAAGGTTTATTAGGGATAGGGGTGGGTAAAGCCGAACCATATAACTTCGTGTTGTATCGTTCGGCTTTTATTTTTACTTCATGCAATTCTTTATTTTACCTATTAAAAATTCGCCAAATTCTTTAGTTATCTGTACTTTATCGTTACCGAAGTTAAGCGTGCCTAGAGTGAAATTTCCTGACTTCGTCACTGGAATTGTGGGATAAAGTTGTCGGAATTCTTCTAATGCTGCGTTACGTTTAATGTCATATTCCCACCATGAGCCACCGAAGTCACAGCTATGGTTTTGTCCTTCCATATACCAAGGCCAGCGTTCTTTCCAAGCCTCCTGTTTTATCTCTTGATCTGTTACATGGAAAAGACTACCCGTGACTTTGAAGTAACTAAGCAAGGAACCACACCCTACGCCAGTTGTAATGACGATATCGCCTTTGGTTACACCTTTAGGCTTTTTCTTGGAAAAGTGTAAGTTCTGGTGGAGATCTGAGTAATCTCGTCGTTCTTCGAGAAGTACAGGATCATCCTGAGTCCCAATTGGTTTTAGGAAGTAGAGTGGCTCTTTATCTGAGTCGCTCTCAGAGGAATAGACTCGTGGTAGGATATCGATGTCAGCACTTGGCTGCTTTGTTTCCCATGCTTTTTGTGATCTATACTGCTCAGCGAACATCACGGCTTTTCTGAGTTGAGTTAACGTAAGCTCTCTAAATTCAATGGCTTCGTAAATTTCATCAATAAGATTGTCCAGATGGTCGCTGTGTGGGGTTAGTACCCCCCATTCGTGATTGTAGTGTAATCCGTTTTTAGTGAAGTTTGCCGATGTGATGATAGCTTGATGCTCATGGTTTTTGGTTAGGGCATAGATTTTTCCATGAAGACTATTATCGATGTGAACTTTTGCCTTTACCTTTGGGTATTTGGCATTGAAGTATTCGAGGAAGTCTAATAGTTGTTTTGGCTTTGTTAACTGCTCGGGATCATTGGCTTTGAATGTCGTTACCAGTTCAATGTTCTTGACTGCATTGAAATGAAAGCCATCTAAAAAACTTGTCATATCAGAAGCTAAGAACGGTGATGTAATGAGAAGTCTATCGCCACCTTGATCAACTAACCTTTGCAGATCTTGGTGATGAGAGCCAGTGATATTCGATAATATATACATGTTTTTTCTAGCCTTGAATGACGTGTCGATATCTCATCATATTTGGCTGTGCTTGGTAGTGCATCAATATCGTCCTATGACTGTTCAGTTTTGTTAACTAGAGTGGTTTTGTACCTAAAACCACTATTAATCAATGGTGTACCCGTAACTAAAGACCTCTGAAATTTATATTACTGAAGTGTGGGTATATAAATTAACGGAGGTTTTAATGAGCAAATCACAACGACTCACCACCACTTTCCTCAAAAATCTCAAGCCCAATCCTGCTAGCGCTAAATCCACCGACTACGAAGTTAACTTGTCTGCTATGAAAGATAGTGGCTTGCCTACTGGCGTTCGCTGCTTAGTGGGTAAATCCGGCGGGAAACGCTTCCTGCTGCGTTATACCAGTCCGGTAACAGGTAAGAAGGCAAGCATTGGTCTTGGTAAGCACCCTGAAACTGACCTCGCCATATTGCGCAAAACCGCCAAAGAGTATCGCCAGCAAATTATTGAAGGCATTGATCCAAAGCTTGAGCGTGACAATCAGACTACCGAGAAGACAATGACTCTAGAGCGGTTCTTTGATGAAGTTTACTTGCCGCTGGCTAAACAGAAACGCAGTTGGAAGGACGACGCAGCGCGATTTCGTTTAGCAAAGTCTATTCATCACATATCGATTCATGACCTAACCGCGGCCGATATCATCAAAGTTCAAATGGAGATGCAAAATGCCGTTACGATTAAAGGTAAGCCTTATGCTCCTGCTTCGATAAACCGTGTTCTAGCCCTGCTCAAAACGATCAATCGTCAAGCATACAAGTTGATGGACGCTCCGCTCATTGCTGACAAGGTGAGCTTGTTGAAAGAGGATAACGTGCGTACTGGTTACTTGTCCGAATCACAGCTAAAGGAGTTCATCGGTCACGCTCTGAACCATGAAGATAAAAGTATTGGCGCGTATCTAGCTTTGCTGTTTTTGACTGGCGCGAGGGATAAGGAACTGCGTTTGCGCTTGAAATCCGATGTGAATTGGGAGGAAAAAACACTCACTATTCCACATACGAAAAACGGTAGTAGTCACGTTTTATTCCTAAGTGATTACATGCTTGATATTTTGAGGTCGGTGCCTCATGTGGCAAATAATCCGTATCTCTTTCCTGGACGCAAAAAGGGTAAACCCGTAGGGCAACCTAGGCATGCTTTCAAGGCTATCAAAGCCAAGATGGGACTGCCTGACATACCCGGTGATAAAGCGAATCTAACCCTGCATTCTGCTCGTCATACGGTTGGAAGTTTGTTAGCTAGCCAAGGAGTCTCGTTATACGACATAGCCAAGCAGTTGAATCACGCTGACCTTTCATCAACAAGGCGCTACTCAAAATTGACTGTAGGGCGTCGGAGGGAGATTGGCTCTCGTTTGTCGGATATGGTGACTGCGAAGCCAGAGATACGTTGGGAATGAAGAAGTTACGTTTAACCAGTTAATTTAGAAATACATTAGAAAAGCCCCTGTTTAGCGATGAGCTAAACAGGGGCTTTTTCATTATTAGAAGGAAATTCACGATGAAAACAGTAAACAAGTTTGAAGACATTCAATCATTGACAATGCCTGATGGCGTGAAAGCAAAACTGCTAGAGCACCTGATAGAGCCATTCGGTGATGAAGAAAGCACAAAAACGTTTTGGGATGAGGTCGGTACGACCTTGTACTTGATTGAGGAGTCCGATACCGACGAAACCTTGAGTGAAGAATCTGAGGAAGATCAGCACTTCCTTCGCTTTGTTACTAATTACCCTGAATGGGTGCTGTTGTTAAACGATGATGACTGTCCTTGGCTTCTAGCGGTTGCCATAGTGACCATGGAAGGTGGTGGTGTTTACTGCTGCGCTCCAATGAACAGTCCAACGTTCCCTATCGCCAAGTTAGCTGATCAAGCTGAATCTTAAAACCAAATTAAACCTAAACAATTCCATCTTAAAGGAGGTGTCCTATGGCACGTAAATCAAACCAACAACAAGAAACGGTTCAACCTGAAATCGTAGAAGGCAATGAACAAGTCACGGTCACTGACGATCAACCAGTAGACCATTTCACTAATATCGTGCGCGAGGGTAAAGCGAAGAAGTTAAGTCCGAAAACGGAGAACCACGTGTTCTATCAAATCGCCTTACATAACGAGGAAAACGAGCTCCATATCCGCATGTCGGATAATGAAGGTGGAGGTCTACACAGCAAGGAATGGATCCCACTTAAAGATATCACAGCTGTACTAGATGTGCAGGGTGATAAGCCGTTCAAGAGTTCTGTGCTGAAGTGTGTCTTCTCCGGACAGTCTGCGAACAACGCGGGTTTTATGGCAGCTTGCTGTAGGGGGCTTGGTCTTATCATCCAGTCGGAGAAGTCAGTGTTTCTCCACGTTCTAGCGCCAGACTACGAGCAGTGTCGTGATGAGTTGCTGTCATTGGTTGACTCTGAAGCCAAAGCTGAATAACCCCAAATCCACATCAATCCTTATCCACTAAGCCAACTCAGGCTTTCATACCGAGCACTTAACAAGAGTGCTTCCTTAGCAAACTAAACGAGATTTTATTATGAACTTAACTTTTGACGTTGAGCGATTACTGCTGCCTGTCAGTGTCGATCTTCAAGATGCTTTAAACCGAGTGATCAGCGAATCAGGCAAATGGACACCCATGATCCAATCGGTTGTGATCAACTTCCGAGATTCTTCCTACAGTTCGGAAAACGGCGGTTGGCACCCTGTCGAAATCAGGCTTGTTCGACTCTACGACCAGTGGATTTTTGATTACATCACTGACTTTGCGTATTGCGGTGGTCCTTATCCCGAACTGGTTAAAGAGGTGGATTTTAACTTCTCATCTGGGACGGCGAGTTTTTCCTATGTTCCAGAACTGCCGATAACAAGTAGTGAGGTAATGGAGTTCTACTCGATGTGGGAATCCAACTTTCTCAGCTACGTCGAAATGGGCGTGTTCGATGATATAAAAGTCACTGTGGATTAGTCCATCGGCAACAAACTAAGTAGAAAGCACCATGTATGTACCATAAAATAGTTGACTCACTTCCTAGTGAAACTAAGGCTTCCCATTGCTCCATGTTAATCATGGTGTGATGGGAAGCCTTTTTCCTTGGGGCAAGTTTTAGCAACGTTTACCCAATCCGTTGCCTTCGGGATTCAGAGGGGATGAAGTTGCTGGATTGCAATGGACGGTGGAAACACCAAGGAAAGGAGTCTTAATTTTAACGACTTTGGTTGGTTTACACTGGTGTTTTGTTATTAAAAGCTCCCATTGCTATGTCGAAGCAATGGGAGCAGTAAGGGACGGGAAGCCTATAGAAAATACCGAGAGAATGATTTGTCTGATGCTATCTCTGCAACTAGGGGTAAAGGCTAGCCCTTATTATGCGACGAGAGGCGCCCCTTAATCTTATGTTCGTAGTTTGGCTCGAAAACTTGGGCATTTTCAACGTTGCCATACGAAATGACAACTTATCCAATTTACTCCCAGTACAAACAGAACTAGGTATAACTTACTGACTTAGTTCGTCCAGTAGAGACAACCCTAGCTGATACTTGTCATCTAGTGCAGATGGGTGAACATGTCTCTTTATATTTGGTAGAGAGTTCAGGTAGCTGAAGAATCTGGAAGTGGTCATAGGGTACCCAGGCTCAAAATATTCTTCCTCATCATCCTCAAATGTAAACCAATGACAAAGCATTACGAGGTCTTCTTTCTCGTAAACAACCGCAGATGTGCGTGACTTTTCATGGTCGCTGTAAGCTAGAAAGTCAATGAAGATAACTTCTTGGCTTTCTGGGTTTTCCAAATGCTCTTCTGCCATCTGAATCGAGTAGTGATCCGACTCTGCGAAAAACATTTGAGTTCCCATTGTTGCTTCATGTCCCCAAGCTGCTGCCGCACACTTGGCAATTTTCTCACTTTGACAGTCGTTAAGTAGATGCTCTGTTTTATTGAATGAAATAGACATGTTTTTGTACCTATTTTGTTTTGGTTTCGATACGCGGATTAAACATGCTTCACTTATAAAAAACTAGACTAACTGATAGATTTATAACGATATTCGTGAATGGATTGACACAAATGAACTTTTAATCAAATTTTTCACCTATTTTCAGAAGCTAGTTAAAACAGGCTAGGCGTAACAAAAGGAACTTGTCACCGGAATCTATAGTGACAAGTTCAATTCATGGCTCTGTTTATCCAGTCATCATACCTAGTAGATAGCCAACGGCGGTGAAGCTTAACAAGTTGGCGATATCAACTAGGTAAAAATACGGACTGGACTGAGTGATTTGGAGCAGAGTTCGTGCATCAGACATCATGGTAATACCCCTATTAAATTACTTCTCCTACCGGAGTTATTTATTAGTTAGCCTGAACCCGACCAAAAACAGCATCATTTTGAGTTTTCCCTTGCGTGGTATCGGTTTGAGGCTTCGCTAAATCGTCTCTTTCGCTTACCCCACATAGGTAAGCTCAAAATCGGTACATAGTGGCAAGTTGATGGTTAGGAGGGGCTGTAGTGGTGCAGCGAAACGACATTATGTCATGGTTCTTTGTTGTCATGTAGCTGTGCTTCTAGAGGGAGTGTTAGGACGTCATTTATCAACGTGGCACCTACTTGTAACGATCCAATGTGGCGTGGAGGTCGCGTATAAGCTCAAGCTTGAGACTGACTGGGGAGAGAACCTCGACTTGAGGCATCCAGGACTTCAACAAGGGCAAGATATCGCTCAATCTTGATACTCGACTACTAACCAACAAACTACCGTCACTCAGTTCTTTCAATAGCTGCTGGTGGGGAAAAATCATACCTTCAAGAAAGCGTGGAGCTACTTCCCTGTCAACCTGTACAAGCACCTCAGCATCATCCGGAGTTAGCCACTCCATCCCCTGTTTATGTATCTCCTCGTGGACCTTTTGATTCGGTTTGTATTTATCTTCCCGGCGGTGAATCCGTGAAATATTCGGTAATCGGTACGAATGTAGCTGGTCACAGTAGGTCGCAGCGAGGAACCAGATACCACGGTCATTTACCAAACGATAGGGACGGACAGATTCAAACGTTTTTCCATTGTAGGTAAGGTCAATAACAGAGTGAGTGGTGATAACTTCGGTCAGCTGTCTAAACAGCGCATCGAACTTCTCGATGGGTTCGGAGCGTGGATTCTTAAACAGAGCGGGAATGTGACCGTTGAACTTGTAGTGACTAGGCAGTAACACAGACAAACCCGTATCGTGCAGTACCTTGTTGGTATTCGCATTACCATTATTTCGAGTTACCGGATCTAACCGATAACCCTCATTGGTGCGGATAATCGGAGCGTTGACTAGCCTTTCATTGAAATCGCGTCTCAGGGTTTTCTCGCTTACCTGATAATCCGCGACCAACTGCTCAGGGGAGAGCACTTCTCCCATAAACAATCTCGTCAATATGTCACCTAGCCTTAAAGCTAGCTTTTCACTCTTATCGCTCATGCTACTAGCGTACGGTTTCCCTTGGACAGGTTGAGGGCAAAACATTTTTAAATGTTTTGCCCTCACGCACTGAGATTTGGTATAGCTTTCATCGGATAAGGCAGGGCAATGACGATGTCTATTTTCACACTCATTCTGCGGTCTTGGACACATCCTGTCCGAACGCAGTGGGATACTACACAACGTAGATTTACTACAACGTCAATTAAAGGAAACAAGTAATGCAAGTGACATTCATTAAGCCACTTATGGCATCAGGTTATTCATGTCGTTCTTTAGGTTGTCCCGGTTGGGTCACCAAGGGTGGGTCATGCGATACGTGTGGCGCAATGGATTACAGTTAAGAAGGAGTATTCGTTATGGGCGGTTGGACAGAAGACCAAGGTGACTATGATGATGGCACAGAAGATTCTGGCTTCAGTCAGGACTTCGACATGGAGCCGGGCGACGATGGTTGGCTCGGCGGCGACTTCATGGCTGATGATGACAATGATTAAGTCCCATCACTAAATTAGGCTTATCAACAAGGGCGGTATCGAAAGGTATCGCCCTTTTTCATATCTGCATCTAGAGAAAAGGAAAAACATTATGGCGAAGACACATTTTCACTCTAACCATCAACAGCGCTGGTTTAAGCCTAGCGCGTCAACAGGCGTTCGATTCGCGAAGTACGGTGCCACACTCGGTACCCGCTATGGTCCACAGGGCGTCGTTCTCGGTGGAGCCATAGGGTTTGTTGCAGGTGCTCTTGTGGGAGGTGTTCTAGACGAGCTTGAACTGTAATTAAAAAGAAGTAGGGAGACCTACTTCTTTTTCTTGATTTTGCTTCCATTGTCAGGGTTATAAGTAGCAATAATTTATAAACTATAACAATGGATTCTCACATAGGAGATCTCCAAATTCATGCTTGGAATCAATAAAGAAACACTGAACCTCAGAAAGCTCATTCTTGTCATCTGTATTTTTAGTGTTTCCATAACATTAATTAATGCTTTTTTCTCAATTTATCAGGTTCAACGCGATCATATTATCCGTGACACTTTAGAGACAAACCATACTTGTGCCAAGAAGATGGCAGAAGTTACGGATGTTTTTTCGGAGTCTACTATGCGACAAGTTGAGTTCTCTGCTGAGCTTTTGGGAAGACATTTCACGAGCAAAGACTATATAGAGCGTGAACTGAATCGCTTACAACAACAGGCGAACTTATTTAACTCTACAGTGCTTGTAGATAATGAAGGATTCATCGTTTCAACCTCAAAAAACATAACAAAAGCAGAGGGGATACAAATTAAAGATGAAGCTATCTTACACTCCATTAACAAAGTGCAACCTTTTATTACCAAACCATTCCTTTCACTTAAAGGAAACTACTTGTTATGCATTTCCTATCCTATTTTCTCTCCTCATAAAGAATATCTTGGGTACTTAGGGGGGACGATCTACCTTAAAGATAACAATGTCTTAAAATCTCTCCTTGATGATCATAGCCATAGCGATGGTTCGTATTTGTACGTAGTTGATAATAGCAAAACGATAATCTACCACCCAGACAGTACCTTGATAGGCAAGGTTGTTGAAGACAATGAAGGAGTTAACTCGGCTCTTGAAGGTAAAGACGGTGGTCTTGAAGTGGTTGACTATTTCGGTGAAAAAGTGCTTGCCGGGTATGCACCTGTACAAACAACAGGATGGGGTGTTGTCGTCGAGAAATCAAAGTCTCTTAGCTTTGACTTATTAGAGTCTCAAATCCATTCTGTTTTTGCACGCACGATCCCTTTGAGCCTTTTTACTTTTATCCTTATTTGGATAACGTCTGCCACTATATCTAAACCCCTATGGCAACTTGCACGTTCTATTAATAGAACAAACATGGAAGACTTTGAGCCTGTCGACTTCAAAAAGATAAAACCTTGGTTTTTTGAAGCGTCTTTATTGAAGTCGGCAGTCGTTAAAACCTCCAAGGATGTTTCTAACACGATAGAAAAACTTCATTGCAATAGTTTGACTGATGTCATGACGGGACTCACTAATCGTAGAGGTTTTGAAGAAGCACTTGAGAGGTTTAAAGAAAGTAAGAAACCTCTTTCTATTATGGCTATTGATATTGACTTCTTTAAAAAAGTGAATGATACCTATGGACACAGTGTTGGAGATGAGGTTCTAAAAGAGCTTTCTAATCTGATTAAATCTCAATCGCGTAAGACAGATGTTTTATGTCGAACTGGTGGGGAAGAGTTCATGACTTTTCTTGTTGAAATGAGTGTAGAAAATGCATTTGAGAAGGCTGAAAAATTAAGAAAGCATGTTGAACAGCACCAGTTTGCAAGCATAGGTAATTTAACTGTTTCAATTGGCGTGTCACATTGGACTGGAAGTGGAGAGACACTTCATATGGCTATCCAAAAAGCTGATACAGCACTGTATCAAGCGAAAAGGAAAGGTAGAAATCGAACTGAAGTCAATGTCTAAGACTAATGAGTCTAACGGGTCACGGAGTTTTTCGGTACTAGGATTACCCAGAGATGGTGACATGAACGAGTAGAGGCGATTTCGCCTCTACTTTTTTCTTTATCGTAACTGATGAGAAGTGGTTTCCCTTTATCTCGTTGGGCTTTTTTCTCTGTGTTCATTTAGTCCGTTGGGGAATTAATAACACGGACTAACATATCCAAGACTTATGATAGGATTATCAGTCGTTGTGTTGTGAACCTGCCTAAAACGATGTCTAGAAAAAAGAAAGAAATTAATGTTCTTAAGAAGCGAATCAAAGCTTGTGAGTTACAGTTAAAAGCGCTTTTAGATGAGAAAGGATTGAAGTATCACGCTAGCGCATTTGAAACAGAGAGCACATTGATCAATGGTCGAGAAACCGTTTTAACTGGTAGTGGAGTCTGGCATTACGTCAAAGCAGCTATAGAAGACGTTCGATGTAATGCCGCCGAGTTTGTTGATGATGATTTTTGCTTTAGTATCGGTTTGCCGTCACCTAAACAATCTGCGGGTTATACAGATGTACAAGCGCTGTATTTGTCGATGATTGTTCCGGAGTTATACCCTGATTTTGATGACAGGCTCCTAAAAGATCCTCATCTACCTGAACTTTTGTTTCCAGCCCTAGCGCACCATAAGTTAAAAACTACTAAAAAAATTGTCGAAGATAATATTATTACATTATCTGAAGTTGATGAGATTTCGACTAAGGTTAGAGACTCTTTGTCTGAAGTTGATGGTCTTTCGGCTGAGCTTAAAGGCATTCTGTCCAAGATTTATGCTCTTTTATCTGATGTAGAAATGATTGTCGAAATGATGTCCTTAAGTCGCCGAAAGTTCTCCGGTGAAAAGACGCTTTCTCCGTTACTAAATCTTAAAGCTGACGCTGAAAACAAAGCGGCAAAGGTGTCCGAGATTCGAAGAACTGTGACTAAGAAGTCGTCTATACAGAAAGAAGTTATGGAGTTTCAAGGTAAAGTTCGGGAGTTACTGTCTAAGGTGGTATCGGAAATGGGTAAATATCATCTTCCAATCTCAAAGGAAACCGTGAGACGGCTATGTTTGGACGCGTTTATCCCTCAAGATAGAAAGCAGTATGTTGATGAGCGCTATAAACATTTAGCTGCGGGGTGTGGTGACTATAAAAACAGAAATACAACGCTGTTAAAGCAGGCTAAGCGGGATGTGAATGAGCTATATGATTTTGTTTATGAGCTGATAGACGAGTTCTTGGTTTCTTATGAGTCGAAAGATGACGGCGAGAAATCGGAAGAGCTCTTTAACGATAAAAGGTTGGAGAATTATTTGCGAAATATCATCGAGAAGGAAGTTTAGTGACCTGAAAATCGCCATTTTGTACTGCCAGATAATACGCGGCTAATCCGTAAAATCCTTTGCATGTTTTTGATTTTTTATGCACAGGAGTAAATTGTGGTTAGTCGTGCCATTCCTTTTACCGCATCCATTTTTGAATCACATCCTCGCCCTAAACCTGGACAGAGTCCAATTGTTAAGCGACGTGAAGGTGTGAAGTACCAGCAAGTAACATTCTATGCCAATACGATCTCTCTAGGCATCTCTAAGACATTTAAAGGTCAGCGTTTTAATGAAGTGATTGGACACTGGCCTGAGATGAGCATTTCTACTTTTGACAAGATTGCCAGAGAGCGTGTCTCGAAGATTGAGCTTGGCTATTACAACAAAGCTGCATCCCTTTTAATCGGTGACTTCTTCATTGATTATGTTCTTCCAATGATGGAAAGCCGAAATCGAGATATCGAGAGTGTAAAAACACGTTGGCGCCGAGTGGCTCCAATCTTTGCACATCAAGCTCTAGGTGATGTCAGTAAGTTGCAGATTACGCAATTTCTTACTGAGCTATCTACTCAAGTTAAAGGTTCAACGGTAAACCGTCATTTGTCCCTTCTATCGCGCATTTTTTCACTTGCTGTAGAGCTGGAGCTTTTGGTTGTAAACCCGTGTAAGGGGATCAAGAAGTGGCCTGAAAACAATATACGTGACCGAGTTTTAAGTGACGATGAGTTGCGTATCTATATTCGGGAAGCGATTCGCATTAGCAGCTTTCAGTCTAAGGCATTGTTGTTCAGTTTGATTACAGGACTTCGTATCGGAAATGTCATTGATATCCGTCGAGAAATGCTGAGTGACGACCTTACATTGTTGACTCTGCCGATGACTAAAAATGGTAAGTCGTACCGTGTGGTGCTTAATGAGCCAGCTCGAGAAGTATTAAAAAGCTGCGCAGAGTTGTCATGGAATGAGTGGATTTTTCCTTCTGCTGTGAAGGAAGGGGCGCATATAGCTTACCCTCGTAGTTGCCATGAGAAGATTCGCGACGTTGTGTTGCAGTCTACGGGAGGGAGTGAGTCTTTTAATATCCATGACTTACGTCGTACATACGCCAGTAGACAGTTGATGCTCACTGGTGATGCTCGATTAGTGCAGTCCAGCTTGTTTCACCAGAGTATTACAACGACTGAGCGATATGCTTTTCATCAACAATCTAAACTGGCAGAAGCGAGCCAAAGCACCGCCTTGTCTTTGTTGTCTGGCAATTCTGAACTACGTCTATAAGGAAAAATGAAAAATGAATGATGTTATCTTGACTAAACAAGACCTTGCTGAACGCCAAAAGCGTAGCTTAGAGTCCATTACTACAGCTTGTTCCCGAAACCCATCTTCGTTACCACCTTTCTTTAAATTGGGGACCAACCGAAATAGTCCTATTCGTTTCCGGTTAAGTGATGTGATTGCTTGGGAAGATGAGCAGGCTGAGAAGCAGAAGAAACTGTTGGAAGAGCAAGAACGGAAGTTGGCTCCTCGTTGGTTAATCTAACTTAAGTTTGTAACGTGCTAAAAACAAAGCCCAGAGTGCTATGCACTCTGGGCTTTGTTTATTTCAGGAGTTTTCATTGTGCAACGATTCGTGACCTGAAAATCGCATTTTTGTACCCCCAAAATGCGATGTCTTAAAAAAGCAGAATATTGGTATCCCAAGTTTGGGGCGGGAGGGCAACTGGATTGGTTCGTCCAACCAGATTGCTCTTTAACAATTCAATTTTTAGAAGGACACAGAAAAATGAGCAATAATTCTCTATTCATTCGTACTAAGTCAGGTGTAGCAAACATTTTTGGAGGCAAAACAGTTCTGCCATCAGATGAACTGCTGGTTGTTTTGGGAGCCAAGGGTAACCTTATCGCTGCCGAATCAGGAGAACATGCTGAAGAGTTGTTTAAGCAAGTTTCCAAGAAGATGAAACCTGAGAAGAATAAATGTTTCATGCTAGAAAGCGGTGGCTGGATCCATGCGGATACGGTCGGCGGTGCTTTCATCTCTCCAAAGTCGGGTGCACTGTTGATGACGGTGGTAAACAGTGACAACTTGCTTGCTATGTTTACGCCTGAAGAGTTCAGTGACCTCGAAGGTTTGCGTGACGCGATTACAGAAGCCTTACTGACGTACAGTGAGGGTAATGACCTGCCTAAGATTGCTTGGTCAGACTTTAAGTAATCATCATTGTAAACCTTGCAAAAAGACGCTTAGAGCGTCTTTTTGCGTTTCTAGAGAGTAGTATTATGAATGAAACATATGATTGGTTAGAACAGGCTTCTGACTTAAGTATGGACAACCTCGCAACATCCGGTTGGACTGAGGAAGAAGCGGTAAGTGCTTGGGGGGAAGCTCAACCTAGTGAGTCTGCTTCTTTTGATGGCGTTAAGCGTAAAGCTAAGCCAATATTGCTTCGTAAACCTAAAAAGAAGAAGCAAACCAAGCGTAAAAAGCGAAAGGCAACACCGTTCTTTGAACGTCCCGTGATAGCCATGGATACTGAGTATGTAGAATCTAAATGCGGAGGCTACAACCGTATCTTGAGCTACCAATTCGCGGTTCTATTCAACGGCAAGTTATCAACGATTATCTTGTTCCCCGAATCGACCAAAAAATCGGGACGGCTAGCACTGGACAAATGCTTGGTTCAGGCTATCGAAAAAGCGATGGAAGATGAAGTACTTGATAAGTGGCCGACTGACATCGTTTTGTGTGCTCATTGGCTATCGGCTGATTTGTTTAACTTCAGCCAAGCCTTTGATCAGCTAAAGACCCACGTAAAAGGGTTGCGTAAGACGGTGGCGAGCCTTGATGACGTATACGGACTGGAACTTGATAAAGTCATGTCTCGCCGTATCGATAAAGAGCCTCTCAATGTTCACGACAAATCCCGCAATCGACACACCTTGTATATCACGTTTTACGACACCATGCTGCTTTCACCCAATGGATCATCATTAGCCTCTGTCGGAGAGCTATTGAAGATTCCAAAGGTAGAAATCCCAGAGCCTTACTCTATCTCTCGAATGGATGAGTTTCTGGAAGCACAACCGGAGAAATTCGCTGAGTATGCAATTACTGATTCAATTATCAGTGCTCGTCATTTCGAGCGTGTTTCTTCCTTCTGTCAAAATACACTCGGTCTAAATTCGGTTCCGTTCACCATCGGTGGTATTGCCGTTAAAGCCTTTGTTAATAGTTTGGAGGATAAGCGCGGTTACCGTGGTTTGTTTGGTTTTGAGAAGGTGACTAAAGAAGTGTGGCCTTCTGACCGAAGTAAACCGCTAACGATAACTCGTGATGTGCCTGTAACAGCTCGCATGACATTAGAGCATTTTTCGACCATGGCCTACCATGGAGGACGCAACGAGTCATTTATCGCTGGTCCTACTCCTATTGATACTTGGCGAGATTATGACGTTCCATCATGTTATTCGGCGATTACGCTAGGTCTGCGAGAGTTAGATTACGACCAGATGTACATGACCAGAGATCTGAAAGAGCTGTTTGGAGACAAATGTGCTTTGGCTTGGGTTGAGTTTAAGTTCCCTGAACATACTCGCTTCCCAAGTTTAGCCGTTCGATCTGAGTATGGATTGATATTTCCGCTATCGGGTGAGACGCACTGTACAGGTCATGAGCTTGAAGTTGCTTATAGCCAAGGTGCAGAAATTATCATCAAGCAAGCGTTTGTCGTGCCCTGGAAGAATGATAAACGAATCTTCGAAGACTTCATGCGCTGGGGGCGAGAACGGCGTAAGTCATTCGTTAAAAATAGCTTTGACGAGAAATTGACTAAGGAAATGTTGAATAGTTGCTATGGAAAGCTAGCTCAATCGTTGCGCCCAAAGAGGTCGTTCGATATCCAAGCTGGTTACTCTACACAACTACCACCATCGACTTTGACCAACCCATTTTTCGCCGCTTACACGACTGGCTTAGCTAGAGCCTTGTTGGGGGAAATGCTTCATAGCATCCCCGATGACAAGGTTGTTGTTTCAGTGACGACAGACGGCTTCCTGACTAATGCTGATCTGAATGAAATAGACTTAAAAGGTCCTATTTGTCAGCGGTTCCGAGAGCTCTACCACCGTATAGACCCAACTGGCGGTGAAGTACTAGAACTCAAGCATCAAGCGAAGCAACTGATCGGTGCTAAGACTCGTGCTCAGTACACCGTTATAGAGAGTGAAGGTTTTGAGCCAATACTGGCTAAAGGTGGCGTTAAAGTCGATCCAACCATCAATGACCAAAGTGCTTATATGGTGGATAAATATTTAACCCGTAAACCAGGTGACAAAGTTGATGGTAGCTACCTGACACCGAACCGGATGCGCTTTTTAGAACATAAGGATTTGATGCTTGAGAAGCGGTCTATCTTCCTGAATATGGAATATGATCAAAAGCGACAGCTCCTAAATCCGGTAATGGTTGACGTGAAAGGACGGAGTCATATTGCGCTTGAAACCAAGCCACACAAGTCTTTGGATGAGATGCTGTTTACACGATTGCGCTTTGATCGCTGGCGCAAGTCTCATGTTCTAAAAAACTTTGATGATTGGTGTTCATGGCAAGACCGTTTAGTAATGGCAGAAAGTACCAGTCACAAAGACGTTCGCTTAAAGGCTGATGAGACTTCGGAAAGCTTAATGGCGCGGTTGTTTTTGCGTTTCTATGCTCATGAGAAAAATGGCATGAGAAAGAAGGACATTACCGCCAAAGCATTAGCTGAGTGGTTAACAGATAACGGCTATCTGACTAAAGCGACCGCTGTTCGTAGTGCTAAGAACGCCAAATTGATTGAAGGCGCTGTACCGATGACTGAGCTAACCATCAGTTTAGCTCGCTTAATAGTCTCGAAGTTTCCTGACTTCGAAGTTGAAATCCTCTTCAACCCTGAATCTCGTTCCTCACTGCGAGAAGCTCTCAACGCCCGTTGAGATCGTAAATATTGACCTATCGAAAGCCCTTATCTCAAAGGGCTTTTTTACCAATCAACCATTGCACCGTTGGGGATATAAGAAACCCAACCTCACACGCAATGACATTTATTCAAATCCACAGCCGTCATTCCGGCGGCTAACTCAATAAAATTTTAAGGAGCATTATTATGGCTAAGTCACATTGTAATTATTATTTGGCGATTACTGATGAAGCGATCGTACCTGTTAAAACCTTCGATGAGGCTCGCGCTTTATCTCACGGTAAACCGGGCGGCAATGTTAAAGGTTTTAATAGCTATCAGGAGGCGGTTGATGCAATTCCCAAAATCCGCAAAGCAAACAATAAACGCTTGAAGAGAAAAGCACCGAAGCGACCACGTAATAACGGTATGCCGAAAGTTCAGGAGGACTTGAGTTATCTGAGTAAGTATCTGCCCTCATCGGGAGATAAAAAAGTCACTGTTAACTGCCATCTTGGTACAGGTGGTAAGGCGTCAACAATATCGGTGGTGAATGGAGAAACTTATGTGACCGAAGCTCTGAAGGGGACTGCTGCCACTATGCACTTACAACTCGGTCGACATGGTCTGAAGCGCGCTAAAGCTGAACTGGATAATGGTGCTGGTTCCGTTGAAGTGTTGGGTCTGAACATCACTGTGGTGAACACTCTTACTGAATGGGCACCGAAGTGGAAGCAACAGAACTGGGTGAAGCCCAATGGACAGCCGAGACCGAACGCTGAACTCGTGCGCGATATGCTGGCGCTATATGAGCAGATTAAATCCAAGGTCAGCTTCGGCGAGGGTGTAGCTCAAAAAGCGCCTGTGGACGATGATGCCCCGTTTTAAGACCTATTTCGAGTAGTAACCATGCAGAGGTCGTCTGGCTTGTTCCAGGCGGCCTCTGTGTGGTTTTATGCTTAGCAAATTGAAAAGAGATAACAATATGAAAAATATCTATGAAATTGAGGGAGTTGAGTTCCCTTCTCGCACTGCTGCTGCACGTCACTATGGTTTGAATCCTAAACTGGTGAATGAGCGCGTTACCAAGTTCGGGTGGACGCTAGAGCAAGCCCTTGAGCTAGAAGCACGACCCAAAGGTGACTACCGCAAGAAAGTTGTTATAGATGGCACTGAGTACTCAAGTATGCGACAAGCGGCTAGAGAGCTAGGTGTGGCGCAAAGTACGTTAATGAACCGCATAAAGGCTGGTATATCTGTAGAGGAAGCGCTGTCTGCTGCACACACCGAGCGTGAGAAGTTAAAGGGTCAGTCCAAACCTATGTTCTACCAAGGTAAGCTCTATCCGTCTGCGCGCCATTTGTTGCTTGCTAATCCTGCGCTGGTTGCTGGTGGTGATTTGGTTAAGGCCGTTACCTCGCTGAATGACAAGGCTCGTCGAGCTAAGAATAAGGGTGAGGTTTTGAATCTATCACTGGATCAAGTTGTTGCTGAGTTTGGTTTGGCGAAAATTGGGTTTGCTGATGAGTTTGATGGCTTTGTTGCGCAGTTAGTTGATCTGGTTGGTGAAGCGGCTTTGACCGAGCTGTTCTATGAGCTGAAGTAGTGCACATTGGTGTTTGAAAGGGAGTAGTTGCGTTGAGTGGCTGCTCCCTTTTTTGTTGTCTGCGTTTTGTGCTGGTGGTTCTGCTGCGAATTCTCTGCCTGTAACCACTGCGACTGGTATTTATAGCCGTTGGGTCAATACCGTTGAATATTCCGCTCTGAGTGTCTGCTCGAAGGTTCTGAGGGGGAATTTGTTGTTGGATTTTAGCTGGGATGGTTAGGTGGTGGCACGAGACTGTCTGGGGTGTTGAGTCGTAATATAACCAGTACAACAGCAACGCGGTAGCGGCTGTTGTACTGGTTATTATTAATTAGTTTCTAACTCTGGACCTGAAAACTGCCATTCAGTTCGCTCGCTCTAGAACCTGATAGATGGTGATAAATTCGGGGTTGGTGATCACATCGGGGGTGGTGCTTGTGCTAAGTCGGTTTTGCCCCATTGTCATTTTCGCTCTTTAAATTTCTTGTCGTCCTGCTTCAAAATTTTCGCTCTTTAAATTTCTTGTCGTCCTGCTTCAAAATTTTCCTCAATAAAATTCATGTGAGAGAAATATATGGTTTTGCAAAATTATTCATTAAAGGTGAGTATTTAGACATCGGTTGCCCGGAGATATGCTGACGATGATTTTGAGTCACTTCGGGACAGTAGCGCCTTAGAACATCCGCTCTAAAACATTGATGCTCAACTGTTTGCTAGAGCTGTCACTTTGATTCGTTTCCCTTTGGCTTACTCAATGTAATACCACTATTATGAGACAGAGTGTCTATGAAGTCGGTGGCTATTCATAGGCATGTTACAACATAAGATTCGCTTTTTAACACACCAATTTCTCGATTTTTGTGGATGAAAAAATTGTTAGCCGCAGGGTATATATTCAGGTGAAACGTGGTCTTATCTCCGAGTGGTGAAGATAAGACCATAATTTGGGTGTCAGACTAGTTGTACTCGCTTGCCATATTTATCGCCATTGCGATGCCTTTGACTCGTATTTCGAGAAAAAATTGTTCAGTACATTTATTTAGCAAGATTTTCCAGCATAGTTTTAGTTACTAGGGTGATTCCTTTTTCTGTAACACGAAAACCATTGGCTTTATCCTGTTCCTTATCATAGCCAATGCTCAAGCCGGCCGGGACACAACAATAACTATCAAGGATAACTCTCTTCAGTTTAGCGTGTTCACCAACGTGACTGCCATGCAACAATACTGACTCTTCAATAAGACTGTATGAGTGGGCATGGACACTTGAATACAACAATGATTTTCTAATAGTTGAACCAGAAATAATGCACCCTCCAGAAACCGTTGAATCTACGGCCATACCACGGCGTTCATCGTTATCAAAAATGAATTTAGCAGGTGGAAGCTGTTCTTGATATGTCCAAATCGGCCAGTCTTTATCATAAAGGTCAAGTTGTGGTTTAGTTGTAACAAGTTCCATATTGGCTTCCCAAAATGAGTCAAGTGTACCCACGTCACGCCAGTAGGGCTGATTTTCACTGTCTGGATCTTTGAAAGAGTACGCAAAAACATTACTCTCATTAATGATTGAAGGAATGATATCGTGGCCAAAATCGCGGGTGGATCCTTGGACATCCACATCTTTTAATAACTGGTCAAAAAGAAAATCAACATTGAATAAATAATTGCCCATTGAAGCCAAACACTTATTCGGTTTATTCGGAATTTCATTGGGTTGAGCTGGTTTCTCATCAAAAGCAACTATTTTATTTTTGGAATCTACGGTCAGAACACCAAAGCTACCCGCAGCTTCTTCAGTATCAACTTCTAGGCAACAGACTGTCATATCTGCGTTATTTGCTACATGCTCCGCTAGTAGAGTACCATAGTCCATACGATATACATGGTCACCAGACAGAATTAGAATGTACTTGGGTCTATGTGAACGAATTATATCAATATTTTGATATACCGCATCCGCTGTACCAGCATACCAGTCATCGCCCGTTCGTTGTGAAGCAGGTAAAATTTCAACAAATTGTTGAGCTCTAAGGCTTCCCCAACCGCGGCTAATGTGACGGATCAACGAGTGCGACTTGTATTGTGTTGCGATACCTACGCGGTGAATACCTGAATTGAAACAGTTTGATAGTGGAAAATCGATAATACGAAACTTACCACCAAAATATACAGCAGGTTTTGCTCGAAAATCGGTGAGTTCAAATAAACGACTACCTCGACCACCTGCCAATATCAAAGCGTAAGTGTCTTTGGTCAAATTACTGATATGTCTGTCATAATTCTGGGGCATAGAGACCTCCATGGGGGCGATTTATATATACTTGTAGTTATAATCGGAGCAGTGTATTGATTATATGCAAGTTACTATATAGGGTAATTGTTGAATAAACTGTGACTGAAGTTAGGCATTATTACTTGAATAGCCACAAGTATCGTAGCCACTTTCAGCATTACCAAAAAGGTTCTTCTCCGCTTAGGTGAGCTTGATATTTGGGTAAAAAGTTGAGTGGGTATCCGGGACCGATGTTTGTCTGATCTTCAACTTAAAATAATCTGTATCTCTAACTCCTCTGGCTCTTCGGGCTTTGCTTAAATCGATGGAACTAAATCAAGAGGCTACGATCTGATCGGCTACACCCATTAATCGTCGTAGCCTCATACCTAAACCTCGTTACAAAACAACTAACTGGACGCAGTACAACAAAGCCTTAATAAACCGTGGTTCTCTGACCTTTTGGATTGATGAGGAAGCGATAGCCGAGTGGAAGCAAAACAAACAAGGCAAGCGCGGCAGACCTCGCCAATTCAGCGACTTAGCCATTACTACTGCACTGATGGTGAAACGCATATTCTCTATGCCGTTGAGAGCACTGCAAGGATTTCTAGACTCGGTATTTAAGCTGGCTAACATCCCGCTAGTTTGTCCCCACTACACCTGTATAAGCCGTCGAGCTAAGGAAGTTGAGGTTTCATTTAAAACTAAAACCAGAGGTGCGATACAACACCTAGCCATTGATGCCACTGGCCTCAAGGTTTATGGCGAAGGCGAATGGAAGGTCAAGAAGCATGGTACTGAC